>MFGX01000021.1:1612-3821 GCA_001778455.1 Candidatus Fraserbacteria bacterium RBG_16_55_9 | reverse complement strand
TCCAGGCTAGAATCATTCCCATCCGAACGCCGCAAGAGAAACTGGTTGGCTGGCCGCCTCGCCGCCAAGACCATCATCTCACGCTATTTGCATCAGAAAGAGAACCGTTCACTCCCACCTGCGAAAACTGAGATCGTCTATGCATCTAACGGTGAACCCCGGGTCCGCATTGATGGGAAAGTGCTTTCTCATCTTTCTTTGTCCATTGCTCACAGCCACGGTCACGGGTTCGCTGGCCTGAGTGAACTCAACGAAGAGGGACGAATCGGCGTAGATATTGAATGCATCCACCCGGTAAACGAGAGGCTCGCAAGCCGTTTTCTCAGCTCGGAAGAGTTACAGGCGATTCGGGCATCGTATCGCGGACGGGAACATGAGGGATTGATTCTCTATTGGACGCTCAAAGAAGCTGCGCTCAAGGCTCTCAAGCCCGTGCTGGCCACCGTGTCGATGAGGCAGCTCGAGGTTCAGATGGGGAAAAGCCAGGGGCAGGCTCAAATCCACCTGCCCCTAAACTCTAAAGAAATTTCCCTAGAGGCTCGCTATCAGCAAGAGAGAGGGGTTTTCAGCGCGTACGCCCTCGCATCTGCTGATCTAAAGACGATTATCGCAACACGGTGATCTTTCGCACTTCACCTTTTACGAGGCTGCCATCCCGAGCGCGTGCGGTGACCACGTAGAGATAGACACCGTTGGCCGCCGGAGCTCCTCGGCTGGTGCTCAAGTTCCACTGAACGGTCGGTCCCGGCGTTGGGCCACTGTCAAAGACGAGGCCACCTCGAAGGTCATAGACCTCGACTCGTAAACTCTCAATTTCGTCCATTGCCCCTTCCACACGGAAGTCGAATGATCTTCTGTTACTCAATGGCTGGACGCGAAGCACGGGTCTGGTCATAGCGCGACTAAACTGCGACGCATTAGAGTTTGCCAGGGGCGCATACTCATGGATCGGTTCAATAGCGAAGAAGACGTCCGGGTCGGGGCGAGTGTAGCCCAGATGCTGACAATCGAAGGCTTCGTTGGCTCCGCTGTGAGGTACGCGGGAAGTGCTGCTGCCTCCGATCGCGTAGATTTGATTCTGCACTGCCACGGCTGTGTTCCCGTTGCGCTCGAACTTCGGGCCCGCCACCTGCTGCCACTGACCCGTGATCGTGTCATACTGCCAAGTATCGCGACGCAGAGGCGTGAAGAATTCGCTCATTCCATCGATCACGACGATCTTCTCCCCACAAACACCTGCAGAAGGGGCAAATCGCTTGTTCGGTAGATCTGTAGCCCAGCTCCATTGATCTGCTGCAGGATCATAGACGAAAACAGAGCTGAAGACTTCTCCGGTCTGCGTGTTGAACCCGCCAAGAACGTAGATCTTTCCGCTCACTACGGCCGTCGCAAAGGCAGCCCGCGGCTCTGGCATGGGAGTGGCAGTCGACCATCGCCCGGATCTCAGATCGTAGACTTCAAAGGTATCGAGTGTTTCACCGCAGCCGAGCGCGACGCAGTCTTGACCCCCCAAAGCGTAGATCTTACTCCCGACCTGCACAGCACCCAGCGCCCAGCGCGGCGTAGGCAACGACGGCAGAGTATCCCAGCGATTCGCCAACGCGTCATAGCGCTCGAAAGCTCCGCTGACTCCTCCGAACTCTGAGGACTGACCGCCCAGCACATAGACTGAAAGTCCAACTCCAACAGCAGCAGCGCCTGACCTTGGCGTGGGCATGGGAGACAAATGCATCCACTGACCGGACTGTGTGTTATACGCCTCGTTCGCATCGGAGTCTCCCGCCTCGCGGAAGCCAAGCTTCGTGCCGCCGATGGCAAAGACGGCACTCCCTATGGCCGCATTGGCCGTAGCTTCCCTGGGAGTGGGCATGTCCGGAAGAGTCTTCCAAGTGAGCCCTTTCTCGCGGTTATCCCCCCAGACCAGATAGAAGCTCTGGGAATCGGCCGCGATATCGACATAGTCAGCCATGTAGCAGGGACGAATACGGTCGAAGTTTGGGTTTAGAGGCGGGACACCGGAAGAGACTGTGGTCACGCGCTTGTTGGGTACCCATGTGCGGCCACCGTCATGGGAGATAGCCATGTAGACGTCGAATTTCAAATTGCCTAGGTCAAGACGTCGATCGTACCAGATGACCGCAAGAGTTCCATCCGGGGCGACCGTGATAGCTGGCATCCATTGATCGTTCGTGGTGCGATCGTCGTTGAC
>MFGX01000021.1:0-1600 GCA_001778455.1 Candidatus Fraserbacteria bacterium RBG_16_55_9 | reverse complement strand
TGTCCAGCTACGTCCACCGTCGCTGGAGCGCACAAACTCGATATCCACTTGATCGAAGCCGGGCGGATTGCTGTTGTACGCCACATAGACTTCGCCGTTCACCGGATTGACAGCCAGAGCAGGAAACTCGAAGACCGCATCGATGTAACCGTTCAGGATTCCTCGGCCTTCACAAGTCGCTCCCGACGAAGGCTGGCCGATGAACTCCAGCGGAGCGACCAATTTGTTTTCCACACCGTCCGCACCGAACGTGCGCCCACCATCCGTGGATTTTGCAATGCGAATCCCTGGAGTGTTGAAGTCTTCCCAGGCCACATAGACCTCTCCGCTTGGCCCTACGCGTGGAATTGCACCTTGGATGTTGCGGCCAGGTGGAGAAATCCCAATGGCCGGCTGGTAGTTGCGCCCACCGTCCGTCGAACGAGCAAACGTAATTTGAGAGCCTGCTTCTGAGTAGCTCGTCCAACTGACGTAGATGTTACCATCGAAGCGGCTTCCTGTCGCATCCACAGCGATAAACTCTTTGTCTTGAAAACTGTCAGGGCCGCTCACATTGCGGCTGGCATTCACAGGCGGGCTGAACGTGCGCCCTCCGTCTGTAGACTTCGCGATGCCGATGAACGCGATGCCTTGAGCGTCCAGCGAGATCTGCGAAAAATAGAAGTTTCCACCCCGATCGACGGCAAGGTCAGGATCTCCTAGATTGAAGCCGCCTCTCACAGGTGGAATGATTCCACCATCGGTGAACGTCATGCCACCATCCGTTGAGAAACCGTAGCCGCTCAAGCTCCCTCGGAAGAGTTGACCGGAATCATTCCAGCCGGTGACCACGTTGGAGCCAAAGACCGCGACTGCCGTCTCGCTCTGAGTCGTTTGAGAGGGGTTTTCGTCTTGGGAGTGATCGTTCACTCGTAGATTCAGGCCCCAGATGTCGTTGACCCCTTCCTCTTCCCCTGGGGTTTTCTGATTGCCATATTTTAGGAATAGAAAATTCTCCGCCGCGCTGGAGAGATAGGGCCTAAAGGGTGAATTAAGCAGCCACTTGTAGTGATCCCCGGGAATTCGAAAGCTCTCTTGGGCACCTGCCGAACCCACAAGCACCAATGTCAAAAGAACTACGCTGAAAACCGAAACCCGTATGAGTTTCAACCTCATCACTCTCGCTTCTCCTCCTTACATGGGATTATTGGGAAGATTGTAGCACATCGAACGAAAGAAAGGGAAGTTGCTGTTGCGAAAAACCTGCTGCCACTTGCGCAAACGACGCAAGCGCACACTTCAGTGATCGTGTGAACCGTTTGACGGGATGCGCCATCACCCTGCTACAATGAAACAGAAGACATCTTCTGTTTCTTAAGGAACGGTTACAGAGAGAGGATTGTCATGCAAACGAGCAGCCTTTGGGTGCGAACACGATCTAAGGAGGAGGCATGACCAGGAACTGTTTGATCTCTCTAAAGTGGCTTTGTTTAGGACTGTTCCTGCTGGTCGCGAGTTGGAACGCAGGAGTGATCGTTCAAGCTGAGCGTCCCACGGTCTGGATTGTCTGTCCTATGGGCTGCCAGTTCAGCCAAATCCAGCCAGCTATTGATATAGCTCT
>MFGX01000020.1:8666-8870 GCA_001778455.1 Candidatus Fraserbacteria bacterium RBG_16_55_9 | reverse complement strand
GGAGCTGGCACAGCGCTTCCAACAAGAGATGCAGCGCTTTGATCTGGAAGCCCTGTAGATGAATGCAGGGATTAGTCTTCTGCCATCCGTACGGTCATGACGGGAACGTTTGCGGAGCGAACGACTTCTTCAGCAACGCTTCCCAAGAGCACACGGTTCAGTCCGCGGCGCCCGTGGGTGCCTATGACGATCAGATCGATGCCA
>MFGX01000020.1:8221-8531 GCA_001778455.1 Candidatus Fraserbacteria bacterium RBG_16_55_9 | reverse complement strand
ATACTGGCTAGGGCTATGCCGGCACCGTACTCTTGGAAGCGTGGCGGCTCTACGACAAAAAGAACGTGAATCTTTGCATCGAATTTCTTCGCCAAAGCGACAGTGCAGTTGATGGCTTCCCCGACCCCCTTTGAGCCATCCGTGGGCAGCAAGATGTCCTTGAACATCGCAGACTCCTTTCGCCGTCGTACCATCATATCGTAGCTATCACAGATGCCCAATTCAATCTCTGCGGATTTTGCCTGACGAAGATCATTGACCGGTTGAGGCCCTTTAGCTAGGGTAAAGTGTCAATTTACTCGCTTATTAT
>MFGX01000020.1:6729-8163 GCA_001778455.1 Candidatus Fraserbacteria bacterium RBG_16_55_9 | reverse complement strand
CGTTTCCTGGTGAGCGGCGTGTTGCCATCGTGCCGGCCACAATTCCCACGCTCATCAAGGCCAAGCTCGAGGTCATCGTGGAGTCCGATTCAGGCGTTCAGGCAAGTTTCCCCGATGCGGCGTACGCCGAAAGAGGCGCACGGATCGTCAAAGGGCGCGCGGAGGTCTTTCAGAAGGCCGATGTCATCCTTCAAGTGCGTAGCCTAGGAGCCAACCCCCAGTCAGGCCATGCAGATCTTGACCTGATGCATCCTGAGCAGCTCATCATCGGTTTTCTCGAACCGTTGACAGAACTGGAAGCGGCTAAGAGGTTGGCCGAGCGCCGAGTGACCGCCTTTTCGATGGAGCTCATGCCGCGCATCACCCGAGCCCAGAGCATGGATGCCCTCTCTTCGATGGCTACGGTCGCTGGCTATAAAGCAGTCCTACTTGCGGCAGAGATCTTGCCTAAGATGTTCCCCATGCTGATGACGGCTGCAGGAACGGTCAACCCCGCGCGCGTGCTCATTGTCGGTGCGGGAGTGGCCGGACTGCAAGCCATTGCCACGGCGCGAAAACTGGGTGCCCTGGTATACGCCTACGATATTCGACCTGCAGTAAAGGAACAGATCCAGAGCTTGGGAGCGAAGTTCGTGGAGTTGCCATTGGAGACAAAAGGCTCTGAGGCGGTGGGTGGATATGCACAGGCCATGGACGAAGATTTCTATCGCCGCCAACGCGAGCTCATGGCAAAGACCGTAGCCGAGAATGATGTGGTGATTACCACGGCGGCTGTGCCGGGCAAGAAAGCGCCGGTGCTCGTCACGGCAGAGATGGTGAAAGGAATGAACCCCGGCTCTGTGATCGTGGATTTAGCAGCAGATCGCGGTGGCAACTGTGAGCTCACCCGACCAGGCCAGACACGGGTCGAGCACGGAGTGACGATTGTTGGCCCCCTCAATGTGGCCTCCACGATACCGTTCCACGCAAGTCAAATGTATGCGAAGAACATTTCGAATTTCCTGCTGCACTTGGCGAAGGATGGCCAGATTCAGCTCAATCTACAAGACGAGATCACGCGGGAGACTCTCGTGACGCGAGGCGGCGAAATCGTGCACCCGCGCGTGCGAGAGGCCCTGGGTCTGGCACCTGCTGCTACCACAGAAAGGAGCAATGCCTGATGGTAGATCTAGTCAATGCGCTGACCATCTTCGTGCTGGCTATCTTCGTGGGCTTTGAAGTGATCAGTAAGGTACCGCCCATCCTGCACACTCCCCTCATGTCGGGCACGAACGCCATCCATGGGATTGTGGTGCTGGGGGGTATGCTCGTCCTGGCGTCGGCAGAGAATCCTCTGGCCATCGTCTTTGGCTTCATCGCCGTGCTCTTTGGCACGATCAACGTGGTCGGCGGCTTTCTCGTCACAGATCGCATGCTGCAGATGTTCCGGAGGCG
>MFGX01000020.1:5554-6700 GCA_001778455.1 Candidatus Fraserbacteria bacterium RBG_16_55_9 | reverse complement strand
TGCCTATCTGATCGCAGCCGTTCTTTTCATCTTTGGGATGAAGCGCTTGAGCTCTCCGGCGGGTGCTCGCTTTGGCAACCGCTTCGCTGCTTTGGGAATGTTCATTGCACTACTGGCTACCATACCCTTCATCGTCCACCCCGAAGTCCAGCCTCAGACTCCTCTCCTAAACTACGGGCTGATGGTATTGGGGATCGTTGTGGGAACGGCGATCGGTGCCGCAGGAGCTTGGATGGTGCAGATGACGGCCATACCTCAGATGGTCGCCATGTTCAATGGTGTCGGAGGTGGAGCCGCAGCGCTGATTGCCACCATCGAATTCATTCGGCTGGCCTCGGGTGGGGGAGCGGTTCCGATTGGTATTGGTTTCGCCATGGTCTTCGCAACGCTGATCGGATCGACTTCGTTCTCTGGAAGTCTCGTTGCCTTTGGGAAATTGCAGGGGATCATGACAGAGAAACCGGTGCGGTATGCACTCCAACAAGTGAGCAATATGGCGTTCTTGGGTGTTCTCGTGCTCTTGGGCATCTATCTCATAGCCATTTCAGCCATCCCGCCGCTCTTCGTCGTATTGCTGGCAGGCTCTTTGCTCTTTGGAATCCTGGTGGTCCTTCCGATTGGTGGAGCCGATATGCCTGTGGTGATCTCGTTCTTGAACGCGTTTACGGGTCTCGCGGTTGCCGCCGACGGTTTCGTGATTAACAACCAAGCTATGATCATCGGGGGTACGCTCGTCGGCTCCTCCGGTACTCTGCTTACCCTGCTGATGTGTAAGGCAATGAATCGCTCCATCGGCAACGTCTTTTTCGCTGGCGTAGGAGCTGTCGTTGAAAGTCCAGGGGGCAAGAAGGAGGACATCTACGCGGGCAGGGTCAAATCCGCTACTGCAGAGGAAGTGGCACTGATCCTACAGGATGCGCGTCGTGTTGTGATTGTCCCTGGCTATGGGATGGCGGTCTCTCAAGCTCAACACGCTGTAAGGGACTTGACGAATTTTCTGACTTCCAAGGAGATCGAAGTGGAGTTTGCCATTCACCCGGTCGCCGGACGCATGCCGGGTCATATGAACGTGCTCCTGGCCGAAGCGGACATCGCCTATGACAAACTGAAGGAGATGGATGAGATCAATCCCACCTTCGAACAGAC
>MFGX01000020.1:1647-5527 GCA_001778455.1 Candidatus Fraserbacteria bacterium RBG_16_55_9 | reverse complement strand
CGATGTAGTGAATCCCGTGGCTCGTAACGCGGATGATCCCTCGAACCCCATCGCGGGCATGCCGATCCTCGACGTGGATAAAGCGCGTACCGTAGTGGTGGTCAAGCGCAGCTTAAGCCCAGGCTTTGCGGGCATTCCCAACCCGCTCTTTGCTGCCGACAACACGCTGATGCTCTTTTCGGATGGCAAGCAGGCAGTTGTCGATCTGATTGCGGCGCTGAAGAACGCCTGAACTCCACCCTCTCACGATTTGTCAGAGACTAACTGCATCCAGTAGACTCTCCCCCATCAACTGGTGAAGGGGGCGTTGGATGTGGAACTCTTGGTGGCGGCACACATTGCGCTCGGAGAGCTAGGGGTCTTTGCTTTCTTCTGGCTCATTGTCGAGCTCATGCACGGGCCATCGGACGCGGGGGTCCTTCGGGCCAAGGGCGCCGCTCTAGCCGGGACAGCACTCTTCTTCGCTGCCTGGTTAGTGGGGGGAGTCTATTACGTTGTGCACTATGGGAGCATCATTAAGCCGGTCATTCAGCAGGGGACCTGGCCGTGGACGCACAGCATCTTTATGGAGACCAAGGAACACATCTTTCTCTTCCTGCCGTTCTTCAGCTTTGCTACGCTTGCGCAGGTCTGGCAGGGAGCCGAGCGCCTCGAAAAAGATTCCAAGCTGCGGGGCGGTTTATACGTCTTGGCCGGAGTTACGGCGCTCTTGGGAGTGCTTATGACCATCATGGGCTACTTCGTGAGCAGCGGCTTCCGACATGGATTGGTTCTTTAACGAAGGGGGAGTGCGATGCCTCGAGAGAGAGAAGAGAAGAGTTCGAGAGTCTATCTGAGCATGAGCGTGTTGGCTGTGGCAAACATCTTGACTGTGATCAGCATCGTCGTCCTGACCATCGTAGCGGAATTGTTCCCCCCGGTGAAGGAGTTTCTCAACAGGCTCACCGGGCATCATTGGATCACGAAAGGGCTGCTGGCTCTGGCCGTCTTCAGCATCACCGCGGGCATAGGAGCGCTTGTGCGGCGTGAGGAGTCACGCGATCCTCTCGGGTGGAGCTGGTTCGCGGGCACCGTGGCATTCGTGGGGGTGATCGTCCTCTTCCTCTTCTTTATGGGGCGATTCATTGTTCACCCATCTTGATCACGGAGTCTTTGCCGTAGAGGGCTGCGTCCACGGAAGACGAAAAGTGAATGTAGCTCCTTGACCTGGGGAGTTCTCGACCCCGATCTGACCGCCGTGCGCTTCAATGAACTGTTTGGCGATGGCCAACCCCAGGCCCGATCCGCCGCTGGCTCGAGTGCGTGATTTGTCCTCCCGCCAGAAGCGTTCGAAGACGTAGGGCAGATCTTGTGGAGCGATGCCAGGCCCCGTATCAGAGACGCTCACCAGCACCTCTTCCGTTTGCCGCCAAACGCGTACAGTGATCCGTCCACTCTGAGGCGTGTGGCGCTGTGCGTTGCTGAGCAAGTTAAAAAGAACTTGTGCAATTCGTTCCGGATCAGTTTCCAGTTGCAGGGGAACCTCGGGAACTTCTAGCACCAGTTTGAGCGCTTTACTCTTCATTGAGGACTGAAAGGCGGCGACAACTCGCTGAACCAACTCCCGCAGATCCGTAGGCTGCCGGTGGAGACGAAGTTCTCCGGCTTCCGCGAGACTGAGATCCCGCAAATCGTTCACGATCCGATTGAGCAATTGGGTCTCCTCGTGAAGGGAAGCGATCGCTTCCGGTGTGGGATTTAACACGCCGTCTAGGAGAGCTTGCAGATTTCCCTGAATTACTGTGAGAGGGGTACGCAGCTCGTGGGCGATGTCGGCGGTCATCTGCCGCCTGAGATGTTCAGATCTCTCCAAGCGCTCAGCCATACGGTTGAAAGCCGCACTGAGTTGGCCCAGCTCATCTCGAGAAGGCACAGGAAGGCGTGGCGTCGGCCCTGAGTTCCCAGAGGCAATCTGTTCGGTGGCTCGGGCCAGGCGGCGCAGCGGCTGAGTCAGCTGGCGCATCAGCAGTGCTCCCACGAAGAGAGCCCCTAGGGCGGCGATCAAGCTTGCGATAAGGATGGAACGGCTGATCGAACCGAAGAAAGCCTGCTCGAGGGGATTGTAGGCATTCTCCGCCGAGCCAGCCAATAGAGTACCCACACGTCTGCCCGCGACATTGATGGGAACACCGGAGATGAGCGCCCCTGGAGTGAGTTGTCTATTCACAAACTGCGGATCTGGGGCCAGCAGAATCGTGCCCTGTTCGTCCGCTAGGATGAGGTTGTAATGATAGAGCAACATGGCTGGACCCATTTGAGGCATCATCTCGGAACCCATAGGGGACTGTGACCCTGCTGCATTCAAGAAGTTTTCGATGCCGCGCCAGCTACCCACTTGTGAGTAATAGTCGGCGAGCGGTTGCTGGAGTTCATAGGCATGAATGATCCCGTTCTGAAAGCTGAAAGCTTGAAAGCCTTCGCGCACAGCACGCTCGACCAGCCAGTAGGCCGTGACTCCACCTAAGAGGATCACAGTCGCAAAGGCTCCAATGAGCTTCACGCGCAGCGGGACTCGCGCATTGATCTTGGAAATCATAGTTTCACTCCAGGAGCATTTTAAAACGTCAGGGGTCCGGATCAAAGCGACCCAGACCCCAAGCACCTGTTATCTCAGTTTCATTTCCCTGCTTCGTCCTCGACGATGATTTGGCCCTGCATATACGGATGGGGCTCGCAGAAATAGCTGTAGATGCCGGGCTTGTCGAATGTGAAGCTCCATGACTGGTTCTGGTTGAGCAGCCCGGAGCGGAAGCTCCCATCGCTTGCAGTCACCGTATGCGGCACGTTATCCATGTTGGCCCAGGTCACTGTCGTGCCCTTCTTCACCCTGATGACCGGCGGGTTGAACGCAAACCCCTTCAACTCGATGGCGTTGGTCTCGACGACCTCTGGTTGTTGAGGCGTAGTCGGAGCATAGGCTTGTCCTGGCGGTGTAGTGCAGCCCCAGCTGCCGCTCATGCCGGAACCGTGGCCTTGATTGCCCATCATCGCACCGTGCATCATGCCCATGCCACAACCCTGATTCTGCATGCCCCGTCCTTGCATCATCTGGCCCATCATCCCTGATCCCATCATTCCGGGTCCGTAGCTCTGGCCACTCATCATGCCCCGACCCATGGGAACTGTGTTATATTGACCTTGAGTCATTGCTGCTGACATCGGAGCCTGATGACCCCATCCCCAACTGATGAGGCCAAACACTGCAAGCCCCAGCAAGAGTACACCACCGATCACTGCTAGCAACGTGCTATTCATGATTCCCTCCTTTAGAGTTCAATCAGATTCAATGATGTCCATCCGGTCCATGTTCGCCGAGAGTGCGCATGTCCATGAATCGTCCGTGCCAGTCGTGATACCACACCTGGCCGGTGTATCCGTTGGCGCTCAGCATGCCTATGATCTGCCCGTCGCTCAAAATGTCTATTGTGTAGTAGCCATAGAAGGTATCGGCCTCATCGGCTGCGAGCGTGCCCGGCAAGGCCGCATCCAGATACCGTTGTGCGCTCTCACGCGCCTGTCCGGGCGAAAAGGTCATCGGGACGCTGGAAGATCCGTAGAAGCCGCGTCCCATGTGATGACCGTACCCCATCATCTGGCTGTACTTCATGTTCCACATCATGTTGGGTCCAGGTTCTGGATAGACCCGGCCGCTGTACCGACCCACGAGCATTTCAAAGGCGTGCATGCCGGTGCTCGCCTCTTCCACAGCAACGTAGAACTGGTTATCAAACTCCATGATCTCCGAAAGCCTAAGATCAGGATTGTTGTAAGAGTCCATGTACTCTTGAGCGACCCCGATTGCTTGGTCCATCGTGAGAGGCGTGCCAGAGCCTGAAGAACC
>MFGX01000020.1:371-1640 GCA_001778455.1 Candidatus Fraserbacteria bacterium RBG_16_55_9 | reverse complement strand
CAGCCGCCGCCCATCATGTCGGAGCCTGAGCCATCCCAGCCGTTCAGACTGGTACAGCCTGTGATCACTCCTAACGCCAGCAGGCTTCCGATTCCTATTAGCAGCATGAACCTCTTGCCAGCCATCTCTATCCTCCCTGTTCGGATTGTGTTAGAGCTTCTTCATTTCCACAAAAGGCCCGTGCCAGGTGTAGTACCAGATCGTGCTTGTGTAGCCATTCACACTCATCATGCCAACGATCTGACCGTCCTTGAGCACATACAGATCGTAGAAGCCGTAGAAGGTGTCGATATCTGTGCCCACGGTGGTCCCCGGTAGATACGCATTAAGAAAGCTTTGCGCTAACTGCTTCGCCTGCTCTGGTGTGACAGGCATCTGGGTGGTGGGTACTCCCGGCCACCAAGACCAGGGCGGGCCCTGCATATGGCCCCAACCCATGCGATACTTGGTGTTCCACATCATGTTGGGCCCCGGCTCAAAGCAGACCGCACCCGTTGAGAACCTGTCGATGAGCAGGCTGAAGGCTCCGGCTCCGCTGCTCTTCTCGTTGACGATGACTTCAAAGTGATTCGTGAAGTCGATGACTTTGGCCGCCACTAAGTCGGGGTTGCCCAGGAGGATCAGATACTGTTGGGTGGCTGTTACGGCCTGATCGATTGTGAGCGGTGTGGGGGCTTGCGGAAAGCCCAAGCTCCAGAGGGCTCGGCAGCCCATCATGTCCCCCGGACCTCCTTGAGCAGATCCCATCTGTCCCATCTGAGCCCAGGCCGTCACGCTGAGTAACATTCCCGCCAACATGAATACGGCGATATTTGCTCCCGCTTGTTGCAGTATCTTTCTTGTCTTCATGATCCGGAGTGTAGCTGACAAATGTGGAGTGTGTATGAAGAAGTTGTGGAGATTCTATGGAGATCCGTCACCGGTGAACTTGTAGCCCACCCCATGGACAGTCAAGATGTATGTTGGGCGTTGCGGTTTGGGCTCGATCTTCTTTCGCAAATTCTTGATGTGCGAGTCGATGGTGCGATCGAACGTCGCGTATGTGACTCCATAAAGAGCTTCCATCAGCTGGAGTCGGCTGAATACCCGGCCCGGCTGCTCCGCCAGCGTAGCTAAGAGCTTGAATTCGATGGGCGAGAGAACGAGGAGTTCCCCTTTAAGGCGTACCTCATGGCTGTCCAAGTTGATGCTGAGGTCTCCTGCTTCAATCCGCTTAGGCACAGCTAGCCCCTCGGTGCGTCTCAGCACCGCACGCACTCGGGCTACTAG
>MFGX01000020.1:189-265 GCA_001778455.1 Candidatus Fraserbacteria bacterium RBG_16_55_9 | reverse complement strand
GATGGGGACGTCCGACTCTTTACGAATAGAGCGGACTACATCCATGCCGTCGATGTCTGGCAGCATCAGATCCAAG
>MFGX01000020.1:0-147 GCA_001778455.1 Candidatus Fraserbacteria bacterium RBG_16_55_9 | reverse complement strand
TGACGCCCGTCGTAGGCTGAGAGGACCCGAAAACCAGCTTTCTCCAAATACACCTGAACTAAACGGACGATTTTGGCTTCATCGTCGACGACCAGGACTTTCTTGCTCATCTCACGAGGTTCTCCGGGCCGCGGCCCAAGTATTCTG
>MFGX01000019.1 GCA_001778455.1 Candidatus Fraserbacteria bacterium RBG_16_55_9 | reverse complement strand
GGTCATTACGTCCAAAGCCCTCAGCGCCGCGCTGGGATGGTATGGAGTTCTCTTGGGTGTCGTTGGGGTTCTGGCCTTCCTCGCCTCCGGGAATGAGATCCTGGGCCTTGCTTCCTTTGTGCTGCCTATCATCTGGCTCGTGTGGGCGGGCAGCGTCCTTCGCCGGGCCACGTGAATTCCTCCACGGGCTCGGACACTGGCAACGGCCCCGGGTTTCTGGGGCCGTTGCCTTTGCTTCACAAATCAGTATCTTCTCGAATGGTGCCGGGAGGGGGATCTTCCTTGAAGTACCATGCATCAAACTCGCGTAAGTGACAAGGTCCGATGACTCAATCCTTCTGGCCCCGCACGGCTCTCGGACTGAGGGCTCTGGAAGTGACCAATCCAGGTAGGCGTGGGGGGAGGCGCACCTGTGGACTAAGGAACATAACCTCGATGCCGGAGTACCGACTCTGTGCACTGTACGGGATTTGATACCTGATTCTGGGAAGACCCGAGTATAGGCGAAAGACAGCCGGGACAGCGTCGTATGTAACAAGCCATGGGTGGGTCCTAATCCCGGAGACAACGCCAGCGATTTCGGTATGATCTGCGTGACCATAGTGGTGCAAGTACAAGTCCTTCCCCCTTGCTGTAGTAAGGCGGGTCCAGGTAGAGAAGCGTCCGTGCTGGAACGCTTGCGAGGAGACGCCTTAAGAGTACAATTGCGTCCAGATTGTAGATGGATATGCGGCTTCTGTAACCGGCGATTCGTTGGATGCGTGAGATGAGGTCTGGCTTGTTGAAGCGAGCGTCAATTTTCCACGCACCCTCTTGGGTCTTCCCTCCAATCACTCCCCCTCTTATGATTCCCGATCTGTTGGTACGGTTGAGAAAGAACGCTGCAAACCCAAGTTCAAGCTCGGAATGATCGTCCGGGCGAGCTATGATTGCCCTCTGACGTTTCCATTGGTTCAGCCCCACGCGAGCGTCTTGAATGAGTCGGCACAGACCATCGGTATTGCGGAGGACTGATGCCCAAAACGCGTAAACGGCCGGATCGACATCGTTGACGTGGACATGTCGCGTGTATTCACCAAGCAAGAGGGACCACGCGATCGCCGCACCACCCCCATACACCTCCACGTAATGGCCATCAAGCAGATCGTTATGATCCACGAGGAGCCTGACGAAATTCGAGAGAGACCCTTTGCCTCCGGGATATCTCAAGGGACTGTGGTAAGGGTGGTGCGGGCTATGCAAGTGGGAGTCCTATGGAATCCAGAGTCGCTTAATGAACGGCTCGATGTTGTCCCAGCTTGTAATTAGATCTCCCGGCGTTGGACTGTAATGCCGATTGTGAACGTAGGCATTGAGAGTGTCAACGGAGATAACATGGTTGCGATTAGAGACAAGCGTTCGCACGCCGTGGAGTTCCTCTTTGGTGCAGATGCCCTTCCCTTCGAGGAAATCGGCAATGAACCTCAATTTCTCTCTAAGGAACATTTCACGGGTCGTCCCGGACTTCTTCCCCTTCGCCTTGACCTTAAGCACGAGACCGCGCCGATGAGCGAAGTCATCAACGCTGAGCTCCACGAAGACCCGAAGCATCACAGCGCACGAATTCACGTATGAGTTGACGTTAAGCTTCTGCAGCTCACCAAGAATCCTGCTGATCCGTGTCTGTGGGACACGTAGCTTCAAGTACTTTGGTATGAGAGAGCGTCGATGTCCAGGGGAATTCCCGTACGACCTTGAACCAGATGGACGAGAAGTGGGCCTTATTCCTCGACGGCCTGCTTTCCCGGGGATGGGACGAGAAGCAATCTCCCGAGCATAGTCAATTCGTTGTTCCTTTGTATCAAGTTGTCTCACTCTCACGAGACGATTTGCTACATCGGTCACCACCATCGCAAGGCGTGAAAGCGCTTCATCTTCGGGCGGATTCAGCATCAACTTGCCGTTTTTGATGTCAACCTTCAGAAGAGCACGCGCCTCTGGGGTTTCAAGTAGCCGCTCAATGTTCGTTATTGCGACCTTTGCGGTCTTGGCCTTAGTCGAGTCTTCCAGAAGATCGCTCTTCTCTACGAGATCAATTGCCTGAAGCGCGGGCGATGCGCCAAGAAATCTGTGCCTCGCGCGAGCATCCCAGCCAACGACCCCGACGCCCTCATTCTCCCCGGTGTGCTTGCGTATGATCCACTCATTCGCATCCTCACGGGCGAGGACCACGCACTCTAATTCGCTTGGAAGCGTGCCGGCTGCTCTGTCCTGAAGCGATCTGTAGCGCTTGAAGAGCGCCCTTGGAAGGTCAAGAGAGGCAAGAAGGGGGAGAGATGAAAGCAATTTGAGAGCCACAACCCTTCGATTGCCCTCGAGGACCTCGAAGATCTCTGGGTTGTTCGTAGGGAGTTGCAATGCACAGGTCAGAGGGGTTTAGTCCGCGATCAACGATATCTTCGGCGAGATTCAAGAGTTTGGCGCCTTGGTCGATGATTATCGTTCTGAGCGCCTCACGTTGACTTGCTCGTGGATCATACCTTGGGTTTTGGAGGTCGACCAATAGATTGTTGATGGGAAGTACGCGCCGTATTTCTTCCCCCGCCATTGGAATCCGCCCTGCCCCTCTAGAAGCAACGAAGAAGATCAGTGCCACTCATGGTTTTGTGCTTTGAGGGACGTCATCCTTCCTCTATTGGCAACAGGTGGTTCGACGTGGGGCTAGTGCACATCAGAGGGACACCGGGTGCCCGCGTGAGCGTACAGATTAGCATCTAAGAGATTCGCTGCCCGCCGCCTTCACTTGGCAGCTTCTTGAGGCGACTCCAGGTCCGGAGTATTCGCCTTGCCTCACGATCAGTTCCCAATCCATGCCTGGGGAGCCACGCCACAAGGTTGTCAACTACCTGCGGATTGCGGACCTGAATCAGAACATTCGGAAGCATCTCCTCAGGCGTATACTGGGTCTTGTATCCAAAAGTGTTGATGAAAGCAATTAGAAGGACATGATACACAACAAGCCGATCCATTCGCAACCGATCTTCCGCTCTCTCTAGGCCATCGAAGAACCGAAGAACCGAATCAAGGTCGCGATTAACTGCTATCCAATGTTTGAATGCCTGAAAGCTGAAGAACTGGCCCTTCTCTACGCCGATTTCACAATAGGATCGGAAACTGTCCGAAAAGAAGTGGTCCTTCTCGAAGAATGGATCGTAGGACAGACCTTCGAACAGCGAAACATCCGTTAGGGCCCAACGGATGGCTCCAAGGTAATTCATAAAGATGAAGTCCGTCTTGCTGGCAATCCGCGAGTCAATGTACATCGCTTCGGCTTCAAACTGCCGTATTAGCGAACACACGGAGAGAAAGCGATGTACGAAACTGACGAAGTAATATCCCGGCGCCTGGTAATCTCCCCCAACATCAAGCCACCCTCTATCGGGATTCTTGTAGAAATTCCAGAAGCGATAGTTCATGCTATTTGCCGCTGTCAGCAGTCGGCCATGATAACTTCCAATCAAGTCACGAAGCTTCTTGCGTTGCCCGTATTCGTACTCAACCTCGAGCCTGTGTCGTGCAACTCGCCTCCCTAATAGGTAGGAGAGGGAGATTGAAATGAGTAACAAGAGGGCAGCCACCCACAATATGTCTGTACTTGCCCTAAGAAGATCAGCCACTCAAAGCCGCCTCGTGCGGGAAGCCGTGTTCAAGGATTGGCTCGGAAGTAATCGGCGAGGAATTGTTCCATCATCCTATCCAAGCCCCGCCTTACGTGATCAGCGGCCTCTCCTTTTGGACCCCTAATCGTAACCCCCGAATCCCACACTGAGACGACTGCAGGAAGACGTCTCGAAGGCTTCTGTCCGAAGCGATGTACCCCAACCAATATCTCCACGGGCCTGTGTAGTTCAACGTAAAGGTTGCCAGTGTATCCTAGGTCAGAACTCATGAGAGTAAGGTTGATGTAAAGGTACGGAAGGACCCCGGAATCAAACCGAAGATTTGGAGTCTTGCTCCTCAAGGCGACAAGTACTTGGTCTTCAAGCAGTCCTCGGGTGATCTGCTCGCGTTCCGCATCGGGGGAGAGGGCCTCTACGACGATGTTAACTGCTCGAAGCTCTTGAAGATTGGCAGAGGCTCCGCCTCCAACCAGGCCTGGAAACAGTACCTGCCATGCGATCCAAACCAGCGCCAGAAGGCCAACCCCGCTCACGGCAAGTCGAACGTGTTTCATCTTCGATTCCCTCCTGACATCCGCGATGCCCGGCGTCACGTGCTCGAGGGAAACGCTGCTCTTAACGTGCCGAAGTCTTGGGGCTATGCAGTTTAGGTTACTGTACAGCAGGGTGATGCGACATTCATGGCTTTCACAGTTTGCGACAGGCGCGACAGGTACGGCGTTGCCGTTTGTCATGTTTTCAGTCCGTCGCAGACAGGAACTTCACGTCGGAGAAGTCACTCCCGTACGCCTGGAGGAAGATTCGGTAATGCTTGACTTACTCCTCCCGATATGCGGTCCAGCCATGAGCAGGGGATTTGGGTTAGGCAGCCTTGCCTTCGGCGCGAGGGCAGATCCAACCAGAGTCGAAGGGCCAGGCCCGTGGCCCCTCCAAGAGGGACTACCCAGGCAGCAACTCTCTGAGTAGGGCATTCAAGTACTGCAATGATGCGAGCACTTCGGTGCGCTCACTTCCTCCGTGTGTTCCAGCCGCACCTCGCTTGTAATTGGCGTTAACCACCGCCTCGAGGCGATCCTCTACAAGCTTAGTGTGCGCTTCCGCCTCCCCAGTTGAAGACGAGCCCAAGCCCCTACTTCGCAGGATATATCTAGTTCTCTCAGCCCGAGTGGGATGGGCCTCCTTCCTTTCTCCCGACTTGCGCGCTTCGCGGTACCAATCCGTGGCTTCTACCTTCTCGTTGGGGGCTAAGTTATGCAGCACGCCAGTGAGAACTTCTCGCAACTCGGATGCTGCTCCACGATATGTGCTGCGCCCGCTATCGGCTAAGTCGAGGGTAGCCTGCTCATAACTCTCTCCAAGAGTAGCGTCTAGCTGCTTCAACCGACGAGCAACAACTTCGTCATAACCTGCAGGGGAGGATGCCGCCACAAGGTTCCAGTAGGCGCGAGTTAGGCCGTTCAACAGACTGTCTGTGAACAGTCTTCGGATAGCCTTGACTTGCCTAACTAAGCTACTCCTCGCCCTGTTTCCCGCGATGAGCTTATTGAATACATCCATCAGGCCGTCAATTGGGGTGAGTTGGCTGTCGTCTCCCAGCATGGCAGCAAAGGCTGGTTTAAGCTGAGAGAACCATGCGCCGATCAAGGAGATGATGCTCTTTCGCTCTGCCTCTGAGGGTTTGGGCGCGCTGCTCCTCTCAAGTTGATCCAGCACCCGTTGAAGAATGTCTATGAACTCGGCTGGATTCATACTTGGGCGCAAAAGTAGCTCCGGGAGGCGTGAACCTCAGGCGAAGCCCTACTTCTTTCTGCGCTTCTTCCGCCCGGACTTCGGTCGCGTTTTCGGCTTCTCAGTTGTGTCTTTGCGGCCGAGAACATGCTCGACAAGGTTGTAACCAACGGCATTGAGGCGGAATTCGCCTTCGCCGGCAGAATCCAAGTAGCCAGCCTTCCGTGCGTTATTCAGTGTGTAGATCGTTTGCTTGGGAAGAGGCCATGCGGCCAAGCGGAATGCGTCTTGAAGTGCTGCAGCATCGATTGACTTGCGGCGCTCTCTCTCAGGCGCCACGTATTCGAAGTAGTATGCGATCGTTGCGGCGGCTTCTACATCCGTGGAAGGTTGCTTGCTCTGGAAGAATGACCGAAGGTCTAATTGCGGAGCACGCGTCGGTGATGGAATTGTGTGCAAGAGGCTTGACTCGGGAACGGCGGGCGTGGCGGAAGCTCCTCGCAATACTCCGGAGATTGCTTCCACAATCTTCAGGACACCGCTTTCGGCCCCTTGCACCTCAAGGGTCGCGTCTCCCACCTTGATAGTGACCTTGTATTGCTCTTTGGGCGGCAATCTGGACCCTCCCATCGGCAACGACTGTTCGGACAGGCTCATTCTGCAAGGACCCTTCAATCCCCCTGGTACTTCCCAACAGGGTTCCTGCAACGTACTCTTGCACAAAGGCCCGCCTTTGGCACATGCCTCCGCGACCCCTCCTTCCCCTCTTGGGATGCTTTTCGCGTGGAACTCCCACCCCTCTGTTAAAGCACTCCCCCGCCGATCAAGATGTACAAAGAATAGAGGCCCTAACGCCCTCCCACCCGGGCTAGGTTCGTCTTTGAAGTAACTCTCCTGTACCAAACCCTGCTAATTGAACAAATGGATTAGCGTTTGGTACACCTGTCTGCTACTAGATCTGCCGCCGTGACGTGGGCAGGGCTCGCCACATGCTCTCCCGCCTCCTCGGCGAGGTAACCCTGAAGCCAGAGAAGGACGGCCTGTGGGCTAGGATGCGTGGGGGCTTGAGCGTCCTGCTGGACGGCGCGGGCCGTGGTGATTCAAGTGGTGCCGGGAGGGGGATTTGAACCCCCACGGGAATCCCATACGCCCCTCAAGCGTACGCGTCTGCCAATTCCGCCATCCCGGCAGTCCTATTCGAT
>MFGX01000018.1:14141-14707 GCA_001778455.1 Candidatus Fraserbacteria bacterium RBG_16_55_9 | reverse complement strand
CGACGTCTTTCAGATAGCAGAACTTGATGTAGCTCCAGGGCTCCACATGCTCCGCGACATGCTTCAAATAATCTTGAGCCTTGAACTTTAAGAACTCTTTGCCCTCGGGCGTGACGACTCTGACTTGCCCATCGTAGAAGTTGACGCGATTCTTCTCGTCCACGAGACCCATGTAGTACGTCTTGTGCGTGTAAGTGTCGGAAGTGATCCACTCGACGTACTGCTTGTTCTTGAGCACCACGTCGTTGAAGATGTTCAAGCTGAAGAGGGCGAATTTGACCGCGCGCTCAGCGCCCGAGATGAACTTCTGCTGATCGTCTTTCGTGAGAGCTTTGGAGATGCCGCCGGGCAGTCCGAAGACCGGGTGGATCACTTTCCCGCCTGTGAGGGATATGAGATCACGCAGCTGCTTGCGCAGTCCAATGACCTCCTTGCCGATTTCGAGCCCCACTTTGCCCAACACACCTAGAATGTTTCTCTCTGCCTTTGGGGCCGTAGGTCCGACGATGAAGTCCGGGCCACCTAAGAAAAAGAAGTGTAGCGCGTGATCCTCGACGAAGAACGTG
>MFGX01000018.1:12780-14101 GCA_001778455.1 Candidatus Fraserbacteria bacterium RBG_16_55_9 | reverse complement strand
GTCTACGTTGTAGAGGTCGTCCAATGCTTTCGTGGCCGCCATGTGGTGAGCTGTGGGGCAGACGCCGCAGATTCTCGACGTGATCTGGGGCATATCCTCGGCAGGTCGGCCTTCGGCGAATTTTTCGAAGCCCCGAAGCTCCGGGACTTGAAAGTAAGCTCTTTCCACGTTCCCTTGATCGTTGAGGAAGATGTCAATCTTGCCGTGGCCTTCGAGTCTTGTTATGGGGTCAATCGTGATTTCGCGAGTCATGTTCTAGGTGCACCTCCGTTCGCACTGCGACGCACACGCCGATGCAACAGCGACGCCGGCAGACTGTAGCGATAGAGCGTGCCTACGGGATCCACAATCTGATCCATGAGCGTGGCGATCTCCCGCTCATCGTTGGAGTCCAAGAGTGAGGCGATCGCCGAGAGCGCCTTGGCACCCTGGTCTTTGACTCGACTGGTCGGACCCAGACACCCGGTGCAAGGCATGTTGGCGCTCACACACGGAGCCCCGCAGCCGCTACGCGTTGCCGGGCCCATACAGAGCAGTCCTTGTGCCAGCAGACATGTCTCTGGATCCATCAAAACCTGATGAGGTCGCTTTAGTTCCTTAATCGCAAGCTTATCTGGCTTTGTGGCTTTCCGCGGACACTCGTCGCAGAGCGCGACATCGGGAGCCAGCACTGTGCCCTTTGGCGGTAATTTCCCATCCAAGATCGCGGCGAGGGCATTCGCAATGAGATTTACGGGCGGCGGACAACCCGGTACGTAGTAATCGACATCCACCACCTGATCGAGTGTCCGCACCGTGTCGCGAAATGCGGGCAGTCTTACGGTACCCTCAGGCACTCTGGTCTCCTCTTGTGGCAGGACGCCTTCGGAGTTCGTGACGCTCGGAGCATCACGGTAGACCCACTCGAAAATGGCCTCGCGGTCGAAGAGATTCGCTAACCCCGGTATGCCGCCCAGATGCGAGCAGCTACCGAATGCAATCAATAATTGGGATTTTCTTCGCAGCAGCTCGGCCATCTCCTCTTGTTCTGATGTCCGGATCGCGCCGTTGAGGAAACAGACGGCCAGTTCACCGTCTTTCATCTTCTCCACATCCTCACGCTTGAAGTCGAGCGCCACCGGCCAGAAGACGATATCTACAGCCTCGACCACTTTGAGTACATCTTCCGCCAGATCGACGACGGCCTCTTCACAGCCGCCGCAGCTGGCGCACCAGTAGAAGCCGAGTTTGGGTTTGCTCATTGCGACCCCGCTTCGCTGCCGACTCCAACCGTCTCAAGCTGTTCCGCATGAGCGCCAGCCGGTTCCGGTGGCTTTTCCAG
>MFGX01000018.1:10588-12706 GCA_001778455.1 Candidatus Fraserbacteria bacterium RBG_16_55_9 | reverse complement strand
GGCCGAGATCCATTCAAGCCTCAGACGCTCTTCTTCAATGCCCATCTGTTTGATCAGTTTCTTTAAGAGCATGTAGCGCCTCAAAGCTTTGTAATTGCCCTCTTGATAGTGACAGTCGCCGGGATGGCAGCCGCCGATCAGAACGCCATCGGCTCCACCTCGAAACGCCGCGAGCACGAACTGTGGATCCAGCCTTCCCGAGCACATCAGGCGCACAATCCGGGCATTGGGTGCATAGGTCATCCGCGACATCCCTGCTAGATCGGATGCCGTGTAGGTGCACCAGGTACAGAAGAATGCCACGATCCGAGGCTCCTTGAGGTCCCGGCCCTGCCGGTCAGACATAGCTGAGCACCCCCTCGATCTCTTGATAGATTTGTTCGTCCGTAAACAGGTGTTGCTGCGCCGCTCCCGAAGGACATGCGGCCACGCACGTTCCACAGCCCTTGCAGAGCGCCTCGTTCATCACAGCCACACCCTTCTCTTCATTAAAACGGATGGCGTGGAACGGGCAGAGCGGGATGCATGTCTTGCAGCCGGAGCAGAGCTCTTCTTGGATATACGCCGTGTTGGGTTCTAGTTCCACGAAGCCTCGATCAATCAGCACCATGGCCTCTGCTGCTGCAGCACCCGCTTGAGCGACGGAGTCTTGAATGTCTTTGGGGCCCTGACAGGCGCCGGCCAAGAAGATCCCGTCGGTGAATGTGGATACCGGCGCAAGTTTCGGGTGTCGCTCCATGAAGAAACCCTCTTTGCTGCACGAGATGTAGAACTTGCGGCGTACTTCGTCAGCGTCAGCCTGCGGCTCCAGGGCCACCGCCAAGACGACCATGTCCACAGGGATCCGTCGGATGACGCCAATGAGCGTATCCTCCGCTCGGATGATGAGTTTGCCTTCTTCCTCGGGTGTCATCGCATGATCGGTCACTTCGGCTGCACGGCCACGAATGAAGTGCACGCCCTCTTCTAGCATTCGATCGTAGAACTCTTCGTAGGCCTTGCCCGGCGTGCGCATATCAATGTAAAAGTTGTAGACCTCGGCACCCGTGCGCTCTTTGACTATGTGAGCCAGTTTGAGAGAGTAGAGGCAGCAGACTCGCGAGCAGTAGGAATTGTAGTTTCGATCTCGGGAACCCACGCAATGGATGATCCCAACTGATTTGGGTTTCTTGCCACTGCGCAGGCGTACTTCTCCTCCAGTAGGCCCAGCGGAGTTGGTCATTCGCTCGATCTCCACGGCCGTGTAGACATCGGGATACTTCCCGTAGCCATAGCGCGGCATGCGCTTCGGGTCAAAGGGCTTAAACCCTGTGGCTAGGATGATCGAACCAACGACGACTTCGTCGATCGTATCTTGCATTGTATAGTCAATCGCCTTGGCCTCGCAGACCGTCGCACACAAGCGGCAATCACAGCAGATGCCACAGTCCAGACAGCGTTTCGCTTCAGACCGGGCCATCTCTTCTGTATAACCCGTGTGCACCTCTTGGAACGTGCGCCGGTCTCTGAGTTCAATCGCGGGCATGGAGATTTGCTTCTGCATCAAGACTCCACTCGTATCTACCGTATACTCGGCGCGGAATGGCCCTTCTTTCTCGCGGCCTGCGCGCATATCCTGCTTATTGAGATAGCGATCGATGGAGGTAGCCGCTTTCTTGCCTGCGTACATGGCGTTCACGACCACATCCGGACCCGTCACGCAGTCCCCGCCGGCGAAGATGCCGGGGATGTTCGTCTCCAGTGTCATCTCGTCGGCTTTGAACGTCCCCCACTTTGTCGTCTCCATGCTCAATTTTTCGCCAAGTGATGCGAGATCGGGAGCTTGGCCTATCGTGGCAATGACCGTGTCGCACGACAACACGAACTCGGAGTTGGCAATGGGTTCAGGAGCAGGACGACCACTGGCATCGGGCCCACCCAGCTTCATCTTTAGGCATTCGAGCGCGGTCACTCCGCTCTTGCGGGTGCCCAAGATGTTCTTCGGCGCTGTGAGAAAGAGCAGTCTTATTCCTTCGTGCTCGGCTTCGTCCACTTCCTGCGGATCGGCAGGCATTTCGGCGCGCGTGCGGCGATAGAGAATCGTCACCTCTTGAGAGCCGCAGCGTAGAGCCGTGCGCG
>MFGX01000018.1:6109-10540 GCA_001778455.1 Candidatus Fraserbacteria bacterium RBG_16_55_9 | reverse complement strand
CCAACTTGAAAGGACCTTCCAAGTTGACCTTTCTCAGGAACTCGACGCCACCCCACACATTGGGGAGATCCTCGCCGGGGACCTTGAGCATGCGCTCGACGTGCGCCCCGATCCCGAGGAAGACGGCAGAGTACTGCTGGCGGAGCTGCTCCAGCGTGACGGCCTTGCCCACAGGTGTGTTGAGTCGGATCTCGATGCCGACGTCTTTGAGCCTTGCTATCTCGTCTTGGATGATCTCGCGAGGCAGCCGGAAGGCCGGGATTCCCACGGAGAGCATGCCGCCAGGGACAGACTGCGCTTCAAAGACAACGGGCTTGTAGCCACGCTGACGTAATTCGTACGCACACATCAGCCCTGCAGGTCCGGAGCCCACGACCGCGACCCTTTCAGGGCGTTCACTCGTCGGCTTAGGCAACTGGTAATTGGGGAAGAGATCTGTCACGAAGCGCTTGAGCCCTGGGATGTTCAACGCTTCATCGATGTTTCCTCGAGTGCAGTTGACCGTGCACGGATGCGTACAGATCCTGCCGCAGATCGCCGGCAGTGGGTTATCTCGCAGGATCACATCCAGAGCTTCCTTGAATTTCCCCTGGGCGATCAGCGTGATGTAACCCTGAGCGTTCTGGTGAATCGAGCAGGCTGCCTGGCAGGGCGGCGCGCCACGACGCGAGATGGTAAAGATGTTGGGCACCGCCTGGGGGAAGGGTCTGAATATCGCCTTTCGGGTTCCCAAACCCTCATCGAACTCCGATGGCACGGAGACTGGGCAGACGGTGGTGCAGTCCGAGCAGCCGGTGCACGTGTCTTCATTGACATAGCGCGCTTTGCGACGCACCCTCACTTTGAAGTTTCGTAGATCATAAGCTTCTACGGACTCGACTTCGGAGTATGTGAGTAGCTCGATATTGGGGTGAGCGCGCACTTGGGTCATCTTGGGAGTGAGAATACACGCGGCACAATCCAGCGTCGGGAAGCACTTATCAAATTGGGCCATGTGACCGCCGATCGTCGGTTCGCGCTCGATGAGATAGACTTTCTTCCCGGACTCCGCGATCTTGAGCGCCGCTTCGATGCCCGCGATTCCTGCACCGACAACGAGCACATGTGGATGAACCGGAACGCGCTTCTTCTCCAAGGGCTTATGGAACGCCACGCGTCGAACTGCAGCTGCAATGAGCGCCTTGGCTTTATCTGTCGCGTTTTGCCCATCGGATGTGACCCAGCTTACGTGCTCACGAATGTTCGCCATCTGGAAGAAGAATGGGTTTTCTCCCCCTTCGGCCGTAGCACGGCGAAACGTCGCCTCATGCATGAGCGGCGAGCAAGAGGCGACGACGACGCGATTGACTCGGCCCTCACGGATGTCTTTTTGGATGAGGTCTTGGCCCGGGTCGGAGCACATGAATTTGTACTCTTGGGCACTGGTCACTAGGGGCAAGGTCTTAGCAAACTCAATGACGTCATGGACGTTCACTTTGGAGGAGATGTTGACCCCGCAGTGGCAGACGTAGACGCCGATCTTGGGAGTGCCGTTCGTCGCCGGCTCAGACGCGGACATGCCGTCCTCCTTCCCGTTTGGCCAACACGGGTTCCAGTGGAATGAAGAGCCGTTGCAGGCCCAGTTGGCGCTCCGGTATCCCCAGAGCCACGCCCATAAGCTGTGTGAAATAGACCACCGGAAGTTCAAGGTGCTCTTTGAATTGCTCACTCATTTTGTCTTGATAGCACTCCAAGTTGAACTGACAGAGCGGGCAGACCGTGGCTACGACGTCCGCACCCCGCTTTTGCGCTTCCTTGAGCAAGATGTAGCTGAGGGGTAATCCCACATCGGGAACGGTTCCCATGAGGCTACCGCCACAGCAGCGGGTCTTGAGCGGCCAGTCCACCGTGTCCGCACCCAGAGACTTCATCAGGTGATCCATGCTGGTCGGGTTCACCTGATCGTCGAATGCCGCGTAGGGTCTTACAATCTGGCAGCCGTAGTAACAGGCGACTTTCAGACCCTGCAATGGCCGCTGGACTTTGCTGGCAATGGCCTGGAGGCCCAACTCGTTGACCAGGAGGTCGAGCGGGTGGCGGATCTGTACCTGCCGGCTGTAACTGAGCCGAGCTGCCTTCAGAGCGTGATCAATCGTGTGGCTCACTTCGGAATACTCTTGCAGGTAGTGCTGGGTCTTCGAGAGCACCAGATAGCAACCGCTGCAGGGGGCCATCAGCGTGGCTGCAGTAGAGTTACCCTGTTGTTCGGCCAGAGCTAAGTTGCGGGCAGCCAATGCGAAGGCTTTCATCTCATCCACCGCCATGTACGCCGTGGCGCCGCAGCAGTTCCAATCGGCCAGCTCTTCCAAGTCGACATCCAATGCCTTAAAGACAGCCAGCACGGATTCTTCGTAATGCCGATTCGTGCCCTTGAGTGAACAGCCGGGATAATAAAGATATTTCATGATTAGGTCACCCCTCTGGCAACCTCAGCCGCTTGGTGTGTTCGATGGTCGGATCCCAGGCCAAAGGCGTCACGCTTGGCGGACTCCACCGCACTTAGAAGTTTCTTCAGTTCTTCTGGATGCTCGATGGCTTCGACCCGTAAGCTGAACCTCCCCGTCCGCAGGAGCTTAAATCCCAATCGGATTTGACGAAAGAGTTGCAGTGGGTTCGTCTTCGCGTACAGGCGCAAGACCAGTCGGCTTTCGCTGTTACGGCCCCATTTGCGGACGGAATCGTAGAACTCACGGGCCAACACGGCCACGGGGAATCGCCGAGGGAAGACGCCTTCTTGGATGGCCCGCTGCTTCAGCTCAGACATGAAGTCCGTGATCTTGATTTTTCTCGGGCATTCGACTGCACAGGCGTAGCACGAGGCACACAGCCAGATCGTAAAGCTGTGCAAGACCTCATCTCTAAAGCCGGCCCGGGTCATGGCAATGATCTTTCTTGGCGAGTAATCCATATAGGTCGCCAAGGGGCACGTACCGCTGCAAGTGCCGCACTGGATGCAGTTGAAGAGGGCCCTGCCCCCAGGCATGGACGCGACCTCCTCAGGAAAGCGCAGGTCCAATTCAGCCTCGTATCGGAACCGGGGCTGACCTTGCCATTCGTGCATAATTGACCTCCTCGCAATCCCTTGCATTCTAAAGTTGACTTTCGCAACACACTATGACCCACAGCAGATGGCGGCTTGATCTTCGTCAGATGGGATTCCTCAGGATCCTACGCATGATGGAGATCATAGCTCCAGCCGTCGTCGATCATGGCATCTGCTATACTGAGGGACTAAAGTCAAATCAGAATAGGAAGGGGTGGCGTATGACACTCAAGAAAGAGGCATTGGATTATCATAGCAAGCGGCCGCCCGGCAAACTGGAGATCACCCCGACCAAGCCGTGTTTGACCCAGCGTGATCTGTCGCTGGCGTACACGCCTGGCGTGGCTGAGCCCTGCCGGGCCATCGAAGAGAATCCGGAAGATGCCTTTAAGTACACAGCCCGAGGAAATCTCGTCGCCGTCATCACAAATGGTACCGCCGTGCTCGGGTTAGGCAACATCGGAGCTCTCGCGGGAAAACCCGTCATGGAGGGCAAGGCGCTCTTGTTTAAGCGCTTCGCTGACATCGACGCCATCGATCTCGAACTGAACACCGAAGACCCGGAGCTCTTTATCCAGACCGTGAAGCTCCTTGAACCCACGTTCGGGGGCATCAACCTCGAAGATGTCAAAGCCCCAGAATGCTTTCACATTGAAGAGAGCCTGAAGCGCGAGATGGAGATCCCGGTCTTCCACGACGATCAGCATGGCACGGCGATCATTTCCGGTGCGGCGCTTCTCAATGCCCTGGAGGTTCTAGGCAAGAAGCTCGATCAGATCAAGATTGTCTTTAGCGGAGCCGGAGCATCCGCAATGGCCACAGCCAAGTTTTATGTGCTCTTAGGTGCCCGCAAAGAGAACATCTTCATGTGTGACACGACGGGCGTAATCTATCAGGGCCGCGCAGAGAATATGAACCCGTATAAACAAGAATTCGCTGTTAAGACGAAAGCGCGAACTCTTACCGATGCCTTGGCGGACGCTGACGTCTTTGTGGGTCTATCGGGACCCAACATAGTCACGAAAGATATGCTCAAGAAGATGGCCAGGAAGCCCATCATCTTTGCCATGGCCAACCCGGATCCTGAGATCCGCTATGAGGACGCCAAGGTCGCTCGCCCTGATGCGATCGTCGCTACCGGGCGTTCCGACTACCCAAATCAAGTCAACAATGTGTTGGGCTTCCCGTTCATTTTCCGCGGCGCTCTGGATGTTCGAGCGACCCAGATCAACGAGGCGATGAAGGTCGCAGCTACCCACGCCCTTGCAGGTCTAGCTAAAGAAGACGTGCCCGATTCCGTAGTCAAGGCCTACGGCTTGGAGTCCTTGCATTTCGGACCGGATTATCTG
>MFGX01000018.1:4118-6102 GCA_001778455.1 Candidatus Fraserbacteria bacterium RBG_16_55_9 | reverse complement strand
CTCGATCCGCGCGTGCTCTTGTGGGAGGCTCCGGCAGTAGCTCAGGCTGCCATGGAGACAGGTGTGGCCCGCGTGAAGCTCGACTTGGACAGATACCGAGAACAGCTCGAAGCCCGACTAGGAAAATCACGCGAAATGATGCGCATTGTCTTCAACAAAGCGAAGTCAAACCCCAAGCGCATCGTGTTAGCGGAAGGCGAGCACGAAAAGATGATTCGTGCTGCGCATCAACTCGTTGAAGAGGGACTCGCTAGACCCGTGCTCTTGGGTGACGAAAAGGAAATCCATCGTAAAGCGCACGAGTCGCTACTCACCTTAACAGGCATCGAAATCATCGATCCACGCACGTCGGAGAAACGCAAGCCGTACGCGCAAAAACTCTACGAACTCCGCGCTCGAAAGGGCGTGGCCGAAACGGAAGCGTGGGAGATGATTGCCAAACCCAACTACTTCGCTGCAGTGATGGTCGAGTTGGGTGAGGCGGATGGGATGATCGCAGGCTTGGGCTTCCCCTACCCGGAAGGACTGCGCCCGATTCTGCAAGTCATTAAGACCTGTCCAGGCTGCAAGACCATTGCTGGGGTCTATTTGGTAACGACCAAGAACCGCGTGTTGCTCTTTGCCGATGCCGCAGTGAATGTCGAGACAGACGCGGAGAAACTGGCCGAGATCGCGATTTTGACAGCACGGCTGGCTCGTGATTTCGACATCGAGCCTCGCATCGCGATGCTCTCATACTCAGACTTTGGCAGCGTGCGTCATGCGCGAACGGAGAGGGTTCACCAAGCTGTGGAGTATGTCAGGGAGCGCGAGCCCGATTTGATCATCGACGGCGAAATGCAGGCGGACACAGCCTTGCGCGAGGACGTGCTCAACGGCGGATATCCATTTAGCCGCCTCAAGGAGCCAGCCAACATTCTGATCTTCCCCAATCTGGAATCGGGGAACATTGCTTACAAGCTCGTGCAGTGCTTGGGGAATGCTGAGGTCGTCGGCCCCATTCTCGTTGGAACGCGCCGCCCGGCCCACGTACTGCAACGCTATCACGAAGTGAAGGATATCGTCAATCTGGCAGCGATTGCGGTTGTAGAAGCCCAGAAACTGGAAGATGAGATAGCTGGTTGCTGCCCGGAGCCACCCATTCCCGTTCAGTCCACAGCGAAGAGGAAAGTGCCGGGTTAGATGAGTATGCGCGCGTCTACCACGCGCGCGCCTCTTCCCTTCTCGAAGACCATCAGGGGGTTGATGTCGAGTTCCAGGATCTCTTGGAAATCCATTGCCAGTTGAGAGAGCCTTTCTAAGCATTCAGCGATGGCATCAATATCCGCAGGCGGCTCACCACGGAACCCCTCCAAGATCTTGTAGCTGCGAATCTGTTGGATCATGCGATAAGCGCCCAATTCGCGAATGGGCGCCATGCGAAAGGTGACATCTCGGAGGGCCTCAACGTAGATACCCCCCAGGCCGAACATCAGCAGTGGCCCGAAGTGCGGGTCATGCTTTAGCCCAATAATGGTTTCTTTCCCGCCTCGAATGAATTCTTGAACCAAGACACCCCAAATCGCAGCATCCGGCCTGGCGGCCTTCACATTCGCCAGTATCTGCCGGTACTGGAGCTGAAGTTCTCTCGCATCTTCGATGTCGAGCTTTACCCCTCCCACATCGACCTTGTGCACGATATCGGGTGAGACGATCTTGATGACGACCGGGTAGCCGATCTCCTTAGCTCGAGCCAGAGCTTCCTCTTCACTCTTCGCAAGATGAGATTTGAGCACCGGAAACCCATATGCCTTCAATACCTCTTGAGCTTCCGGCTCAGGCAGGAAGCTGCGCTTCTCTCCTTTGGCGCGGGCGATGATCTCTTTAACTTTCTCACGCTGAACGTCTTCGAAAATCTGGTAGTCTGTACGGGGGCGGTGGATCCAGTTGCTGTAGCGAACCATAGCCGCCAGGGCACGTGCCCCTTCTTCCGGGAACTCGTAAT
>MFGX01000018.1:2192-4036 GCA_001778455.1 Candidatus Fraserbacteria bacterium RBG_16_55_9 | reverse complement strand
TCACCTCGGCAATGGCAGCCCCGACCTTGCGCAAATCAATCAACGGGTGCGGCAGTGCTATCACGAGCGCGCCCGCGACACCCGGATCAGCGAGCACGGTACGCAATGTCGTGCCGTAGCGCATCTCGTCGGCGTCTCCGATCATATCCACCGGATTCTGCACGCTGGCCTGCGCAGGGAGGGCCTGCCGGAGCCGCTGCTTCGTCTCCGCGCTCAGCTCAGCAAGCCGAAGGCCGTAGCGAACGGCGGCATCGGTCGCCAAGATGGCTGTCCCACCTGCATTGCTGATGATGGCCACGCGATCTCCCTTGGGCAGCGGTTGATTGGCGAAAGCTACGGCATAATCGAACAGCTCTTCGATGGTTTCGACTCGCAACACGCCTGCCTGTATGAAGAGCGAATCATAGACTTCATCTGAACCTGCCAGCGCTCCGGTGTGCGAGGAAGCGGCCTTGGCTCCTTCCACCGTGCGCCCCGACTTAATGGCGATAATGGGGATCTTCTTCTCTCGTCCACTGGTGATCTCCTGCGCCAGATCCAGAAAGCCCTTGGGGTCTTCCAGGTCTTCCAAATAGAGCAAGACGACGTCCGTCTGGGGATCGTCTTTAAGATACGCCAGAAGATCGTTCTCGCTCAGATCAGCCTTGTTGCCAATGGAAGCGAATTTGGAGAGGCCGATCCTCTGCCGGTGAGCGTATTCCAACGCAGCGACACCCAGAGCGCCGCTCTGGGAGAAGAATGCGATTCTGCCCTGCTCGGCCATCCCGGGAGCGAACGTGGCATTGAGCGATATCGAGGGATCCGTGTTCATGAGACCAAGGCAGTTGGGTCCTAGCAACGCGATTCCGTGTTGACGAGCGAGCCTTTGAAGCTCCACTTCACGCTTGGCTCCCTCTCCCCCGACTTCCTTAAAACCCGCACTGATTGTGACAGCAGCCTTTACGCCTTTCTTCGCGCATTCCTCAAGCACTCCTGCAACGCTTGCTGCGGGCACGGCGATCACAGCCAAGTCAATCTCACCCGGAATCTCCAGGACGGACGGGTATGCCTTAACGCCCAGAATACTTGATGCCTTAGGGTTTACGGGGTAGACAACACCCGTATAACTATGGAAGAGGATGTTCTGAAAGAGGGCTCTCCCCACGCTGTCGAGGCGATTGGAGGCGCCGATGACTGCCACAGACTTGGGCGCAAAGAGCGCCTCCAATGTTTCTCTGGATCGCAGTGTGTGGGTCATGGCAACTCCTCAACGGTGCCAAAGAGCGGAGTCGATTGCAAGCGTGCGGCTACGGTCGCTTTGCGACTGGAGATCTGATGACCAACGTCAGAAGCAACCCCACAGCGCATGCAGCAGCCATGAAGTAGAACGCAGTCGTCCAAGCTCCCGTTACTTCCCGGGTTTGAATGGCGAAGAGAGTCAGCAGTGCGCCAGCCACTCCGTAAGCACTAAACAACCAACCGTAATTGACTCCCAAGTTCTTCGTCCCAAATGAATCTGCTGTGAAGGCAGGCATTAGGGAGAAGCAGCCCCCATAAGCGAACCCCACCATGCTGACGCCGAGGACGTACACGGCAAAGTTTGTCGCATTGGGCAGGACGAACAACAGGGCCCCCATGTGCAGAAGGAATAACAGCACCATGGCCCAGCGGCGCCCGATCACGTCAGAGATCCAACCGAACCCCGGTCTCCCCAGTCCGTTGAAGAGGGCCAAGATTGTGACAGCGCCACCAGCGACGATGGGGTCGAGCTGTGCGAGCTCCTGACCGATCGGCGATGCTTGGGAGATGACGATGAGCCCCACCCCCGCAGAGATGACGTACATCACCCACATGACCCAGAACCT
>MFGX01000018.1:1997-2137 GCA_001778455.1 Candidatus Fraserbacteria bacterium RBG_16_55_9 | reverse complement strand
TCAGCGGGGCGGTCAGGCGGAGTCCAGCCTGCAGGTGCCCAGCCGGGCGGAGGATTCCTGAGGAAGGCTCCGGCTCCGGCAATCAGCACACCGAAGAGGACGCCCAAGACAGCGAAGGTGGAGAGGGGGCTAATCCGGGT
>MFGX01000018.1:0-1989 GCA_001778455.1 Candidatus Fraserbacteria bacterium RBG_16_55_9 | reverse complement strand
AATCCGGGTGATCAAGAGGGGCCCGCCGATGCAGCCGATGATGGACCCCGCTCCAAACCCCCCAACGACTAGGCCGGTCATAAGGCCACGCCGGTCAGGCCACCACTTGGCGACCGTGGCAATGGGGGTTACATAGGCGGCACCGATACCTAGACCCACGATGACTCCGAAGCTGAGACAGAGGCCTAGCAGTGTGTTTCCTATCAGTCCTGCCAGGATGAAGCCAAGACCTACAGCGATGCCTCCCGCGATCGCCACAACCCGTGGGCCTACTCTATCTTGCCATTGACCGGCCAGAACCATGGCGATGGCAAAGAACGCAATGCAGACGGCAAACGGTATGGTGGCTTCGAAGGCTGACCATCCGAAGACCGCTTGCAGAGGCTTACGGAAGACGCTCCACGCATAGAGGTTTCCCAAGCAGAGGTTGATGAGGATCCCCAGGATGGGGAACAACCACCGATTGCGAAGTTTCTGAACTTGCTGTACTTCACTGGGACTGCGATCAATTAGAAGTGTCGTCATACTGTTCCTTGAGCTTGGCGATCACGGTGGGGTCAGCAAGCGTCGTCGTGTCTCCGAGGGTTCTTCCTTCGGCGATATCGCGGAGCAGGCGGCGCATGATTTTGCCGCTGCGGGTCTTGGGCAACTCTGCCGTGAAGTAGAGATCGTCGGGGCGCGCGATGGCACCGATCTTCTTACTCACGTGTTGCTTGAGCTCTTGAACGAGTTCGGGCGTCGATTTGATTCCGACCTTAAGAGTCACGAAGGCGACAGCCGCTTGACCTTTTACATCGTGGCTCTTTCCGATGGCGGCGGCCTCGGCCACAGCGGGGTGATCCACGAGAGCGCTCTCAATCTCCATCGTGCTGATTCGGTGTCCGGAGACGTTGAGCACATCATCGACACGGCCCAAGAGCCAGAAATCGCCATCTTTGTCGATCTTGCAGCCATCCCCGGTCAAATACAGGCCCGGGTATTTGCTCCAGTAGGCTTTCTTGTAGCGCTCGGGGTCATTGTAGAGCGTGCGGAGCATCCCTGGCCAAGGACTTGTGATGACGAGGTTTCCTGCCCCCTTGCCCGGTGCAACCGGGTTGCCGGCCTCATCGAGGATCGTTGCTTCAATTCCAGGGAAAGGTCGATTGGCCGAAGCGGGCTTGAGCGTCGAGACGCCAGGGAGCGGGGTGATTAAGATGTGCCCGGTCTCCGTCTGCCACCAGGTATCCACGATGGGGCAGCGTCCGGCACCAATCGTCTGGTGATACCAGATCCAGGCCTCTGGGTTGATCGGCTCACCCACGGAACCCAGCAGCCGAAGGCTCGATAGATCATGCTGCTTTGGGAATTCCTCGCCCCAACGCATGAAGGTCCGGATGGCGGTGGGAGCGGTGTACAGAATCGTCGCTCGATACTTCTCCACAATGGCCCAGAAGCGATCGCGATCTGGAAAGTCGGGAGTTCCCTCATACATGACAGACGTAGCTCCATTGGCCAGAGGCCCATAGACAATGTAGCTGTGGCCGGTCACCCAGCCGATGTCCGCTGTGCACCAGAAGACGTCCTCGTCTTTGAGATCGAAGATCCATTTGTGAGTGATGGCGCAGCCCACCAGGTAGCCGCCGGTGGTATGGACGACACCCTTGGGCTTGCCCGTCGTGCCTGATGTGTAGAGGATGAAGAGCATGTCTTCACTGTCCATCGGCTCCGGGGGGCACACCGGCGATGCATCACGCATCAGTTCGTGCCACCAGAAGTCTCGCTTTGCCGTGAGAGAGACTTGAGCGGCTTCACCCACGCGGCGCACGACCACGACTTTCTCGATGGAGGGGGTGTCCTTGAGGGCCTCGTCGCAGTTCTTCTTCAGCGGGACGACTTGGCCGCGTCGCCAGCCTGCGTCCGAGGTAATGAGTAATTTGGCTTGCGAGTCGTTGATCCGCTCTCGCAAGGCTTCTGCCGAGAAACCGCCGAAGACCACGTTGTGGACCGCAC
>MFGX01000017.1:28419-28769 GCA_001778455.1 Candidatus Fraserbacteria bacterium RBG_16_55_9 | reverse complement strand
AGTATGCTTAGGAGCGCATTGCCTTGCACATCGTAATGTGCTGCGGCTACGTGCACTCCTATCACAGAGCCCAGGGGAACTCCGACGAGGTAGCCCAGCACGGCATACGCAATGCAGCCAAACGCCTCCCATCCCGTCGCCCGTGCCAGGCAGGCCGTGGACGCAATGTACGTACCAGCCAGCCCCAAGGCTGCACCTCCGAGAGTTCCGGCGATCAGTTCTGCAGGAACGGCCGTTTGTGGGTTGGGTGGCTCCGCCTCTTGAGCGAGTACAGACGCGCTGGAGAAGAACAAGACGAACATCAGGACCACGGACGCATACGTTCGCATCGTTGTCAGACCTCCGAATAT
>MFGX01000017.1:28030-28382 GCA_001778455.1 Candidatus Fraserbacteria bacterium RBG_16_55_9 | reverse complement strand
TCGCGCTCACTTATTCAGTTCCTTCTCGATGGCCGCTTTGATGTTCAGATACGGCCACCAGCGGTCCACCTGCTGCTTATTGATAAAAACAGCAGGTGTTCCTCCCACGCCTGCTGCAATGCCTATCTGCTTGTCCTCTTCGACGTCTTTCTCGTATCTCTTCTCGGCGATACATTTCCCAAGCTCGGTCGCGTCTACATCAGCCAGCGGCTGAACGTGCTCTTGCACGAGGCTGAGGAGGAATTCGGGTGTGGCCCACTGCTGGCTCTCGGGCCCTTGGTTTTCGTAGACGGCTCGATAATAGGCCCAGAAAGCCGCCTCGGTCTGATGGTAGATGCACTCCCCCGCCAAT
>MFGX01000017.1:23768-28005 GCA_001778455.1 Candidatus Fraserbacteria bacterium RBG_16_55_9 | reverse complement strand
ACTGGTAGTTGATGAAGAAGAACTCGACCTCACCTGTGTCGATGTAGTCCTGCTTGAGTTGTGGGAAGACCTCCTCTTCAAAGGCTTTGCAGGCCGGACACTTGAAATCCTCGAATACAACGACTTTGACAGGCGCTTCTGGATTTCCAAGCGAAGGCTGTTTATCCAAATGATAATCGACGGCCTGGGGATTGGGGTTCGGTGCAGGCGCTCGGCTTGCCATCAGGTAATAGCCGACGATGGCAGCCACGATGATCAACACGCTGATGCCGGTGTATGTGGTGATCTTCTGCAATCTCTGTTGTTGTTCTTGTTTGTGAGTAAGATGCGGCTCTTTCTCGTTGTCTTTGCGTTTCTTGGCTTCAGGCACAATTATTCCCCTCCTGTAGCTGATTGGTTACATCACCGCTTGAGATTGTGATCAGATTATATCTTTTTGGCACGTAGGCTCCAAATGGATTTCGGCTCTCACAGAGATGCCATTGATCGATTGCTTAAGCGAATTGCAGAGGGAGTCTTCAGTATTGAGGGGAATCGGGATTGTCCCTGCTGGCGAAGTCTTTTGTTTTGACAGGACTTGATCTGATGCTTATTACCTGCTAGATTTGATATAAGAGGGATTTATGAAGTCGATCAGCTTATCCGTGACGCTTGAGCAGCTGGCAAAAGGCTTACATCAGCTTAACGTGAATGAACTGGAAGAGCTGGAGCTTCTTCTGCTCAAGGATGAATTGGAGAAGCGAAGTGTAGAAGTCAAGAAGGGCAAGTCCTTGAGCCTTGAAGAGTTGAAGTCTCTAAGGGATGTATGAACTCAGGTTCCACCCTCAAGTTGACAAAGAGCTTGGAGACCTGCCTAAGCTGGCAAGGCAAGCTACAAAGAAGATCCACTTTCCCAAGATAGCTTCCTCCCCTTTTGAGGCGAGCAAGCCTTTATCGGGACCTCGCCGGAAATTTCGCAAGTACGTCTTCTCGCATAAAGGGGTGTCCTATCGAATTGTGTATGAGATCGATAGAGATGTTGAAGTTGTCTATGTGCTGATGGTGGGGAAGCGAGAAGGGTTCTATGAAAGACTTAAGAGACGGGTCAAGGGTGGATGAGGAGAGCGAGGAGATAAGAGGTTCCTATAGACAAAAGAATTGCAGAGGAAGCGGGGACTTACCGGCGACAATTCGCAAAGAGCCACGGGGTATTGTTGCTGGATGCGCTGATTGCCGCAAGTGCAAAATCCATTGATGCTAGGCTGGTCACTCTCAATGCTAAGCATTTTCCAATGGAAGACGTCACTGTCGTCACACCTTATCAACCCTGAATTGACTTTGCTTGAGGATGGCATCCTGAGGGTCGTGGGGCCCTTATGGGATTTTTGCCTTTGACCTCAAAGCTGCTATCTGTGCTTAACTAAATGACTAGGGATTCGACGGATTCAGCACGTCACGAAACTTCAGCTCACGTTCAGCACGTTCCAATATCTCATCACCCTTCACAATCCGGTCAGTAAGTTTTTGATGCTTGGTGATAAGTGCAGCCTGCTCATGAGCTTCCTGATCACTAGCGATAGCCTGACCTTCTAGGTCGAGTGCCTTCTGAGCCAGTTCTCGAGCAAGTTTGGGTTTGATTCCCAAATTCCATAGAAACTTAGCGATGCGTCCTCGGCTAAGTCTTAGCTGTTCGAGCCTTTGACGGGTTCCATTTGCCTGAGTCTTCAAGTCCTCGGAGTTCTCTCTGAGGTGCTGGATTTCTGCCTCAGGAAGAGAATTCCCTAAGACTCTCTTCTCTTTCCTCAAACGCTCTAGTGCTTTCTTAAGACGTCCAATCTCTTGGTTGAGCCGTTCGCCAGGAGAATTCCCGAACTTGGGATCACAGAATAACTCGCTGACAAACGGGGAAATTTTTCCGCTTTCAGCCGTAACCCATAGAGCTTCTTTCGCGCGCGTGACGCCCACATACACAACTCGGCGCTCTTCCTCTTCTTTCTTTTTCTTTTCATCATACGAAGGTCCTTGCCCCGATCTGCTAGCATTCCCGTTACTTTCCTCATGTTTGCGAAGCTCCAAATGGAATAGCACGACACCTCCCCACTCCTTGCCCTTGGCTTTATGGATGGTCATGACATGGACTGCGTCTCTTAGAGGTTTAGTTCCTGTTTTGCTCTTTCCGTCATGCCGTTTATCTTCTTCCTCTTCTAGCACACGCTTCCGTTTGCAATACTCGAGAAACTCGTTGGGCTGCTGAAAGCGAAGAGCTGTCTCTCTAAGCATGTCAATAACGAGTGATTGGTCAGCTTCATCATTGTCTTGAGAGACCTCAGGTACTTGTTGGAAATGGCCAGAGATGCTAAATACTGATTCGATCCTGTTGATTAATTCGTATGTCGACTGGACAGACTTTTGTGTGGATAGTTGCTCCATATACAGCCGAAACTCGGCAACACGCTGGCTCTGCATCGAATTTAGTCCTTCTCCCAATAACAGAAAGGCTATAGGATCTTCTGCAGCCACTGTTCTTTCAACGAAAGCATTACTCAACAACCTGTTAGGCACGTTGAGAATATCCCTCCATACTTCGCGCGGTGGATTCGGCCAGTGCAGCAAAGCAGTTAGGTAGCTCGTAAGGACTCGAGCACCCCGCTTCGAAAACAGTTTGAAATGCTCAGGCGGAATAAAGGGGATATTTGCTTGTTCGAGAGTCTCAACGATAGGCAAATAGAGTTCCTTGTAGCGGGTCAGAATAGCGAGATCTCCCCAAGCGATGCCTTCCTTGTCATGAGCTTGCTTGAGAACGTTCTTAAGAAGCTCTCGCTCCTCCGACAGATTCCTGGCGATTCCCAATTCCACGATCCCTGGAGGGGCATCATGTCTAGGGCGAACATCCCCCTTGTCTTCGCGCATGTCGTTCTTTTCAATGAGAAAATTGGCATGGCGAATGACGCGCTTAGCACAGCGATAGTTGATGGCTAGCGTAGCATTCTGGCTATTACGATATACTTTCGGGAAGTCCTGTATGTGAGCAATATCTGCACCACGCCATCCATAGATCATCTGATCATCGTCGCCGACGACAAATACATTATGATGAGCGTAGGCTAATATCTGCAAAAGTTTCAATTGACCAGCGTCCAAATCCTGAAACTCATCGACCAGTATGGCGTCGTAGGAATCCTGAAGCCTGCGTCTTAGCACAGGATCTTGCGCCAGCTTTCGAACTGTTAGGTAAATTTGGTCCGCAAAGGTTAGCAAGCCACTATCCTGTTGATGCTTGAGAAACTCCTCAAAGATCTTTGACCAGAGAGGATCACCAGGACCAGGGATCCGCGAATCAGATCCGATATCTAGGCATGCCAGAGATAAGAATTGACCTGGAGGTTTGAGCTCGTCTTTTATGCGCCAGATAGCTTCAAGTAACTGTCCAGGCGCGCCTCGTTCCCTGCGAAGTTCAATACCATTTTCTTTAATAAGGTCAAAAAGCTTCTTTATTAGCTGTGACTGGTGCTTCTCGATGTCCCGTAAGTTTATGCCGACGACCTTTGTCAAAAACCAGTGGCCAAAACTATTGAAGGTACGAACATTTATCTCTGCAAGCCCCTTGTCTTTTAATCGGCCTTTCATTTCCTTCTGGGCCTCTTTGTTAAACGCCAACGCTAGGATACGATGCTTCTGAAAGCCCAAGTTTGCAAAATAAACATTGCGATTGGTGAGGACCCTGGTCTTGCCCGCGCCTGCAGGGGCAAGCACGCGAGCCGGCCCAATATCTAGCTTTACCGCTTTCTCCTGGGACTCGTCGAGTTTGTCGAATTCTCGTCTGAGGCGTTCGGAGCGTTCGCCCAATTCTCCTTTGAGAAAGTTTACAATTTGCTTCACACAACCTTCTGCATTGCTCCGAATTTCTCTGCCGGTGAAACGGAAAACTCTAAAGCCCTGTCTCGTTAAATCTTCATCACGCTGTCTGTCATGCTGTCGCGCCGCTTCACTTGAGTGGTAAGCCGCTCCATCACATTCGACTACCACATTCGCCCCATTCATCCGTACTAGGAAGTCGACGTGATAGTTGCCAATTGTGGCTTGAGGCTTAAAGTCTAAGTGATTGTTTCGTAACTCTTTGGCCATCGCTTCTTCAATTGGGGTTTGCATGGGGTCGTCGCGGACGATGTCTAGATCTTCTGGTTGATGGATAACCAAACTGTCCCCTGTCAGAATAGAGTGCATCAAGTCAAGCAGCAGGCCGTTTTGGTCTATGCGC
>MFGX01000017.1:22237-23757 GCA_001778455.1 Candidatus Fraserbacteria bacterium RBG_16_55_9 | reverse complement strand
CCATAAGTCGCCTCGCTGCCAGTTCTCGGAAGAGTCGGGGCTGAGGAGAAAGACAGGATTTCCGTTCCAACAAACGATCTGAACAATCACCCCTTGAAGAATCTGTGCGTGTTCATGAGCATGTTTGGCACTTATATCGAGCAGCAACAAAGCAGGTGTCTTGTCCGGCAATTTCTGTAGATTGGACGCCCGAGCCACTGTAAGCCCAGGAAGCTTTTCCTGTAGAATCGACGCAACCGCAGAGGAGAAATCAGGCTGGCAATTGAATATGCAGAAACTTCGTCTCTGGATTGCCCATTCTTTGATTTTTTCGCGGGCAATTTCCTGCCACACAGTACTCACCCCATTGCCACAGCTAAGAGACTGCTACTACGTAGACAGCATTATATTCATTGCCGTTTCATCAAAGCAATGCCGAATGATGAGCGGATATGAACTGATAATTTTCGGAATCCAGGTGGCTCTGAGATTCGTGAACAGAAATTGTGTAAGGGAATAAGATCAGGAGAGGCTCAGTTCACTGCATAAGCCTTGCCCAAGAGAGAGAAGCCAGCTACTTCGTTGCTCTCTAGCTTCTCGCGGATCTCTTGGAATGTTTCGAACAGTGGCGACATTATGCACGATCTCTCCACGCTTGTGACACACTCCCGCTTTCACCTTAATAGATGCTACGTGGCTCCCACCTCGCAAGAGTTTTTCCACAGCTTCTTTCGTTAGTGGTCCACCACAGATTGGACAGCGATTAATCCTTCTCACAACTCTTACCCCCACCACATATTTACAAGCGCAATCAGCAAAGAATGATATTGCCGACCTCCGCAAGCGACACTATAATGGCTATGAGCAATATGCCAAACTCAAAGCGATTCCCTACAGTAACGAAAGTAGAAAAATCGACTCTACGTCGGGCTTACAAGTTCTTCCGCGAGCAGCTCTCTGCCATCCCCCAGATCCGATATATCGCAGCTTATTTGCAAGACGATCTCATCCATTTCTGGACGATCATTCCAGAGAGGGTTCGAGAAGTGCAGCGGAAGATCTACAACGCTGAATTGGAGCTTATGGATCATTCCCCCACGTTCAGCTACGATTTCAACGTGATCTTCTGCCCTGGCGACTTCACAACTCTCCTGCCCTCAGAAGCTCAATTCATCTAGAAATCGACAGTTGAATACGTCAGTTCACTACATATGCCTTGCCCAAAAGCGAAAAATCCGCTACTTCATTTTGCTCCAGCTTCTCACGGATCTCTTGGAATTTTCGAACAGTGACGGCATCATATACGATCTCTCCGCACTTATGACAAACCCCAGCTCTCACTTCAATGGACGCTACGTTGCTTCCACCTCGCAAGAGCTTTTCCACATCTTCTTTCATTAGTTGTCCGCCACAGATTGGGCAGCGACTAATCAACTTCATAATCTAGGACCTCCTTCTCCTTTCGAAATCGATCCATTTGGCAGCATCAGGTCTGTATACTGTAATCAAAACAGCAATTTCAGTTTTCTCATCATAACCCC
>MFGX01000017.1:21987-22161 GCA_001778455.1 Candidatus Fraserbacteria bacterium RBG_16_55_9 | reverse complement strand
CCATTCATGACTGAGAAGTAGATCGCTCCCAGTTTAAGCCTATCTGCCACCATTTCCTCATAGGCATGGTCAGTGACATTGACCTTGTCCTCTGCGATAGCCTTTCTTATCTTTGCGATCATTGCACGGTGCCCATGAAGCTCCCGATCAGCATATCAGCGCTGAGTAATCCAT
>MFGX01000017.1:16564-21974 GCA_001778455.1 Candidatus Fraserbacteria bacterium RBG_16_55_9 | reverse complement strand
TTGACAACTTTCCCCACCTCGTGTATATTTAGTCTTGCCTAACTTTTAGTTTTGGAGAAACGAAATGCATACGCAAGCCGTGGAAGACTACCTGAAAGCCGTCTACGAGATCCAGCGCGAGCAGGGCAAGGTCAACACAACAGCCCTGGCTGAGCGCTTGGACGTTGCGCCGGCCTCCATCACCGGCATGATCAAGAAGATGGCGGAGATGAAACTGGTGACCCACGAACCCTATCAAGGGGTCGCCCTCACTAAGGCCGGAATCAAGATCGCTCTCGAAGTGATTCGCCATCACCGACTGGTCGAGCTCTACTTGACCGAAGCACTCGGCGTACCTTTGGATCAAGTCCACGCGGAAGCCGAGAAATGGGAGCACGTGCTCTCCGAGGAACTGGAAGATCGAATTGACCACTTGCTCGGCCACCCGACCACCGACCCACACGGCGCGCCGATCCCTAGCCGAGATGGGACTCTCGCTCGACCATCCCGCGTTCGTTTGGTGGAGTTACAGGAGGGGCAATCCGCAGCTGTTGCTGAAGTTAGCGATCACGACCCGGCGCTACTCCGGTATCTGGGTGGCCTGGGGCTCTTCCCCAAAGTGCGAGTAACAGTGATCGCTGTAGCCCCATTCAACGGCCCCATGACCATCCGCGTTGGCGAAACGGAGAAGACCATAGGGCATGAAGCAGCCCAATACATCTACGTAACGAAGCTGAAAAGCAGCTTGACGAAATCGGGAGGACCCAGTGAATGAGAAAGTATCACGGCGTGATTTCTTACGCCTGGGGACGCTCGGAGCGGCGGGCCTGGCGGGTGCAAGCGTCTTGGCCGCAAGCCAAATCGAACACCAGACGTCCACGCAGGAAACGAATCACTCTCGCTTGGAACATGATCATGCCGGCGTCGTCGGCCGAGTGGATCCTGCGCGAAATGGATTCGACCCGATAGCGCTCCTCACGGAATTCGACTATGGCCAAGTGAGCCGACTCGAGAATGGCCAGACTCTGCGCGAGTACACCCTGGTGGCCTTTGATAAAGAGATTGAGGTTGCTCCTGGTGTATTCTTCCCCGCCTGGACATACAACGGCCGCGTTCCCGGTCCAACCATCCGGTGCACCGAGGGTGACAGAGTTCGAGTGAGATTCGTGAACGCAGGCACCCATCCCCACACCATCCATTTTCACGGGGTCCATATAGCGGAGATGGATGGCGTGCCTGGCATTGGTCCAGGGATGATCGCACCCGGCGAGAGCACCACCTACGAGTTCGATGCGGAGCCCTTTGGCTGCCACCCATACCACTGCCACGCGGTTCCCTTGAAGCGGCACATCCACAAGGGTCTGTATGGGGCCTTCATCATCGATCCCAAGGAGGGTCGCCCCCTGGCACGCGAGCTGGTCATGGTCATGAATGGTTTCGACACGAACTTCGACGGCGAGAATGAGATATATGCTGTCAATACGGTGGCCTTCGAGCTCATGCAGCGCCCCATCGCCATCCAGCTCAACGAACTCGTGCGCGTCTATTTGATCAACATGACGGAGTTTGACCCATTGAACTCTTTTCATCTGCATGGTGGGTTCTTCTGGTGGTATCCCACGGGAACGAGCCTCGAGCCGTCGGAATACACCGACATCGTCATGCTGACCCAAGGCCAGCGAGGCATCCTGGAGTTCAGATACAAGTTCCCAGGGAAATACATGTTTCATGCCCATCAGAGCGAGTTTGCCGAATTGGGTTGGATGGGATTCTTCGAGGTAACGCCGTGAAGACAATCACCCAGAAGGCAGAAACCGCACGAATGGAAACAAAGAGACTTCGTCTGCCGAGCTGGCTCTTGACCTTACTGCCGCTGCTCGCTCTGGCCGTCTTGTTATGGGCCTTCATTCAGGTCGATCCATTGAGATCATTGACCGGTGTTCTGCCTCCCATCGAAAAACTGACGATGGAGCGGATTGATCTCAGGCCGGAGGGGATGATCGTTCATGTGATCAACGGCGGACCTGAGCCCGTGACTCTCGCGCAAGTTCAAGTGGATGATGCGTACTGGCCCTTTGAGGTCCAGCCCGTTTCTGAGATCCCCCGCCTGGGGCGGGCCACCCTGATGATCCCGTACCCGTGGGTTGAAGGAGAAGCCCATACGGTGCGCCTTGTAACCAGCACGGGTCTGACCTTCGATAAGACCGTTGACGTTGCTGTCGAGACGCCATACCCGGATCTCACCTTCTGGCTGATGTTCGCCCTGCTCGGCTTTTACGTGGGCATCGTACCTGTCTCTTTAGGGTTGATGTGGTTTCCACTCCTCAAACGCTTGAGCCGGCAAGGACTCAGTTTCATCTTGGCATTGACTGTGGGGTTGCTCGTGTTTTTGTTCGTGGACACGGTGCTCGAAGGGATCGAAATTGCGCAGCAGATCCCAGATGTCTTCCAGGCAGTTCCCTTGGTCTTCTTTGCGTCCATGCTGAGCTTCTTAGCACTCGTGGCCATCGGCAGTAGCCGCAGAGTGGCCGATAGCTCGACCGGATCTGGGAGACTCTGGCTGGCAACGATGATCGCTCTGGGCATCGGACTACATAACTTGGGTGAAGGCATGGCGATTGGTGCTGCCGTCGCCTTGGGTCAGGCTGCGCTGGGCGCATTTCTTGTGCTCGGCTTTACACTGCACAACATCACGGAAGGCATTGGCATCGGCGCGCCGATGACCCGAGATAAACCAAGTCTGCCCCAGCTGGTAGGGTTAGCAGTTCTGGCGGGCGGACCTGCGATCGTCGGCACGTGGGTTGGCGGCTTCTCGTATTCGCCCCTTTTTGCTGTGCTCTTCTTGGCTATCGGTGCCGGTGCGATTCTGCAAGTCGTCTATGAGGTCACCCGACTGATCATGGCTCAAGGAACGCATAGCGCTCGGGCTGCCGCTTCCTGGGTGAATGTTGCTGGGCTGGCTGCGGGCATTGCCATCATGTACCTGACGGCATTCTTGGTGAAGTTCTAACGAGCATACGCCGTATGGTCTCTAGAATGGTTACACCGAAGCGTCCTTTCTGGTTCTATCTGGGGCCGGCCTTTCTGGTCTCGGTCGGGTACATGGACCCTGGCAATTGGGCAACCGATATCGCCGCCGGAAGCCAGTATGGCTATAGCCTCCTCTGGGTCGTCACTCTCGCGAGCGCCATGGCTATCTTGATGCAGATCCTCGCGGCGAAACTGGGCGTTGCCACGGGACGCGACTTGGCTGAGACGATGCGCGAGCGGTTCTCGCCACTCCTATCGAAATCCCTCTTTGTCACCGCCGCGATCGCGATGATGGCCACGGATCTGGCCGAGTTCTTGGGCGTGGCCATCGCACTCAATCTGCTGTTTGGAATCCCCTTGTTGATCGCCGTCTTCCTGACCGTCTTCGATGTGCTCCTCATCTTGTGGCTCGAGCGCTACGGGTATCGAATCGTGGAGATCGTCATCATCGCCTTTGTGGCCACGATCGGTTGGGCCTACGTCATTGAACTTTTCTTGGCCAAGCCGGACATCGCGCAAGTTGCCACGAACCTCTTCATTTTCAACCCAGCTGGTGGGGATGCGGCCACTCTTTTGCTGGTCATGGGCATCATTGGGGCTACGGTCATGCCCCACAACCTCTTCTTGCACTCATCGCAAGTCAAAACCAGGCAGAACGGCAACTCGGATCCGAAGAAACGTATCGTTCGATGGGCCATCGTAGACACCATTGTCGCTTTGGGTGCCGCTTGGCTCGTCAATGCTGCGATCATGATCATGTCGGCAGCAGCCTTTCATTCCGTGGGCCTTCTCGTCACGGACATCGATCAAGCCTACCTGACCCTGGTACCGCTTCTGGGCAAGGTTGCCGCCGTCACCTTTGCCATCGCTCTCTTAGCCTCGGGCACAGCTAGCTCGACCATGGGGACCTTGGCGGGCCAAGTGGTCTTTATGGGGTTCTTTAACCTCCCACGCGTAAACCTAGCTGTCATTCGACTAGGAACCAGGGTTCTCACCATGCTGCCGGCAACCATAGCCATCCTGCTCTCCGCGAAGCCGCTCTCACTCTTGGTCCTCTCCCAGGTGATTCTGTCGATGCAGCTACCGTTCGCGGTCATTCCACTGGTGAGGTTCACCTCGGACCGCACGTTGATGGGGGAATTGGTCAATCGCCCCTGGGTCACAGTTCTGGCCTGGATGGCAGCCGGACTGATCGTGGTGCTCAATATGAGCTTGCTTGTGTTTTCCGCGCTCGGGATGTGAACGATCCGGAGGCGTTCTTGGTCAGCCTCTAGAGCCTACAGACAACCCTGGTTCTCTGGGTCGCCGGGTATATTCGGGCAGCGATCCTGATCATCGGGCACCCCGTCTTTGTCGCGGTCGGGCTTCTCCGCTTCTTTCGGGATGAGTTGCTCGAGCTCCGGCAATCGGGCCACAGCGCTCTGGTTGGGCCGTGAGCTCCGGCCGTGATCAACGAAGATCCCCGCTAGCTTCCAGCTGCCGTCGTGCTGGACGAAGATGGGCGCCCCGTGAAGACCGTCGTTCTTTACGATGCTTCCAAGATCTTGGTCAATGAAGAAGAGCTTGTCTTGGACCTCGGTGATCTTGGCTGCTCGCTCCTGAAACCGGCCGGGGTCTGTCAAACCCTGCTGATTCAGAAGAGCGGCTACCACGGGCTCTCCTGCGCTGACTTGCGCGGCAAGGGCAAGTTCGGGTATAGAGCGTCCCAAAGTCTCCTTCATCACCACGTAGTTCTCCGTGCGTTGGATGATGAGGACCGGAGTTCCCGGGCTTGCGCTGACCAGAGTCTGGATGTTGATCACATCGACGAAATAGAAGAACTGAATCGGCGTGCCGCGGGGAACGTTGCGTTCACGGTAGAAGAACTCCGAATCGACATGCTCTGGCTCTATGAGCCAAAACGTAGCTTGCGAAGTGGATTTTAGGGCCACGCCGGTGACCGTCTGGATGACATTCGCCTGGTAGCGAGTTCCGGACACCGCACCGAAGTATCGCGCAACGATGTGCAACTGATGAACGTTTTGTTGGAATTGGGCCAGCGGTCCTGTTGCCTGTCCCAGAGCCTGATTTACCTGGCCCACACCGAGAATACCGATGAGGAAGAGAACGATGAGCCCTCCTCGAAGCAGAAGCCCGATCACGCTCATACTTTTTTCTACCTCCTTCAAGGTGTTACGCATATTATACTCATATTCAGATCCTTTTGTCAAGTGATGGCTCGTGCCGATTCGAACTTGTCCCCGACTCTCTCCTCCGCTACACTCATCGTGTCCCACACAGAGCTCGATCCACCAGGAGGGGTAGAATGCCTCAGCTCGACCATCTCATCGTTTTGAATAAAGATGAGGACACCGTCTCGTTCATCGACATGGACAGCCAGAAGACGGTGAAGAAGATCCCC
>MFGX01000017.1:15290-16554 GCA_001778455.1 Candidatus Fraserbacteria bacterium RBG_16_55_9 | reverse complement strand
ATCCACACGAGATCGGCCTCTCGCCCGATGGGAAATTCTCTTACGTCTCCAACGCTGGCGGAAACAGCGTCTCCGTCATCGACAATGACGAGATGAGCGAAATGGAGCGGCTGGAGCATTCCGAGTATCAATTCCCTCATGACATCAAGATCACACCCGACGGCAAGAAACTCTATCTGGCTGTGACCTATGCAAACAAAGTCTTCATCTACGAGCGGCCTTCTCATAAACTGCTCAAGATCATCCCGACGACCCAAAGACTCTCGCATATGTTGGCCCCCACGCCTGACTGGCAGCGCATCTACGTTCCCAATATCGGATCACACACCGTCTCTGTGCTGAACACGCAGACCGATGAGATCGAGATGCATATTGCCGTGGGAAAAGGCCCCGAGGGGGTTGCTGTCCATCCCGACGGGAAATTCTTGTACGTCGCCAACCAGGACGATAACAATCTGTACGTCGTAAGCACGAAGCATCACGGAATCCTTGCAAGACACCCCCTAGGGACTTGCCCGGTACGCATGGTCTTCTCACCCGACGGGAAATACGCGTTCATCCCCAACCGTGAATCGCACGATCTCTCGGTGGTCGATACCTCAAAACATGGAGAGATCAAGCGAATTCCGGTGGGACGCTGGCCGGGTGGCGTTGTATTTGACCCGCAGGGTCTTCGGGCTTACGTAGCAAATAACAAGACCAACGACGTCTCCATCGTTGACGTGAAGACGCTCAAAGAGGTCGGTCGTATCGACGCGGGCATTCATCCGGATGGCATCGCGTACCGATCCGTGGGTTAGACTGGGAGTACTATTGAGGGCAACGTTGTGATTGCAGAGCAGCCAACGAGTGTGGCATGTTGCGATCCCCAGGCTCCGCTGCCGGAACCTGACTCAGAAGAGGCTCGTGGGAGGAGACTGCGTGCTCTCTTCACCATCGGGTGCGTTCTCTTCCTAGGATTGGGCAGTGCGCTCTCATGGACAGACGTGCCCTCTCTCTATTCTGTATTGGCCTTTGCGTCCGCTTACTTCTTGGGCAGCTTTTTCAGTCTACCTGCCGCAGTGAGATCTCTGCGTCACGGTTCGTTCAGCGTGGATTTCCTGATGTTGGCTGCCGCAGCAGGCGCAGCGACCCTTGGCCGCTGGCAAGAGGGAGCCATTCTCTTGTTCCTGTTCTCTTTGAGCAACACCCTGGAGTCGTACGCATTGGGGCGCACGCGCCGCGCCATCCGTGGGCTCATGAATCTGCGACCGGCTCGCGCGCT
>MFGX01000017.1:4540-15274 GCA_001778455.1 Candidatus Fraserbacteria bacterium RBG_16_55_9 | reverse complement strand
GAAGAGATGTTCTTGCCCGTAGAAGAGTTACAAGTGGGAGAGCTCGTGATCGTGCGCCCCGGTGATCGCCTGCCCATCGACGGAACGATCCTCTCTGGAGAATCCTCCATAGATCAGGCATCGATTACGGGCGAGTCTCTGCCCATGCACAAACAGCCAGGTGATCCCGTATACGCCAGCACGATCAATCAGCACGGAGCACTCGAAATTCGCGTCACAAAGCCGGCTCAAGAAACACTCTTGGCGAAGATCATTCAGCTGGTTGAACAAGCACAGGGCGCGCGAGCTCCCACCCAACGCTTAATCGATTCTTTTGGGCACTATTACACGATTGGAGTTGTGCTGGGCACACTGCTGGCATTGGCTGTCCCGGTATTGCTCTTGGGACATGCGTTTCAGCCCGCCTTCTACCGCGCCATGACTTTGTTGGTGGTTGCTTCGCCTTGTGCACTCGTCATCTCGATCCCTGCGGCGATCCTCGCGGCGATTGCCAACGGGGCACGCCATGGAGTCCTCTTCAAAGGCGGAGCGCATCTGGAGGCCATGGGGACGATCCGGGTCATCGCGCTCGACAAGACCGGAACACTCACGATCAGCAGACCGCGCGTCACGGACGTCATTCCTACACCAGAAAGCGATCTCAGAGAAGCCGATCTATTGGCTTTGGCCGCCTCCGTCGAACGATATTCGGAGCATCCCCTGGCGAAGGCCATTGTGGAAGCTGCACATGAGCAGGGTCACAAACTGGAAGAAGCTGTCGAATTTCAAGCCATAGTCGGGCGAGGTGTAGAAGCTAATGTCAACGGACGGAAGCTTTGGGTGGGCAATCGAGCGCTTCTCGCTCAATTGGGGCAGAGCTTACCCACGGAGCTGGAACGCCGCGTCGAAGCGCTTGAGGCAGAGGGCAAGACGGCCATGCTGGTCAGCGATGGACAGCCTCTTGGTGCGATCGCCGTAGCCGATACCTTGCGACCGACTGCGCCCGACGTGATCTCGGATCTGAAGAGGCTGGGTATCGAAAAAACCGTCATGATCACCGGTGACAACGAGCGAGCGGCTGCGTCCATCGCGCGCCTGGCAGGCATCGAGGAACATTTTGCGCGGCTCCTCCCGGATGAGAAGGTACAAATCATCAAGGAACTTAAGGGACGCTATGGCCGTGTAGCCTTCGTGGGGGATGGCGTCAACGACGCACCGGCATTGGCCACGGCCACGGTAGGGATTGCCATGGGCGGGGCAGGCACGGATGTCGCCCTCGAAACAGCAGACGTAGTGCTGATGAGCGATGACTTGACGCGCCTCAGCTACGCTGTGCGGCTGAGTCGGCGTGCCGGAAGAGTGATGCGGCAAAACCTTGTGTTTGCGTCGCTGATCATCCTCAGCTTGATCACAGCCACGTTTGTCGTAAGCCTACCCTTGCCGCTGGGCGTCGTTGGGCATGAGGGCAGCACGATCATTGTAGTGCTCAACGGGCTGCGCCTACTTCGCTCGTAAGATGGCTTGTGATACAATAGTCAACGTGATGAAGAGGCGACGAGGTCCAACTCTTCTGCTGCTCTCGGGCGTGATCTTCCTGGCGGTCTTGCCGCTGGTGCCTCTCCTGTTCGCCTCGACCCAAGCCCAATCTGAGGCTCACGTAGACATCCTCACGCTCAATGGCATGATCGCTCCGTTCACCGCTCAGTACGTCATCCGAGGGATCGACGCCGCCGAGGCCGATGGGGCAGAGGCCGTCATCCTGCAGATGGATACGCCCGGCGGACTGATGAATTCGATGGATGACATCATCAAGAGAATTCTAAATAGTCGCGTACCGATCGTTGTCTACATCACGCCTCGCGGGGCTCGGGCGGGGTCCGCCGGAGTCTTCATCACCATGGCAGCCCATGTGGCTGCCATGGCCCCCATCACGAACATCGGAGCGGCCCATCCTGTCGGTGGCGAGGGCGAAACCATTGAGGGAGATCTGCGTGAGAAGATCACCAACGATGCCGTGGCGCACATCCGTGCTCTGGCCGAAGCCCGCGGCCGAAATGCCGACTGGGCTGAGGATGCCGTGCGGAATAGTGTCTCAATCACGGCAGAGCAAGCCCTCTCCCTCCATGTCATCGACTTGATGGCCGATAGCATAGAAGACTTGCTTGCCAAGCTCGACGGTCAGGCGATCAATACGAATTGGGGCAGCCAAACTCTTCACACGAGCGGCGCAACGCAAAACTACATCGAAATGAGCTGGTCGGAGAAATTCCTGCACGTCATTACAGACCCGAACATCGCGTACGTCCTTCTTAGCTTGGGCACAATTGCCTTGATCGCAGAGTTCTATAACCCTGGCGCGATCCTGCCGGGCTTGACGGGCGTGATCTGCTTGGTGCTGGCGTTCACGGCTTTTGGCGTGCTGCAGCCCAACTGGGCAGGGGTCGGACTCATCCTCTTGGCGATCATCTTGTTCCTAGCAGACTTGAAAGTGCAGGGCTACGCGCTCAGTGTGGGCGGCGCGGTCGCCTTCGTGCTTGGCTCCATTCTGCTTTTTAGGCCGCTTACACCCACGCTACCCAGCATGCCGGAGATCTCGGTCAGCCCTTGGCTGATTGCCGTGATGACCGCAAGCTGGATTGGCTTCTTTTTCTTTGCATTGGCAGCCACGGTGCGGGTTCATCGCGGCAAGCTGTCGAGCGGAACGATTGCCCTGGTGGCTGCGGTGGGCATTGCGCAGACGGATCTTAGCCCCAGAGGAATTGTGCTCGTCCACAGCGAAGAGTGGAGTGCAGAGGCCGTAGGAGGCCCGATCCAGAAGGGCGAGGCAGTGAAAGTCATTGAGGTCGTGGAGGGCTTGCAGCTGCGCGTGACCAGAGCACCGTCGGGCTAACTCTACAAGGAGGAAATGGATATGGCAGTAGGAATCGGTTTCATCTGGTTTGCCATCTTAGTCGTGTTGGCCTTGATCGTCTTGTCCATGGCCATCAAGATCGTCCCGGAGTACCAGCGCCTGGTTGTCTTCCGGTTGGGACGAGCTCTCCCGAAAGAAAGTGGTCCGGGGGTCGTGTTTCTGATTCCCATCGTCGATAAGCCTGTCTGGGTAGATCTCCGAGAGCAGTTTCTAGAGATTCCGGCGCAGACATGTATCACGCGCGATAACGCTCCTATCTCCATTGATTTCCTCATCTACTGGAAGGTCGTTGAGCCGGGCTCCAGCGTCATCCATGTCGCGAACTTCGCCGGGGCGTCCATGGGAATCGCGACGACCACACTGCGTGCGGTCATCGGTGACATCATCCTGGACGACGTGCTGGCTAGGCGCGATCACATCAACCAAGTGCTGCGCGGCAAACTAGATGAAGTGACGGCTCGCTGGGGTGTCAAAGTGACCACGGTAGAGATCCGAGAGATCACGCCGCCCACGGCTGTGCAAGATGCCATGAACCGCCAGATGTCGGCCGAGCGCAGCCGCCGCGCGCTCGTGACGGAAGCCGACGGTAAGAAGCAGGCCGCGATCACCATTGCCGAGGGTGACAAACAGGCCGCGATTCTTAAGGCCGAGGGACTAAGACAGGCGACGATCTTGACTGCCGAAGGCGATCGCCAAGCTGCCGTCTTGCGCGCCGAGGGTTTTTCGCTTGCGCTCGACAGGATCTATCAGGTCGCACAGACGGTCGATGCCAAGACCTTGAGCTTGCAATATCTGGAAGCTCTGAAAGCGCTGGGAAACAGCCCGGCGACGAAGTTCATCTTCCCGCTGGAATTTGCCAATTTCCTGAAGCCGCTCACCGATTATGCCGCGAAGGCCATGGGGGGGAAAGAGGGCGCTTAGAAACGCGGGCATATAACACTCGTCACCCGATCAAACCCTAAGATTCAGTTGATCCTGTAACCCAGGTTCACTGACGGATTGTCGTTTCTACTTATCATGAAGGGTTCAAGCATATCCCAAGCAACGAGGAGGAGTTAACCGTATGAAGAAGTCGTACATCGCAGCCGTGGGGATCGGGTTGATGCTTGCCCTCGTCTTAACTGTCCTTCCTAGCATCGCCGGTGCAGAGCAGAACGAGATTGCCAAGGCCAATGCCGAGATCCAGAAGATCTCGGGCCAGTGTGTCTCCGCGCTTCACAGAGCAGAGAGCGCAAGTCAAATGGATAGTATCGCCCAGCGGTGTGATGTAGCTGTCTTCCAGGTCCTTGCGGATTTGGAGGCTACGCTGGGCCACAGTGTGGAGTATGCAGACTCGCAAACGTGCGTCACCAACAACAAGGTCGGCTATACCGCCTGCTTCGATCCCATCCACATCGGCGGCTCAGGGGGATAGTCGGCGACCAGATGGATGCTCATGAAGCGTACAGATGAGCCAGCGCTTTATCTTTAAACACGACGAAGTGCTCGAGCGGGTCTCCAAAGGAAGAGCGGAGACCCGCCTGCTCGCCCGAGCTGATCGGGTTGAAATCATCAAACAATATGTTCCTCAGGGGTCGACCTTCTACCTAGACTCCGCCGAGGAATGGCAGGGCTTCGAGTTCATCTACCTGCTGGAGGGCAGACTCAAGTATCTCGGGTCAGAGCCGCATACGGTTCTTGAACCCGGTGATTACATCGCCCGCCAAGAGATCGAAGAGCGATCGTGGTTTCGAGCCGAATCCGATGCGACCTTGCTCTACATGTCTTCCCAGCCCGCGTTCAATATCATGCAAGCAGAGATTCAAGAATTTCTCCAGCTGGCGGAAAAGGTTGAACGAGACGAATACACCGACGGCCACTGCCGACGGCTAGAAAAGATGGCTCGGCTGATCGGAGAGCGGCTCGAATTATCCGCGTTGCAACTCTATAACTTGAGCTATGCAGCTTTCTACCATGACGTGGGCAAGGCGAAGGTCCCTATTGAAATCCTGCAAAAACCTAGCCCACTCACGACCGAGGAGTGGGAACAGGTAAGGAAGCATACGATCTGGGGACGCGAGATGCTCGAGACGAAGGATTTTCTAAAGGAAGTAGCACATATCGTGGGGCAGACCCACGAGCGCGTCGATGGCAAGGGCTATCCTCTAGGGCTAAAGCGTGATGAGATCTCCATAGAAGCCCGGATCATCGCGGTCGTGGATACGTATGATGCCATCACCACGGATCGACCCTACCGCAATGCCCTCACGAAGGAAGAGGCAATTCAGGAACTGAAGAAGAATGCTGGTACCCAACTCGATGAGCGCGTCGTCCATGCATTGATCGAGATCATTCGGAAACGCGATCCCTTTCCTGAAGAACGTAGAGCATGGTTTGATCAGGAGCGAGCGCGTCTTCAGCAGAGGGAGGCCTTCCTACGGATTTCGGAAGGAATCCTTGCGGGCAAGGAGATCCAGCAGACTCTGAACGAAGTGGTCAATGCGATTACACAGCATACTCCCTTTCGGCGAGCGGCTCTTGCACTCTACGATCGACCCATCTCGCCTCGGTCCGCCGAAAAAGTGCAAATCATCCACATAGCATGCGCCGGACTTACTCCCACAGACGAAGAACGGATCAAAGCCCACCCCTTACCACCCAAGGAGCGCAAGAAGGTCTTCCGAGAAGATTTCAGAATCAGTCGTTCCTATTATGTTCCCCACGACCGCTTGCCCTGGGGAGAGCATCCGGGACTCATCAAGAGCAAGGTTCAACCTTCACCCAAGAGCAGTTGGCACCCCGATGACACGCTCTGCATTCCCATGTGGATTGAGGATCGACTCCTGGGGACGATCACTGTGGATGAGCCTGTGGACGGCAGGGTTCCCACCACACAGACGTTGGAGCCCATGGAGATGTTCGCCAACTTGACAGCGATCGCGGTCTCTGAGGCCGAGAATAAGCGCCGACTCCATGAGGCAGTCAACCAACTGAAGGAAGCCTCTTATCGTGACCCTCTCACGAAGATGTACAACCGGCGCTACTTGGATGAGCTAATCAAGAAGGAACAGGCAAGGGCCCGCCGCTCCGGCTTCCCCATTTCGCTCCTCCTGATCGATTTCAACAAGTTCCGAGCGGTAAACGAACGCTACGGTCACTTGGAAGGAGACCGTGTTCTGCGAGAATCCGCTGCATGGATCGAGAAGAATGTGCCGCGGACCAGCACGGTCATCCGCTACGGTGGAGATGAATTCTTAGTCGTCATGCCGAAGGCTTCTCAAGAGCAAGCAGAACAAGTCAGCGAAATCCTCAAGTCCGCCATTGCCCAAAGGGACTTTGGAGTTCACGGCAGGATCTCAATTCGGACAGGGATCTCCAGCTGGGATCCTCACGTTTCCAAGGGCTTCGAAGAGGTCTTCAAGGAAGCAGATAGCTGGCTTTATCAGCGGAAGGCGCCCAAGACCACCCGGCGAAAAGCCAAGCTTAGCGCATCGCCTTGAAGAGGGTAGAGAACGTGGGCGGTGATCTGCTGACTATATTTGGCGAGGTCCTACCTTCGCACTATACTGGAAGCATGGTGGGAACCATGCGCGCGGTGGTAAAAGCAAAATCCAGTTCAGGATTAGAGCTGCGCAGCGTTTCCATTCCTAACGTGGGCCCTCGCGATGTGCTTGTGAAAGTGAGGGCCGCCTCTATTTGTGGGACAGATTTACACATCTACCGCTGGGATCCGTGGGCTCAGGCGCGCATTCGGCCTCCGTTGGTCGTCGGCCATGAGGCCTGCGGCCAGATCGTTGAGGTCGGCCGCGATGTCGCGGAAGTCAGGGTGGGGGACTACATTTCAGCCGAAAGCCACGTGGTCTGCGGCCTCTGCGATATGTGCCGCACGGGGCGAGGCCACCTCTGCCGGAATACGCGCATCTTGGGGATCGACCGCAATGGATGCTTTGCAGAATACGTGGCGATCCCTGTCATCAACGCCTGGCTAAATCCTCCCGATATGCCTCCGGAGATCGCCTCACTTCAGGAGAACTTCGGGAATGCCGTACACACGGCCTTCACCGCTGACGTGCGGGCTAAGAAAGTCCTGGTCACGGGCTGCGGGCCGGTAGGCCTTATGGCGATTGCCGTAGCCAGAGCGATCGGGGCGCGGGCAGTCTATGCCACAGACATCAGCCCATACCGCCTCCAGCTTGCTCTGAAAATGGGAGCCGATGCCACCTTCAACTCCCGTTAGGCGGATGTGGTTCAGGCCATTAGGGAAGCGACAGAAGGCGAAGGCGTCGATGTGCTCTTGGAGATGTCCGGCGCGCCCTCGGCACTCCACGAAGGTTTCCAGCTTCTTAAGCCCGGTGGCGAAGCGGCTCTTCTCGGCCTACCGGGTCGTCCGTTGGAGTTTGACTTCGACAATCTTCTCATTTTCAAGGGGCTGACCGTCTACGGCGTGATCGGACGGCGTCTGTGGGAGACTTGGTATCAAGCACGTGGGCTATTGCGAGCGAAGGCAGTCGACCTAAGCCCGGTCGTCACCCATCGTTTCTCACTAGAAGATTTCGAAAGAGCCTTTGAATTGATGGCCTCTGGTCAATGCGGGAAAGTCATCCTCTCGCCCTAACGGAGTGAAATCCTTCTGGAGTGTTTTTACGTCCGTGCGTCTAAGACTTTGATCCCCTTCCCCTTGAGATCTTTTACGATGGGACGCCAATCGTAGTGGTCGACGCGAATGACAACCAAGACATGGTCTTCCTCGTGGGGGCACTTGTCACAGGTGACCACACTGAGCACATTGACCTCGTAGGATTTGATTACGTCAAGCGCTTCCGCGAGTGCTCCGGGCCGATCCTCCAGCTCCACCGTAAGCCGCGTCCCGTCTCGCCCAATCCCCATCACCTCGACGAGAACGCCAAAGATATCGGATTCGGTGATGATTCCGACCAATTTACCCTTCTCGAGCACCGGAAGTCCGCCCACCTTGTGTCTCCTCATGAGCAATGCGGCCTGCTCGATCGTCTCATCCGGCGAAACCGTGATGAGATTGTCGACCGGGGTCATAATCTCTTCCACGGTGATGCGAGCCAGAAGATAATTGAGCTCCCAGATGCTAAGAGACGTGGCGCCAGAAGGCCCGGCCTCTTGGATATCCCCTTGAGTGATTAGACCCACCAGTTTGCCCTTCTTCGATAGGGCAGGGAGTCGACGCACCATGCTCTGCTTCATCATGTCGCGCGCCTCCAGGATCGGCATCTCCGGGGGAGCCGTGATCACGTCCTTGGTCATCCACATTTGTACGAACACTCTCAGATCTCCTTTCGCCGACCCCTCATCCCGTTTGTGGGTCTATTCTATGTGAAGAATTGTGAGGTGAACAATGATCTAGATCATCAATGCGACCAGGGTCACTGAGTTAGTTGCTCATGTGATAGAGCATCCAGTAGACGAGCCAGCCCGTGATGGCTACATAAAGCCAGATGGGAAGTGTAATCCGGGCAATTCTCTTATGGTTTGAGAAGTCGCTCCGCAACGCGCGCCGCAGTGTGACGATCACGAGGGGCACAATCGCAATAGCCAAGACCACATGAGAACCGAGCAAGCCAAAGTACACCTGACGGACGAACCCTTGGCCCTCAAACGGCTTCGAGCCAAACAACGCCCAACGGATTACGTACACCATCAAGAAGAGCGCGGCAAAGCCCGCTGCCGTAAGCATGCTCCGCTTGTGCCAAGTGATTCTTTTTTGCTTGATGAAGATGAATCCCAAAACCAGACAGACACCGCTCGTCAGGATGAGTCCAGCATCCAGGGCGGGCAGGATCTCTTGCAGGGACATCTTAACCGCGACAGTCGAGGAGCATCATCACCGAAAGCACGGCCAGGTAGAGCGTGGAATAGAGGAAGAGCGTACGTGTGAGCCGGGTGCTATTGGACGTAAAGCGCAAGAGGATGGACAGAGCCACGAAACCCAGGCCGAGGATGGCAGCAGCCAAGAGATAGCCCCACCCCACGACGCCCAAGGGGTAGAGCATCAGAGAGACGGGCAACAACGCTGCCGCATAGAGCGAGATCTGACGATGGGTCATAGCCGGGCCGTGAACAACCGGCAGCATGGGAAGACCCGCCTCGCTGTATTCGTCTTTCCGCAAGAGCGCGAGCGCCCAAAAGTGCGGCGGCTGCCACAAGAAGAGGATCGCAAAGAGCACCAGCGCTGCCGGGTCGATCTGGTTCGCCACTGCCGCCCAGCCGATCACCGGCGGGAGCGCTCCGGAAACGCCGCCGATCACCGTACAGAGCGGCGTTCTCCTCTTGAGCCAAGCCGTGTACACTGCGACATAGACGAAGATCGCCAGGAGCGCGAGCAATGCGCTCAAGAGGTTGACAAAGGCGCCCAAGATCACAAACGAAGCCATACCCAGAGCGATCCCGAAGATCAGTGCTTCCGAGGCTCTGAGGCGACCGGAGGGAAGTGGGCGTCCGCGGGTGCGTTCCATGGTCACATCGAGATCGCGGTCAATGTAATTATTGAGAGTGGCAGCAGAAGCCGATGCTAAACCCGTTCCCACGAGCGCAACGAAGGCGACCTCCCAAGGCGGCAGGCCGTGAGCGCCCAGCCAGAGCCCTGCTAGAGTCGTCACCAGAACGAGAAATGTGATGCGCGGCTTGGTGAGGTTCATGTAATCGGAAAAGACTTTGCGAATCGGAAGCGCTTGAACTTGCATCAGCCGGCAACCTTCATTGGGGTCATGACTGGAGCGCGGCCCCAGAGAGCTAGCCGTGTGGCCATGAATATGAGCGCTCCAAGCAAGGCCAGAGCCACACCCAGATGCGCCGTGGTCGCATGGGTCGAGAGTTGCGTAGTCACAGAGACGACACCCAATGCGATCTGAACCAACACTAGAATCATCGCTGCCAGAGCCGACTTTCGCAGAGTCGGATCTTGAGTCGCACGCAGCGTCCGATCTCCTGACGCATGGACGAAGACCAGCACAACGAGTGCCATCAGGCGGTGCAGCATCTGCACCAAGACCAAGGGTTGACCCACGGGCAAGCAGAGAATCGCATCCGAACACGCAAGCCCCGCTCCGTTGTGACGCACGTAAGCTCCCAGCACCATCTGCGCGAACGTAAATCCTGCCGCCAACCAGACAAGCGTCAGTGGGTTTTTCGCTATGAAAGGCTGTGGTGCCTTACCATGTTGAAATGCGAGAGTTGCCATCATGATCAAGACGGCAAAGAGGATCGTCCCCGTGGCCAAGTGGGCTGTCGCGACTTCTTTAGGCAACTCTAAGCGCACGGTGATGGCCCCCAAGATCACTTGAGTCAGGAGCAATACGACAGCAATTCCTGCAAGAGCAGAGACGGAGGGGAGGTTGTGTGCCTGCCTCCAGGCCACGATGGCCGTAGCCAGCACGAAAATGCCTACAAATGCAGCGACCAAGCGATGAAGCCACTCGATGAACACCTGTGGCTCGCTGAAAGATGGAATGAGCTGCCCATGGCAGAGCGGCCAATCTGGCCCGCAGCCGAGCCCCGAGCCCGTGCTCGTCACGATCCCTCCCAGAAGCAGCAAGAGAAACGTCAATACCATCGAGCTGAGGGAAAACACCTTGAGCATGCTACTTCCCTTCCATCCCACCTGACAGGCTCTTGATGTAGGCAATCAGCGCCTGGATCTGCTCATCGCTGAGATGATTAAAAGCCGGCATCGCCGGCGGAAAGCCCTTCACAATTTTGTCCATGGGTGCCACGATGGATTCGTGCAAGTAGGCTTCGTCCGCCGTGACTGTGGTACCGTCCTGGAGTTCCACTGGGTGACCGTAAAGTCCTTTCCATGTTGGACCGACGGCAGGAGCACCGCTCACGGTGTGGCA
>MFGX01000017.1:2900-4506 GCA_001778455.1 Candidatus Fraserbacteria bacterium RBG_16_55_9 | reverse complement strand
CCCTTCTCGAGGGGATCTTCCGCCACGACCGGCTTCTCCTGCGGCGGCGTCTCCTTCTTCCCTTCGATTGCCGTTGCCCTCTGCGACCCGAAGAAGAACTGCCTCACTTCTGTCACGTACCCCCCTTCCGCTGTAGCGAAGATGATCAACGAGATGAGCAGTGTCACGGGAAGCAGGACGGCATAGACGAGGCTGGGACGCTCCAAGCGCAGCTGCATGAAGTAGTTCACGCTCAAGGTGGCTTGGACAAGAGCAATGGCTACGAAGAGAAACCGCCTAAGCCACAGTGGCTCAATCTGCAAAAGGAAGATCACATACGAGAAGGTGACGAGGGTGACCACAACGCCCCAGACCTTCAGATACGAGCCGATCGGCAAGAGTTTTTCATTCTTCATCGCGCGTTTTCCTCCTGCTAGAACAGATAGAACAACGGGAAGAGGAAGACCCAAACGAGGTCCACGAAGCCCCAATATAAACCGACGAGCTCGACACCGAGGTAGTCACCCTTCTTGTCATAGGCACCTCGGGCCGCGCGCAGGGCGACGATGGCTAGAAGGAAGACTCCGATGGTCACATGCAGCCCGTGGAAGCCGGTGAGCGTAAAGAAGGAGGCACCAAACTGAGGCACACCCCAGGGGTTCGTCCACGGTCGGGCACCCTCCTGGATCAAGTTGGTCCACTCTATCCCTTGGAAGCCGACAAAGAGCGCGCCCAAGAGAGCGGTGAGTGCCGTGAACAAGGCGGCTTTCCTTCGATCGTGCCGGAACCCGTAGGCCACGGCCAGAGCCATCGTGCCTCCGCTGCTCAGGAGAATCAGTGTCATGAAACCCACCAGAAGGAGCGGAATCTCGGAGCCGCCGACGTGCAGGGCGAAGACCTCTCCGGTATTAGGCCAGGGAGCGCCGGCCGCCATCCGCGCCGCCCCGTACCCGGAGAGCAATGTGCCGAAGACGAAGGCATCCCCGACGAGAAAAATCCACATCATGGCCTTGCTCCAAGGGACTCGGAAGGTCACCTGATCCGAGAGCCAATCCGCGATCATCCCTCGAAGCCCTGTGGAACCTGGCTCCTTCTCTACGAGACTCGTCTGCGTTTTGTGTTCCATCGTCTCCCCTTTTCGTTATGTAAACCAGATCAGACAAAACATCACCAGCCAGATGAGTAAGAGGAAGTGCCAGTAGACGGCACACAGCTCCACTCCCAGATGGCTCTGTGCATAGCTTCCCTTCCATCTCCTTCGCATTGTCCGCCCCCAAGCTACGAGTCCTCCCAACACGTGAAGGCCATGCAGTGCTGTAATCAGATAGAAGAAGCTGCTGGTGGTCGTCGTGGCCAAGAAGACGCCTGCAGCCGCAAGTTGCTGCCATGCGGCAAGTTGCCCCAAGACAAAGAGAGCCGCCAAGACGCCGGCCGTGAGCAACCCGAAGCGCAGCCCTTTCTCATGGCCACGGCGAGCAGCAACCCAGGCCCATTGCAACGCGACACTGCTTAGGAGAAGAAGGGCGGTGTTGATCCAGAGTACCCAGGGCATAGGAAGCGACCGCCAGCCCGGCAGATCCATGAGGCCCATGTGGACAAGATATGCGCTAAAGAGCAGTGAGAAGAG
>MFGX01000017.1:0-2886 GCA_001778455.1 Candidatus Fraserbacteria bacterium RBG_16_55_9 | reverse complement strand
CGTGGCGAGGAAGGCCCACAACCCCAACTTGGGTGCAGGGATGTGGAATGCTTCGCTTCCCTGGTCGTCTCCCCCGTTAGTCGGGTTGGTTTTTAGGCCAAGCCCGAGAGGAAGCATCTCGCTCATCGCTGGCCCTTGCCGTCTGTTCCCTTTGCAGGTGTGGTCGCTACGCTCTGCGGGATGAAATCTTCTCGCGCGCCGGGGACGCTGTAGTCATACGCCCAGCGGGAGACCACCGGGAGAGCAGGCCCCCAGTTTCCGTGAGGCGGCGGTGATGTCGGGGTCTGCCATTCCAGCGTTGTTGCCCGCCATGGGTTGGCCTCTGCCCGCTTCCCCTTGGCAAGACTCCAGATCACATTCAAGGCAAAGAGGAGCTGGGCCGCGCCAACCAGCAGAGCCACGATGGTGATAAAGGTGTTCAGCCCGCCCACGGAAGAGGGTAACGATCCAATGGCATCAAACGAGTAATAGCGGCGCGGTACACCGAGGAAGCCCAAGTAGTACATGGGGAAGAAGATCAAGTAAACGCCGACGAAGGTGACCCAGAAGTGAATCTTGCCCAGAGCTTCACTCATCATCCTTCCTGTGGCCTTCGGGAACCAGTGGTAGATACCGGCGAAGATGGCCAAGATGGCGGAGACTCCCATCACCAGGTGGAAGTGACCTACCACGAAATAGGTGTCTGACAGAGGGACGTCGATGATGACGTTTCCCAGAAATAGGCCAGTGACTCCTCCGGCCACGAAGGTGCTCACAAAGCCGATGGAGTAGAGCATGGGGGTTGTCAAGTGAATATTCCCTTTCCAGAGCGTCAGCACCCAGTTATACGTCTTGATGGCCGAGGGAACAGCGATGATCAACGTCGAGAAGGCGAACCAGAAGTGGAACCAGGGGTTCATTCCACTGACGAACATGTGGTGCGCCCAGACGATGAAGCTCAGCCCTCCGATGGCCAGCAGTGAGAGCACCATGGCCTTGTAGCCGAAGATGGGCTTGCGCGCATAGGCGCTGAGCAGATCAGACGCAATGCCCATGGCGGGCAAGATGACGATGTAGACCTCAGGGTGACCGAAGTACCAGAAAAGGTGCTGAAAGAGGATGGGATTGCCCCCCTCACGGGCGAGCTGCTGTCCAAAGAGCGTGACGGTAGGGACAAAGAAACTGGTTCCGGCAAGGCTGTCGAGGAGCATCATCACGCCGGCCACGAAGAGCGCCGGGAAAGAGAGCAGAGTCAGCACAGCAGCGACGAAGATGCCCCAGACGGTCAGAGGCAGGCGCATCAAGGTCATCCCTCGGGTTCGAGCCTGAAGGACCGTGGTCACATAGTTTAGGCCGCCCATGGTGCTGGCAGCAACGAAGACGGCCAGCGACATGAGCAAGAGCCGGATGCCCCACTCTGAGCCCGGAGAGGCTCCGGGAAGAATGGATTGTGTCGGGTAGAGCGTCCAGCCGGCGCCCGTCGGCCCACCGGGAACCAGAAACGCAGCGAAGAGCAGAAGTACTGAAACAAAATACGTCCAGTAGCTCAGCATGTTGAGGAAAGGGAAGGCCATATCCCGTGCCCCGATCATGAGCGGGATGAGGTAATTCCCAAAGCCTCCCAACAAGAGAGCGGTGAGCAGATAGACAATCATGATCATGCCGTGCTGGGTCATGAACTGGAGGTAATTGCTCGGCTGAATGAACGTGAAGTCGCCGGGGAAGCCCAGTTGCAGGCGGATCAGCCAGGACAAGACCATGCCGAAAGCGCCCACCAGTAGGGCTGTGCCCGTGTACTGCAGTGCGATGACCTTGTGATCTTGGCTGAAGATGTACTTCGACCAATAACCTTGGGGCCCGTGGGCTTCATGCGCCGTGTGTGCCGTATCGCTCATCTGGCCTCCTCCAGGAGACCCATCGTCTGGGCCACGGTGGGTTGCTGCTCCAGCCATTTCTCGAAGTCTCCCTCGCTATCAACCATAACTTTACTCAACATACTGAAGTGCCCGACTCCGCAGAGCTCAGCGCAGAGGACTTGAAACTCTCCCGTCTTCTCGGGTGTGAACCAGGCCTTCGTCACGATGCCGGGCACTGCATCCATCTTGATCCGAAACTCCGGCACGTAGAAGCTATGGAGGACATCCACAGCGCGAATTTGCATGATCACAGGTCTTCCAGCAGGGAGGTGGAGCTCTTTTCCCTGGATGATGATATCGTCCCGACTGGCCGGATCCTGAGTATCGATCCCGAAGGGGTTTCCCCCGCTGATCAGCTTGGGATCGGCATGTCCGAGCAGACCATCCTGGCCCGGATAGCGATAGCTCCACAGCCACTGTTGGGCCAAGACTTCCACGACCTGAGAGCTCGGGGGCGGGCTGATGTAGCGGGCGTAGAAGAAGAGTCCGGGAGCGAGCAGCACGACGATGCCCACGGTCGTGATGATGATGAGGGTCTTCTCCAGTTTATGATCGTCGGGTTGGAAGAGCGCTTGTCTCCCTTTCTGGCTGCGGTAGCGAAAGACCACGTACGCAATGAAGAGGTTGACCGCGATGAAGGCCACTCCCGTCACGACAATCGTGATGACCATCAGCACATCGATGGAGGACCAGTTCGAAGCCAGCGGTTGAAACCACCAGAAGCCGCCGACGGTCAACACGACAGACCCGATGACGATCAGGATCAAAACGACAGCTAGAGCCATTGCTTGCATTTCGTTCTCAACTCCCGTCTCCTGATGCGGCCTAGTGAGAGTAGGAAGCCCCCTTGGTGGACGATCATAGCAAAAGCCATCTGGGAACTCAAGTCTACCCGGCGATGTATCTCTGGCATCTGAAGTCAGTAAACGGCTCTCCAGGTGTAGAATGGACGATCGCTGGGTTTTGGGAACGCCGATCGGGGTTGTACAAT
>MFGX01000016.1:13790-14399 GCA_001778455.1 Candidatus Fraserbacteria bacterium RBG_16_55_9 | reverse complement strand
CAATAGAAGGTCAGTCGGTGGTGGTTGTGGGTGTATTCCACATTGAGGCAAGTCTGGGGGAATCAGATATACCTGCAATATTGGATGAGATCACCAAGCTTAATACTGATATCGAGTACTTCATCACGAGCGTGAGCATCACTCTTGGCATTAACATAACTCTAACTGGCAAGCAGCCAGCCATTTTCATAGTTGCGTACAGCATTGAAACCCAACAGGCTGTCGACAATCTTAAGACAGAGCTAAGGAACTTGAATCCCAGGATTCCTGTTTATCTAATCTACATTGACGAAAACAATAGGGCTCAAGGAGAGTGCTTTGGCCCCGGCTGCTCGCAAGCGGTCCTGAATCAGACGTCGATTGATATGTTAGGCGTCGGGCTAGGCGAGATTGTGCCTGGGCTCCAACCGCCGCCCGAGGATACGGTGGAAGAGATCATAGTTACTGCCATTTGTGACCCGTCCGGCATATGTATTGAGGCGGGAATACAGGAATAGATAATGCACGTGCGACAAGTGCAACAGCGCCTGAGATTATAAGCGGCTTATGTGGAGGTAAGGCAAATGGCAGCTTCTCAATCGACTAGATTGGCTATCGTCGCTATCGCGA
>MFGX01000016.1:13420-13708 GCA_001778455.1 Candidatus Fraserbacteria bacterium RBG_16_55_9 | reverse complement strand
GGAAGGTGCCGTACTGCAGCTAGCGGCCGGCAGCACATATCTCGTCAACCTAACTATAAACAAGAGCTTGATGCTCTGTGGGCTGCGAGGAACTGCCTTACGAGATGCATTAAGCCCAGGGAATTTGCTTTACGGTTCTCCGACCGTGCTGATTGAGAGTGAGAACCTTATCCAGGTGACCCTGGAGGGCATCAGTATACAAGGAGTGCCATCTGCGAAGGGAGGACGAGCACGGGATGAGCAGACAGGCGCTGTTGTTGGTGGTCAGGCCCAGGTTCAAATGCACAA
>MFGX01000016.1:3655-13410 GCA_001778455.1 Candidatus Fraserbacteria bacterium RBG_16_55_9 | reverse complement strand
TGCAATCACGGTTCCCAAGGCATCGCAATCAGGGATTCCGCGTCTGTAATATTCTCCAGCGTCGTGATCTGCGACAACGGTTACTCTGGTATTGGAACGAGTGGGTTAATCATATCCAGCTCAGGTCGAGTCTCTGTTGAGGATTCACAGATCTTTGGCAATGCAGGTTGGGGGGTTGGCATCGGTCCTGCTCGGGGCGGAGCAGATCCTCTTGAAGTAAGCATCAGGGGTACCCAAGTCTATGACAACGGAGCTGGAGTCCTAATCAGTTCGAGCAGTGCGGAAGGTTCTGCTTCACCTGGCGCAGTCCGTGTAATGATCGAGGAGTCGAACGTCTCCCTGAATTCCGGCTACGGAGTCAACGTCACGGCCAATACAGATAGGCACACCCAACCTGCAATCCTGGATTTCTCCGTCACGAATTCCCGGGTTGCGGCAAACGGATTGACTGGCATGTTGATTGGACCGGTTTATGGTGCCAGTCAAGTTTCCGTTGAGCTTCGAGGACTGACTGTAGAAGGCAACGGGGCCAGACCAAGCGATTGCTGGAGCCCACCCCAGGGGAGTCTCACCTCTGGACTGTTCTGCGACGGTGTCTTCGTGAATTCGGGTGAAGGAACGCATCTCACGATTGCCGATTCCACAATCCGGTGGAATTCCGGTTGGGGGGTCGCCGTGAGGTTAAATAAGTGCCATTCTGACTACACCGATGAAAGTTTCCTGGGGCAACTCCTCCTGGACGGCAATAACGTGATTGAGGGTAATAACACTGCTGGCTACCACGAAGGGGAGGTCTGCTTGCCCTAGCTGCACCCATGGGTGGTATCAAACCATACAGATTACTGTTCGTCCTTGGATGTCTAGCTGTGCTGGCATCACTCGGAGCAAGCCAAGAAAGCGGAACAGTCATTCAGGTCAATTGCACTCAGGACTTTGGTTGCCTACACTTACTCGGACAGGCAATCGAAGCTGCTCCAGAAGGCGCTACTATTCAACTCGGCTCAGGGGTATTCTTTGCATTCAATAGCGAAGCTGACCTCTGTGCCATCTCTGAACGAGTTTCCGTGGCCGCCGGGATTCCTGAAACCATGAGCTCACTTTAGGCTGCTATAAGCTCTTCTGCCTGGAAGAATCGCTCGATTTCCTTCTTCGCGGACTCAGGGGAGTCGGAGCCGTGGATGAGATTGGCCGTGAGGTCCAGCCCCAAATCACCCCGGATGGTTCCCGCTGTGGCCTGGAAGGGGTTGGTTGCCCCCATCATCTGCCGCACCACCGTGATGGCCTGTGGTCCCTCGACCACCATGGCTACCACGGGTCCTCGCGTGATGAACCCAATCAGCTCTTTGAAGAACGGCTTCTCACGGTGCTCCGCGTAGTGGCGCTCTGCCAGGGCTTTGTCCACACGCATGAGTTTTAGGGCAACGAGATCGAGATCCTTCTGCTCTAGCCGTTGAACCAGTTCCCCCACTAGGCGTCTTTCCACGGCATCCGGCTTTAGGAGAACAAACGTCCTTTGCTGTTCCATGATGACACCTCGCACTCGAAAATTTTCATGTCCCGCATCTTTACACGATGGAAGGCTTCAGGGCAACTTGGCGTAGCGTTTGCCCTCCAGTTCTTTCACGAGATCTTTCATCGTGAGCTTAAGGAGTGCATACGAGGCCTCTGTGGGAGAGAGACACGCACGCTCCACTACGTCATTAAAGTGAAGGGGCTCGTACTCTAACACCTGGAAGACTTGATCTTCGAGTGGCGAAAGTTCGGGACGAGGCTTTTGTGGGCGTGGTCCTCGGGAGGCGAGCGTCTCTCGAAGATCTGCAAATTCAACAAGGATATCGTCGATGTCCATCACCAGCTTTGCTCCTTGCTGGATGAGATGATGTGTGCCCTTGCTGGCTTCCTCGGTGATTGGCCCTGGAACAGCGAAGACCTCTCGACCTTGATCGAGCGCGAATTTCGCCGTGATGAGTGCTCCGCTTTGCTTGGGAGCTTCCACGACGATCGTCCCGCGAGTCAAGCCGCTGATGATGCGATTCCTTCGTGGGAATGTCCAGCGATCGGGCGGAGTCTTCAGCGAATACTCACTCATAACAGAGCCGCAGCGCGCGATCTCTTCGACGAGGTTCCTATTCTCCTGAGGGTAGATGCTGAAGAATCCGCCGCCGAGGACAGCGATCGTGCGTGCACCAGCCGCGAGTGCCCCTCGATGCGCGGCTGTGTCAATTCCAAGCGCTAGGCCACTCACAATGGTAAAACCCAGCGCCCCCAGCTCTTTACCAAGTTTCTCAGAGATCATCGTGCCGTAGGGTGAGGGCCGACGCGTGCCCACAATGGCGATGGCCAACTCGTCTTTCTCGATGTAGTCGCCCTTGAGGTAGAGCACCGGTGGCGCGGCATCGATGGCCCGTAGAGCTTTGGGATAGTCCGCATCTGCGAGAGTGATGACCTTCAAGCGGCGAGCTTCGATCTCGCGTAGCTCTGCGTCTATATCCGTACGCTCGCGATGGCGCACAAACGTCTCCGCCGATCTCGCAAACGCGGCAATCTCTTTCAGTTGGGCTAGCGGAGCCTGCCAGATTTCTTGAGGTGATGAGAAACACTCTAGGAGCAAGTGGAATTTCTTCGGTGTGAGGTTCGGGATGAGGTTGAGCGCGATCCAATAGCGCTTGTCTTGAAGTTGGTCGACTGCCATTGTTCACTTCCACCCGCACTGAATTCGAAATACACTATTTTAGGAGTGAAACGGTTAGTTTGTCAAAGGGTTCTGCCTCAAATGTAGATATGGGCTCTGGGCAGATAGAATGGGGAACAAATCTATTCGGCGCTAATGGGATGCCCAAAAGATTTCCCCGTTATAGAAAAGTCTTTTGGGATCTGGCAATCCAGAAGCTCCCAATTTCCCGTCAGGGCGTAAGAACTGATGAACTTCAGCAACGAAATTGCCCTGATGATCGAAATATGCTACTGTTTGGCTGTGGGTACACCAAGGATCGCCGTAGGGCGGTGGATCAGCGTGATTCGATGTAATAGTCTCGTGCCTAAGTTGTCTTTGAAGAACCATCTCGTAATAGTCACACTGGTTGAACAAGTCTCGCAAATTATCGAGAGGGATCTTTACCATCGGGGGTCTTCTTGGCATTATGAAATCATCTCTGGATAGTAGAATACGCGCAAAACTAAATCTGTTGCTTGTTGGAAGAATTTCCGTTGAGCAATTTGAGCATTGGTTTGCACCTTTAGTATGGGACATGCTGCAAAATCATTATTACCATCGAGAGCCTCTCGCATGTAAAGTTGAGCATTATCTGGTAGAGCATTCGAGCGGTTATTTGCAAGAGAGTGAGTTAAGGCGCAGACTTCGATCATCGTTGGAGAACTATACTTTTGTCGTAGCTGAGGAACCTCATGCAACATCATCGAAATCGAATTCTGAGATTAAGGTGCTTGATTTGGAACTCGCTTTGACGTAATCCGTTCGTACACAACTTGAAGTGGCATTCTCGTAAGCATCTTATTGCCCATTGTGACCTCAAACCAATAGACACCCTCAATCGTAAATGTTGTATTCAGGGTGATTTGTAGCTGCACACCGTGTTGCTCGCCCTGAAACACGACATCAAAGGATTGTCTGCCTATGATCTTCCCATTTGGATCAGTCATTCCCCATGTAATGGTGCGCTTGCCTTTTATTGTGCCCGATTTCAGGGAAATAAGAGCCCCTAATTTAAATGGAAATGCTGTCATTTCCTCTGGAGCTCTAGGGCCTTTGACGGTACGGATCACTCGGTCTACTATGCGAACTGCGCTTAATACACCATCTTCTTCTTTTAGAAGCTTGTCGCAAAATATGGCGGCTGCTACGTAAGGGCCCTCATGTTTCCTGGCCATACTTTGCCTCCTGGCTGTACATCTCGACCCCTTCTAAGAGTGATGCAGAATAGAGCGATAGCTATCTCTCCTTTATACCCTGGTTACAGAGGGCGGGTCAATTCCAGACTCGTGCATCGACTGAATCAGCACGCAGATATTGTGGCAGAGCACTTTGCACAGGACTTCGTTCTCTTGTGCTGTTGGAGTCTTGCTGCGGACATAACCGCCAAACTTGCCCTTAATCAGGGCAAACCCGGATTCGATGTTTGATCGCTTCTCGTCATTCCCCTTGCTCCGCGGAAGTGGCGCTTCACTTCGCTTCTGATTTGTCTTGAACGAGCAGTGCCCTCTGCACATCTTTCTCTTCCACAAAGCCTTCCTGCACCAGAATCTGGGCTAAACGTCTCTTATGTTTCTCCTTCTCCTGTATCTTGATGGCCTCCTCCACTTGTTCATGGGTTACTTTCCCTGCGGCAACTAGGATTTCGCCAAGCCTTTTCTCCCGTTGGAAATAGCTCTCCAGAATCGTGAGGATCACGGCGCTCTTGCTCTTTCGCTCCCGATAGGCTTTCTTTTCAATTAGATCCATGAGGTATTGATCGTCTTTCGTGTAGTAGATCGTAATCAGCAAAGGCAATCACCCTTTCTTCGAGTCATTGTATTGGAACTGACCGTTGTTGAGAATGGCTCACTTCCCCAGTTGCTATGGTCGTCTTATTTCCTTTTCCAAAAGATGTCCACGGGCAGGAGAAGACCCACGAGCGCTATGGCTCCACCCAGCACTTGCGGTAAGACCGTGCTCGTCCAGAAACCCACATAGTAGGAGTCAACTGTGATGATGGGAATACCATAGAACAAGGGGATCAGATTCGCAAGCGTGCGCTCTTGATGGAATTGGAGATGGGAAAGAGTTCCCGCGCTGACTTGTCTTAACTACTTGCCTTTCACATCCGAAGTGTATTATGAATTCACGGGAGGAGGAATAAAGAGTGTCTTACGGCAGATGGCGCAGAGCAGCAGCAACTCTAGTGCTTCTCTTGATGATCTTTGGGTTGTTGATTCATGGATACGGTGGCACACCGACGAGCAATCAGCGACTTACGCGGCTTACACAGTGTTTTGGGTGTGGATCTAGTGAAGGTCTGGGGCACCTCGGTGAAGACTACGGACCGGTCGAAGCGGGTGAAGCCAGTGATTCCGTCTACGCGATCCGAGCTGGGGCGATATATGCGGTTGATTCTACAGGGAGCGGAGAATGGGGGAAGTACGTGGTCACAAAACATCCATTCCCCACATTCCCGAGGGCGGTCTTCTCTACAGGGTATATCTATGTCCTCTATGCTCATCTGAGCGACGTGTTGGTCCGTAGTGGTGATGTTGCTGAAGGACAGCTTATAGGGAAGATGGGAACGACCAGCTGCTCCACTTCGCTTCATCTTCACATCGGAGTGGTAGATAGGGACCCACTGGGCCTCAGCTACTACGGGAGCAACTTTGATCAGGATAGAATACCAGACAGTTCCGGAAGAGTCTATTATCGCACCTCCCTGTTCTTCTCCTACCCACCACTTTTCATCGATGGGAGTTCATCCAGTAGTTCTAGATCGGGAAACCAGGGCCCTTTTGTTCTATTTGCGTTCAAACAATACACTCCCCGCGGCTTCGTCTCAGCAGTCGTGCGAGACCCTCATGGTAACGACAGCGTCTTCGGTGCTGCCTACGTCGGTGATACGGGCACACTTGACCTTCTCTTCCCGGCCTGTGGAAGACCGGCAGGGCCTTACTTGATCTGGGTGATCGATGAAGAGAATACCGGTAATGGATATCGCTGGAGCAACCATGTTACAGCCGTTATCACCGAGGCAGCAAGTTGTCCTTGAGCCAAGGAATGATCGGTGTGCTCAAGGATAAGATCGTCTTCGTGACCGGCGCCTCCAGTGGCATCGGGGCGGCCTGCGCTGAAGCCTTCTCAGGTCAAGGCGCTAAGATCCTTATGGCCGCCCGCCGAATCGAACGCCTTGAAACCCTCGCCAAGCGTCTTCCCACAAAGTGCCACTGCGTGCAACTTGATGTGACCAACCATGAGCAGGTCCAAGAGGTCATCCGCTCCCTACCCTCTGGCTGGCAGGAGATCGACATCTTGCTCAACAATGCAGGTCTCAGTCGTGGTCTAGACAGACTTCATGAGGGCAAGCGCCAGGACTGGGAAGAGATGATCGATACCAACGTCAAGGGTCTTCTCTATATCACTCGCGTCGTCGTCCCCGGCATGCTCACGCGCGGAGGCGGCCACATCATCAACATTGGCTCAACCGCCGGCCATGAGGTCTATCCGGGCGGCAACGTCTACTGCGCTACCAAGCATGCCGTACGAGCCCTCACGCAAGGGCTCAAGATGGATCTCTTGGGCACACCGCTCCGCGTATCGTTGGTGGACCCAGGCCTCGTCGAGACAGAGTTTAGCGTCGTTCGCTTCCACGGGGACACCGAGCGGGCCAGGGCAGTCTATAAAGGCATCCAACCGCTCACGCCACGTGACGTAGCGGAAGTGGTCCTCTTCTGCGCAACACGTCCACCGCACGTCAACATCAACGACGTCATCCTCATGCCGATTGCTCAAGCCTCCGCGACGCTCGTCTCGCGTAAGTAGTTTTACGTGACTATGGGTTAGATCAAGTTACACTCTTTGCCCACGTTTTCGAAGACGCCTAAGGCGAAGTCCAGTTGTTTCTCAGTGTGTGTGGCCATATAGCTGGTTCGTAGAAGCGCCCGGCCCTTGGGGACCGCGGGGGGCAAGACTACGTTAGCGTAGACGCCGCTCTCGAAGAGAGATTTCCACATATGGAGGGCCCTATACATGTCGCCCACGACAATAGGGATGACTGGCGTCTCGGAATGGCCGGTATCGAATCCTAACGCTTTGAGGCCTTTCATCATCTTCTGGGTGTTCTTCCAGAGATGTTTGCGTCGATCGGGCTCCGCCTCGATCACTTCGAGTGCCGCAATCACCGTGGCCACAGCCGAGGGAGGCATGCTCGCACTAAAGATCATCGAGCGGGCATGATGCTGAATGTAACTGATGACGTACTCTTCTCCAGCAATTACGCCGCCCAGCGATGCAAAGGATTTACTAAACGTGCCCATGACAAGATCTACATCGTCTTCTACGCCGAAGTGCTCCGCTGTACCTCGGCCGTGTCTGCCCATCACTCCCAACCCGTGGGCGTCGTCCACCATCATGCGGGCTCCGTGCTTGTGCGCGAGTTTCACAATGCGAGGAAGAGGAGCGAGATCCCCTTCCATACTGAATAGACCATCCACAACGACCAGCTTTCCTGCCTCCTCCGGGCAGTCCTGAAGCACTTTCTCTAGGTCTTCCATATCGTTGTGGCGGTAGCGCTTCATCTTCCCGTATGACAGGCGCGCCCCGTCGATGATGCTCGCGTGATTCCACTTATCGGAGATGAGGATATCGTCCTTGCCGATGATCGCGGAGATGGTTCCTAAGTTGGTCTGAAATCCTGTGGAGAATACCAGAGCTGCCTCACGTTTCAAGAATCGCGCCAGCCGATGTTCCAATTCGTGATGCAAATCCAGCGTGCCATTGAGGAATCGTGAGCCGCAGCTGGAGGTGCCATATCTCTTGATGGCATCGACCGCTGCCTGCTTGACCTTGGGATGGGTGGTGAGCCCCAGGTAGTTGTTCGAGCCCAGCATGAGCACTTGGCGGCCCTCAATGATCACTTCCGTATCTTCCGCGGTGGAGACGGGCTTGAAGTACGGATAGTAACCCAGCGCCTTTGCCTCTTTAGCCGTTACAAACGACTCACACTTGGAAAACAGATCCATTAAATCCCTCCCCTGGCTCATCATAGTTGGCCTTGCGCCTTACTTCAAATTGAGATACCAGTCGACCGCCCGCTTCAGGCCTTCTTCCAGTGGCACGCGAGGAGTATACCCAAGCTCCTTCTGGATCTTCGAGATGTCATAATGATGAGGCCGGGCCATCGCCCGCACGCCACCGGGGCTGATCAGAGGTTCCTCGCCGGAGCGTCGCAGCTTGCTCCACCTGTAGCTTAGGGCGGCAAAGCTGTACGCGATCGGGTAGGGAACACTCCACGTGCGGGGTGGGCGGTCCAGGGTCTTCCCAAACAACTCCACAAGCTTCCGGATAGAATGCCTTCCGCCGTCGGTGACATTGTACGTCTGTCCGACGGCCTCCACCTTCGTGCCCGTGAGAAGGAGCGCTTCTGCCACATCTGTGACATAGACCATGTCCAAGAGTTGGTAACCTCCGTTGACTAAGGGGAAGCGGCGCCCGGGAAGGGCTTGGGAGATCTGGGGTAAGAAATTGGTATCCCGTGGGCCATAGATCACGCAGGGCCGGAGGATCACGGTCTCTAGAGAACCACACTTCTCGCATTCTCTAATGAGCTGCTCAGCACGAATCTTCGATTCCCCGTAGGGTCCATTGGCCAAGAGCGGGTGATCTTCGCCTACGAGCTCGCAGCGAGCATCGCCGTAGACCGCTACAGAACTTACGAAGACAAAGCGTCGCACGCCCGATTGAACACTGCTCTCCAAGAGGTTCTTCGTCCCCTCGACATTCGTCTTGAGAAGGACTTCACGGTTGCCCTGAAATGGGAGCGATACGCGAGCGGCACAGTGATACACGACATCGATGCCTCGGGTAGCGGGTTTGAGTGAAGCCGGCTTGCTTAGATCCCCCGGAATGAGCTCGGCTCCCAAGCGTGCTAGAGGTTCTGCTCTCCGCTCATCGCGCACCAGAGCCCGCACGCTGTCTCCTCGTTCGAGAAGATATTCGACCAAGTGGCTCCCCACGAGGCCCGTGGCTCCGGTGACCAGCGTTTTCATGCGTTCCCCCTTTGGACGCCTATCTTTACATGTCGCCCAGAGCGGATGCAAGTCGGTATAATCCAATGGACAATGAACACGATGAGGATTGAAGGGGGTCTGGAGTTGATCGATCTCGCCCTCTTTGTTCCTGCCCATCGGACGCTTGTCATTGCAGATATCCACTTGGGTTTCGAGGAAGCTCTTCATCAGGACGGTGCACTGGTGCCCCGTGGGCACTTCCGAGAGCTCATGGCTCGCCTGGAGCGCATCCTCTCCCAAGTGAGCACCAAGCCAGAGCGTCCACTAGATCGGGTAGTCATTAACGGTGACCTCAGCCATCGCTTCGGCTATCTCTCTGCCCAAGAATGGAAGGAGTCTCGGGAGTTTTTGCAGCAGCTACTTGAGTTTGGTCACGGAGTGATCATGCTTGAAGGAAACCATGACGGGAATTTGAATGCTCTCGCTGAGGGATTAGAAAGAGTCACGGTTCATCGCTCGTATGAACTCGGCGACCTGCTCTTCCTGCATGGTCACACTGCCCCGGCTTCGCTTTCATCTCATATCCAGGCGATCGTCATGGGGCATGAGCATCCGGCAGTGGGGTTGCGCGATGGCGTCACGGGCCGGGTCGAGCTGTACAAGTGCTTTCTCGTGGGGCGCTATCTTGACCGAAGACTTGTAGTGCAGCCCTCGTTCAACCCGTGGGCTCAGGGGAGCGATCTGATGCAGGAGCGGTGCCTATCGCCGTTGCTTAGTGAGGAGGCGCTGGGAGAGTTTGAGGTCTATCCCGTATCCGATGAAGGGTCAATCTATCGCTTTGGGGCGCTTCGAAAGATCTTGGCAGCAGGTAGCCACATCGGAGGATGAGGTGGAGCGAATCTGGATTCACGGCCTGAAGCTCTTTGGACATCACGGCGTCTATCCCAAAGAGCGCGAGCGCGGCCAAGTCTTCGTTATCGATGCTTGCTTAGATATTGAGCGCCCGTCCAGGCGTGACGAGCTAGGAGAGACTGTGGATTACGGAGCCG
>MFGX01000016.1:0-3620 GCA_001778455.1 Candidatus Fraserbacteria bacterium RBG_16_55_9 | reverse complement strand
TTTCAACTGATCGAAAACTTAGCTCAGGCCCTAGCCAGCGATCTGACTGAGAGATTCGCACGGATTCAGAAGGCGCGGGTTCGAGTTCGAAAACGATTGCCCGCGGCCAGCGGAGATCTCAAATGGGTGGCTGCGGAGGCCATTTGCGCCAGGGAGGAGAACCTTGCTCGCGGGTGAGCGAGTTTTCATCGGCTTGGGTTCAAACCTTAGCCATCGCCAGGAGTTCATCGAAAGAGCCATCGCGTTGCTCGCGGAAACGCAGAGTACGGAACTGATCCGCCGCGCCTCGCTCTATGAGACCGAGCCAGTGGGGTATGAAGATCAGCCTTGGTTTCTGAACACGGTGATCGAGGTCCGAACGAGGCTCCCTCCGCAGGAACTGCTCGTACGCTTAAAGGAGATCGAGAGTCGGCTGGGTCGACGAGGTGAAGAACGCTGGAGGCCTCGCCAGATCGATCTCGATCTGTTGCTGTACGGGAACCGGATCATGAATGAATCTACGATTACGATTCCGCATACGGGTATGCATACGCGACGCTTCGTGCTCACTCCATTGGCAGAGATTGCACCCGATGTGGTGCATCCCGTTTGTGGGAAGACGATCATGGATCTGCTCCGGGCGCTCGATGACCAGAAAGGAGTGCAATTATCAAGAAGAAGTCGGATGAGCGAAAGAACATAGAGATTCTGATTGAGGCGCGCTCCGAAGCCAAGCGGGTCGCGCTCTTAGACGATGGTCGGTTGATGGAGATCTACTACGAAGATCCCAAGCGTGCACGCCTGGTGGGGAACATCTACAAAGGGATCGTGAAAGACGTGCTCAGCGGGATCAGCGCGGGCTTCATCGATGTGGGGGAAGGCGAGAACCTCTTCCTGTCAGCGAAGGAATTGAACGAGTCGCTCCTGCGCAACCGAGGCTATCGACGCGGAAGTACCTTTCCCATCGGCAAGATCCTCAAAGGGGGCCAGCAATGGATTGTGCAGGTCAAGCGTGAGGGGATCGGTGAGAAGAACCCTCAAGGGACGATGAGGATCAGCCTGGCGGGTCGCTACTGGGTCTTTCTGCCCAAAGACGGGCGACTGGGAGTCTCACGGCGCATCGAGGATCTCAAAGAGGCCCAGCGGCTGAAGGCGGTTGCTCGAAAGCTCAAGCGAGCCGATGAAGGACTGATCGCGCGCACCGCGGCAGCCGGAGCGGAAGAAGAAGATCTGGAGCGAGATTTCAATTTCCTGTTGGGAACCTGGAAGGGGATCGAGGAAGAAGCCGAGCGTGTCTCCGCTCCCAAGCTCCTTTACTCGGGGCCCGGATTGGTCAAGAGCATCATTCGCGATCGGCTCATGCCAGACATCCGCCGCTTGACGGTGGATTCTGAGGATGTGCATCGCGACCTCTTGGATTTCTTCCGGTATATGCGCATGGAGGAGTACCTCAATCGAGTGGAGCTCTATCGCGATTCGAGGCCCCTGTTCGAGGTTCGCGGCGTCGAAGAAGAGCTTCGCCAGAGCCTTGAGCCCAAGGTGCCTCTGCCGGGCGGCGGATCGCTCGTCATCGCAGAAACAGAAGCCTTGACCGCTATCGACGTCAACACGGGCAGCGATACACGCCATCGCCATCAGGAACAGGCCATCGTGAACACGAACATGGAAGCGGCACTGGAGATCCCCCGGCAGCTCAGGCTACGCAAGATCAGCGGGATCATCGTTGTGGATTTCATCGACATGAAGCGGAAGGAAGACATTCGCAAGGTGATCAAACGCCTGCAAGAAGAGCTAAAGAAGGATCGCGTGCCCGCGGATTTCATCGATATGACAGAGCTGGGGTTGGTAGAGATCACCCGCAAGAGGGAGGGAGAGAGTCTGGCCGGAATGTTGAGCGACGAAGAGGAGTCTTGAAGTCTTCAGAGGGCTTTGCTAAGATGGCAAAGCCTCCGGGCGAATAGCTCAGCGGCAGAGCGTTCCCCTCACACGGGAGAGGTCCGAGGTTCAAATCCTCGTTCGCCCACCACGACCTGCCATGCAACGACCGGATCTTCCCAAGAACAGCCAGCGAGCCACGCTCCATTGGGTGAGTGATGCAGAGTTGGGCATAACTTGGGCTGATGGCCACGAGAGTGTCTACTCGTTGGCGCATCTTAGAAAGGCTTGTCCCTGTGCACGTTGCAAAGCATGGCCCAGCAAGGACGATCAGGGATTTCCCATCTGGCCTGTAGAGCGAGATCTGCACGCGACGGCTGTCAATCCTGTAGGCAGATACGCGATTCAGTTTGTCTGGAGCGACGGCCATCAGACGGGGTATTACCCCTATGACTACTTACGCAAGCTCTGTCCCTGTGCGGGGTGTCAAGCAAAGTGAAAGCCAGAGGGCAGGGCAGGAGAAGGTACAATCAGCATATGGCTCCCAATGTTAAAGCAGACGTAGATCAGGCTACAGAAAGTTTACGGCTCGCTGATCCTATCCTTGGAAGAGCGATAGTGCGCATTGGTCGCTGCACGCTTACGCCAACAGGCGAGGATCCGTTCACAGCGTTCGCGGAATCCATCTTATACCAGCAGTTGAGCGGCAAGGCAGCGGAAACCATTATCAAGCGATTAAAAGCGCTCTTCGACCACGACTGGCCTTCGCCGGAGCAGCTGCTCGCAACGCCTGAGGACCGGTTGCGGGCCGCAGGCGTGTCATGGAACAAAATCCGCGCGCTCAAGGACCTTGCGACAAAAACCACTGACGGCACGCTCGATTTCGCACACCTCGCCAACCAAACCGACGCCGAAATCATCAGCCACGCCACGCAAGTCCGTGGCATCGGCAGATGGACCGCGGAAATGTTCCTCATATTCACCCTCGGCCGGCCCGACGTGTTCCCCGTCGATGACCTCGGCATTCAAAAAGGTATCCAGAAGCTCTACGGCTACCGGAAGCTCCCGGCAAAGCGCACCATGCTCCGCCATGCGGGGAAATGGAGGCCGTTCCGTACCGTCGCGAGCTGGTATTTATGGCGAGTGGTGAGCAGCGACTGATGCTGTTGGAATCACTTCAACGGCTTCGATCAAGAGTTCCAAGTCGTCAATCTGAGTTGGCGTGAGCGCTCCATACGCTAGCTCGAAAAGGGTGCATCGTGCCTTCTCGGCGGTGGCGTCGTGTTCCAAATAGAGCTTGATCGCTTCCGCGACGACCCAAGAGAAACCGCGCCAGCCGTGGCGTGCAGCGATGGAGTGCAAGAGAGCGGCTCTTTGGTGAGATTACGGCAAGCAGACCTCACCCTGTTGGCGGACGGCCTGCAGTTGCGGGTCAGCCAGGGCCTCACCCAGGATCGCACTGCGCTCGGGCTCAAACACAAACTGCACACAACTGCTCTCCTCATCCAGCGACTGAACCGAATCTGGAGAAGTGACTACGGGAGTGACCAAGGAACCTGATTCACGATTGATCACGGGATTGAGTGGTGCCGCACAACTCGAGAGTGCAAGCACCAGAGCCAAGCTAAACAATAGGCCAAACGCTGCCCTGAAGTAGAGCGACGTCTCACCGCGCATGAATAACCTGGTATGATGCTAGGCATGCCGAGCAGCTCTAGACATCATACCTCCTCCTTTCTCCGCCAGAAGGCGGGTAGAATGAAGTA
>MFGX01000015.1:7093-7430 GCA_001778455.1 Candidatus Fraserbacteria bacterium RBG_16_55_9 | reverse complement strand
CTCTGGAGCGCCAGAAGACCTTAGGGGTAGTGGGCGAATCCGGCTGCGGCAAGAGCCAGACGGCCCTTTCCATCATGGGGCTTGTCCCCATGCCCCCGGGCAAGATCGTCGGCGGCCAGATCATCTACCACCGCAATGGGACTGCCGTGGATCTGACGAAGCTGGACAACAAGGGTCGTGAGTATCGCTCCATCCGCGGCAACGAGATTGCCATGATTTTCCAAGAGCCGATGACTTCACTCAACCCGGTCTATACCATCGGCAACCAGATCATGGAGGCGATCACGCTTCACCAAAAGAAGAACAAGCGTGAAGCGAAAGAGCTGGCCATCGCAAT
>MFGX01000015.1:0-7077 GCA_001778455.1 Candidatus Fraserbacteria bacterium RBG_16_55_9 | reverse complement strand
CCGGCGCAGCGTGTAGATGAATATCCTCACCAGCTCTCCGGCGGCATGAGACAGCGAGCCATGATTGCGATGGCGCTCTCTTGCAACCCTAACCTGCTGATTGCCGATGAGCCCACGACAGCCCTGGATGTCACAATTCAGGCGCAGATCCTCGAACTCATCAAGAAACTACAAGATCAATTCCATATGTCGCTCATGATGATCACCCACAACCTGGGCGTGATCGCCGAGACCGCCGAAGACGTAGTCGTCATGTACATGGGCAAGGTAGTCGAACACGCTCCCGTGAATGCGGTCTTCCACAACCCGAAGCACCCGTACACCCAGGGGCTGATGGAGTCCATTCCGGCACTCACCAAGAAGAAGGAGCGGCTCAAGCCCATCAAAGGAGTAGTGCCCGATCCGTACAACGTACCCCAGGGCTGCCCCTTTCAAACCAGGTGTCCATTTGTGATGGAACAATGCAAGGAGATGCCTCCGCTAGAGGAAGCCGAGCCAGGTCACAAGGTTGCCTGCTGGCTCTATTGACAAGCGTGAGGTCAGAAGGAGTGAACTGAATTGGCTAACGAGGAGATATTGCTAGAGGTCAAAGCACTACGAAAGTACTTTCCGGTCAAGCGCGGGATCTTCCGACGGACTGTGGCCTTTGTGAAAGCCGTCGATGGGATCGATTTCTTTATCAAGAAGGGCGAAACCCTAGGGTTAGTGGGCGAGTCCGGCTGCGGAAAGACGACCGCGGGCCGAACGATTCTTCGGCTCATTGAGCCCGATCCCGGCAGCAAGATCCTCTTTCACATGAATGGCCAGACGGTGGATATTGCCAAGCTTCGCCTGCGCCAACTCAAGCCCCTGCGTCGTCAAATGCAGATTATCTTCCAGGACCCGTACTCCAGCCTGAACCCGCGCATGACCATCGGTGACATCGTGGGTGAGCCCTTGGTCGTGCACGGAGTGGCCCGAGGCAAGGAGCGCGAGGCGCGTGTGAGAGAATTACTCGAAGCTGTGGGTCTAAACCCTGCGTACATGAAACGGTATCCTCACGAGTTCAGCGGTGGCCAACGCCAGCGCATCGGGATCGCCCGCGCCCTGGCTCTCGATCCTCAGCTCATCATCTGCGACGAGCCTGTCTCGGCCCTGGACGTCTCGATCCAAGCCCAAGTGCTCAATCTGCTCGAAGATCTCCAAAAGGAATTCGGGCTGACCTATCTCTTCATCGCGCATGACCTTAGCGTGGTGCGCCACATCAGCAGCCGCATCGCCGTGATGTATCTGGGAAAAGTCGTCGAGATGGCCGACACAGAAGAACTCTTTAAGACTCCCATGCACCCCTATACCGAAGCGCTGCTATCGGCTGTCCCGGTGCCTGACCCCGCCATCAAGATGGACCGCATCATTCTCGAGGGGGATGTGCCCAGCCCGGTCAATCCGCCTTCCGGATGCGTCTTCCACCCACGATGCCCGTACTATGCGAAGAACCAATGGGCAACCTGCAAGAACGACGTGCCGCCACTGGTGGATGTGACCGGAAAGGGTCACTACTCCAGTTGCCACTTTGCCAAAGAGCTGAAACTGCAGGGCGTAGAGGAGATCGTGGAGCGACGCTCACGGAGTTAAAACCTGGTGAAGCTGGTCCTCGGTACGAAGAATCAGGGCAAAATCCGCGAGATTCTCAGCCTACTGTCTGATGTACCCCAACTCGAACTCCTCACATTTCGCGAATGCTCATTTCGGGACATCGCCGAGACAGGTCAGACATTTCGCGAAAACGCTCTCTTAAAAGCCAGCGAGATCTCTGCAGAAACCAAATTGGCTGTCTTAGCGGAAGATTCCGGCTTGGAGGTTGGAGCCTTGAATGGCGCTCCCGGCATCCTGAGCGCACGCTTCGCGGGTGAAAAAGCCACAGACCAGCAGAATATTCGAAAACTTCTGAAACAACTGGAAGGAATTGATTGGCGATACGCCCGCTTCGTCTGTGTTGCTGTCTTACGATTCACAGACGGGAAAGAGTTGATTGCTGAGGGAGAGCTGAGGGGATACATCGCTCATGAGCCTCGGGGCACGCATGGCTTTGGATATGATCCCGTGTTCATCCCCGAACGGTACGAGCAGACGCTAGGAGAACTGGGATCTTCTATTAAGGACATGATCAGCCATCGAGGAGTGGCGCTGGGCGAGATAAAGCGGAAGCTACTCCAATTTAAGCTCTAGGTCTCGCGAAGCTCTCGATCTAGTTCTTCTAGCAGTTGCTTCTGGCGCTTGGTGAGGTTCTTCGGAATCACCACTTTGACAATGACGTGCTGATCGCCTTTTCCTCTACCCCGCAAGCGAGAAACCCCCTGGCCACGCAAGAGAAACGTCTCACCGGATTGCGTGCCTGCTGGGATGGTCAGCTCCTCCTGGCCAAAGAGCGTAGGGACTTTGATCTTTGCCCCCAGTGCGGCTTGCGTGAGCGTGATGGGGATCTCGCTATAGAGATCATCCCCTCGACGAGTGAACGTATTGTGCGGAGTGAGCTCAACCACAATGTAAAGATCGCCGGGTGGTCCGCCATTCAAGCCGGAATTCCCTTCAGTTGCCAGTCTCAGCCGCGAGCCCGTGTCCACCCCCGGAGGCACCTCTATGGTGATGCGGCTCTGTTCCCAACGCCGCCCAAGCTGGTCACACTTTTTGCAAGGGGTCTCTGCGATTTCCCCCATACCCGCACATCGATCGCAGGCCATGATATTGACGAAGCTGCCCAACATCGTGCGGCGGCGGTGCTCCACCTGGCCGCGGCCGTGGCAGGTCGGGCAAGTCTGCACGCTCGATCCCGGCTCGAGCCCTGTACCTTTGCAGTGATCGCAGCCTACGTAGCGGGGGACGGTCACTTTCACGCGTGTGCCTTGGGCAGCATCTTCGAGCGTGAGCCGCAACTTGTATTCTAGATCCTCGCCTCGCTGCGCTCGGCTCCTGCCGCGGGCGTGACTTTGGGCCGTTGTACGCATCCCTTCGCCGAAGAACATGCTGAAGAGGTCATCCCATCCCGTGCCAAAGCCGAATTCGTCGAAGGCCTCTCGCGCGCGACGGAAATCTCGGGCGTTGAAATCAAAGCCTTGCTCCGGCCCCACGTGCCCAAAGCGGTTGTACTGAGTGCGCTTCTCTGGATCCGAAAGCACCTCGTATGCCTCGGCGATCTGTTTGAACTTTTCCGCACTCGTGCCATCCTTAGAGACGTCGGGATGGTACTTCTTCGCCAGGCGCCGGTACGCCTTCTTGATCTCCTCCGGCGAAGCGTCCCTGGATACGCTTAGAGTTTCGTAGTAGTCTTTCTTCGCCATGTCGCTCTACTTTTCATCTTCCTTCTCATACTCGGCTTCCACGTACTCGTCTGAGCCTCCCTTATGGCCCGGCTCTTTGCTGCTTTCAGAATCTGTCCGACTGGCTCCGGTAGCTTCCGCCTGCTTCTGGTAGATCTGTTGACCCAACTCGAAGGAAGCTTGCTTCAATTCCTCCATGACCTGCCGCAGTTCGGTCACCGGGGCTTCTCGCTTGAGCAGATCTTTCAGCTCATCGGCTTTCGCTTGGATCTTCGCTCGGCTGGCCTCGCTCACCTTGTCGCCGAATTCGCGCAGGCTCTTCTCGACGGAGTATGTCAACTGGTCAGCTTGGTTTCGCGTTTCGATTTCTTCCAGCTTCTTGCGATCTTCTTCCGCATGTTCCTCGGCTTGGTGCTGCATCCGCTTGATCTCCTCTTCTGTGAGACGTGAGGATTCGCGGATCTGGATGCTCGCCGACTTGCCTGTGCCCAAGTCCTTCGCGGCAACGCTGAGGATGCCGTCCGCATCGATGGCGAACTTGACCTCAATCTGTGGGATGCCGCGAGGGGTAGGTGGAATGCCGGTCAGCTGAAATCTCCCCAGGCTCTTGTTGTCCGTTGCCAGCTTCCGCTCTCCCTGCATGATGTGAATGTCCACGGTCGACTGGCCATCTTCAGCCGTAGTAAAGACCCGCGTCTTCTCTGAGGGGATGGTCGTGTTCTTCTCGATGATGGGGGTGGCTACTCCGCCCAATGTTTCGATGGAGAGAGTCAGTGGCGTGACATCCAGCAGAACGATCTCGTCGATCTCACCAGATAGGACCGCTCCTTGCAGGGCGGCTCCCAGGGCCACGACCTCGTCGGGGTTGATCTCTTTATTGATCTTGCCGGGGATGATCTTCTCAATCAGTTGTTGCACTTTAGGGATGCGCGTCGAGCCACCCACCAGCACCACTTGATCGATGTCCTTTTCCGTCATCTTGGCGTCCTTGAGCGTCTGCTGCACCAGCGTGGTCGAGCGCTCCAGAAGATCCGCGAACAAGTTCTCCAGCTTGGCGCGCGTAAGTTTCTTCTCCAGATGCTTCGGGCCGCTTGCGTTCGCCGTGATGTAGGGCAAGTGGATCGGCGTCTCCTGCTTGAAAGAGAGCTCTTTCTTTGCGTTCTCTGCGGCATCCTTGAGCCTCTGCATGGCGGACGGATCACTTCTCAGGTCTATGCCCGTTTCGGCTTTGAACTCCTCAATGAGCCAGTTCATGATCCGCTCGTCTAGATCCTTGCCGCCCAGTTGATTGTCGCCGCCGGTGGCCACGACCTCGAAGACTCCTTCGCCAATCTCCAGTATCGACACATCGAAGGTCCCACCGCCCAGGTCATACACGAGAATGGTCTGGTCACCTTTTTTTTCGAGCCCATACGCCAAAGAGGCAGCCGTCGGCTCATTGATCACTCGCACGACGTCTAGTCCCGCAATCCTGCCTGCGTCTTTCGTGGCCTGGCGCTGCATGTTGTTAAAGTAGGCCGGACAGGTAATCACGGCTTTTTTGATCGGATGGCCCAATCGTTCCTCGGCGTCGGTCTTAAGCTTCTGTAAGATCATCGCCGAGATCTCCTCCGGCGAGTACTCTTTGGTTTCGACTCGCGTCTGGATCTTCACCCGATAATCCGTCCCCATCTTGCGCTTGATCTCAAGAATAGTTCGCCCCGGATTGGTGATGGCCTGTCGGCGAGCCAGCGTCCCGACGATCCGCTCGCCCTCTTCCGTGAACGCGACGACCGACGGCGTAATTCGTTCGCCTTCCGCATTGGGAATGATCTCAGGTTTACCGCCTTCGACAATGGCGATCTCGGAGAACGTCGTCCCCAAATCGATCCCCACGATCTTCTCTTTTGCCATTATGAGTTTCCTCCTTCAATCTGTTCCTTCGCTTCAGTCAATGGGCTATCTTCCATTGCACCCTGACGTCTTCGGCTCACCTTGACACGACTCGGCCGGAGCAGTCGATCGCCACGCCGATAGCCGCGCTCGAATTCATCCAAGACCACGCTGGGTTTCTCATCCGTTTCCACAAGCAGGAGTGCCTCATGCAGCGAGGGATCGAAGGGTTGACCCAGCGCGGCAATGGCCTGCACATCATGAGACTTCAAGAAATCATTGAACTGAGCGAAGACCCGCTTCATGCCCTCGACGAACGAGTCTTTATCGCTGTTGTGATCGTAAGAGCGAATTGCACGCTCGCAGCTGTCGTAGAGCGGCAGGAGTTTTAATAAGAGTCGATTCTCGATCCAGGAGGCGTACTCCTCCTGCTCGCGGGCGACACGCTTCTTGTAGTTCTCGAAATCAGCCTGTAGGCGCTGTAGACGATCGATGTACGCCTTGAGCTGTTCTTCCACCGTCGGCGCTTGAACTTCCTTCGACTCTCTCTCATTCATTGCCCGCTCGCCTCCCGCGTCAGAGTCAGGATATTAGCGCGATGGCTCAGCGTGAGAATCGTCCGCAGGCGGTTGCCAATATACGACGTGATCGAAAAGGCCTTGCTATAATCCATCCGGACCGGTCCGAGAAGGCCAAGCACGCCGGAAAACCCGTAGCCCATAAGCACCAGGCTGCACGGATGGAGCTCCGATGCCTCGTTCTCGGAGCCGATGTTGACCTTCACTTGGGGAGAGGAGAGGGATTCGAGGTACAGACTCGAGCGATCTGCATCTCCCAATAGGGTGAAGACCTCCAAGGCGTCCTCCAGCAGGAGCCCCTCACCGAGGAGTCGCGGCAAGAGATTGAAAACCCCTTCCACGTGGAGTCGCCTCTGGAGCCTGCGCTCCAGGGTCTCTTTGAGCAAGACAAAGGCATTGCGCAAGGTGGAGTCGTACCAGCCGTCACCCTCGGCGAATCGAAGGGCCTCGTCTCGGACTTCGTCCAGGCGGTGTCCGCGTAGTCTGCCGTTCAGGAGCGTGCCGATCTCTTGCAGCTCCTCGGGGGAGAGAGGCGAGCGGATCATGCAGTGCTCAATGATCCCCAATTCTGAGACAATCACGACGAGCACGTTCTCGACGTCCAGCTTGACGAAGACGATGGATTCCAGTTGAGTCTCTTCCAGGCGAGGAGAGAGCACGAATCCTGCATAGCCGCTCATGTTTGCCAGTAAGAAGGCCGTCTGTCGCAAGAGCTCCTCGATCTCTTGGCGCTGAAAGCGATAGCTCTCGATGATGGCATGTTGATCGCGGCGGTTGAGCTCACTGAGCTCCACAAGCCAATCGACGAAGAAGCGATATCCGAGTTCTGTGGGCACCCGCCCCGCTGAGCTATACGCTTTCTGAATCAAGCCCTTCTGCTCCAAGTATTTCATGTCATTGCGGATCGTGGCCGAACTCACAGTAAGCCCATAGTCTTCGAGCAGAGTCTGGGAACTCACCGGTTGCCCTGTCTTGATGTAGTGGTCCACAATGGTCTTCAGCACTAAGCGTTTGCGATTATCCATGAATTAGCACTCTCCACAAACGACTGCTAATTGAATGATAGCGGCCTGCCCTGAGCTTGTCAAGAGGCAGAACAAACAAAGTCACTTACACCATTGATGTATAATTTAGGGTGTCCAAACACAAACAGGAGGGAGCAGCCTCGTGGTTCGCCTTCGCTTTCTCGGTTCACTAGAGATCTGCTACGTCAATGTCGCGAAAGTTGTGTAATTTGAGAGGCACCGCTCTGGATTTGCCGTTGCACCTCTAACAGCTCCATGTCCAAGTACCTGCGCAGCGCCCACTCCTCCGTCACCCGGATGCCCACG
>MFGX01000014.1:60999-61339 GCA_001778455.1 Candidatus Fraserbacteria bacterium RBG_16_55_9 | reverse complement strand
AGACGGATCTAGTTCTCCGCCAACTCCTGAACTGGCAAGATGAGAGGATCTTTCAGATCCTTTACAATGAAACAGAGGGCAATCCATTCTTCCTCCGGGAGCTGGTTCGCTCACTCATACAGAGAGCTGTGTTCTCCCCGGATGAGGAAGGTCGCTGGAAGCTCGTCTCGCCCGATATTGATCCCACCCAATTCCCGGAGAGCTTACGCGAGTTACTTCATGCTTCTCTACGTCGAGTGCCGCATCAAGCACAGAGCCTGCTGAGCCTCGCCTCTGTCATCGGGCGAGAATTCGAATTAAGGATCCTAGAGCGAATTCTGCGCTGGCCAGAGGAGAAGCT
>MFGX01000014.1:60476-60985 GCA_001778455.1 Candidatus Fraserbacteria bacterium RBG_16_55_9 | reverse complement strand
GGAGGGTTGGCCTGATCATCGAGCGAGAAGGGCACTATCGATTCGATCATGAGATGATCCGCCAAGGCATTTACGCGGAGTTGAGTGCCGATCGCAGGAGACTATGGCACCGTCGGGTCGGGGAGGTTCTAGAAGAACTTCATCTAGATCGAGCGGATGAGATTGCGGGTGAGTTGGCAAAGCATTTCGAGCAAGCGAAACTGTGGGAGAAGGCCGTGATTTACGCAATCCAAGCGGGCACCCAAGCTCAAAGAGTTTACGCCTATGGTGAAGCCATCCACTTTCTCTCGAAAGCGCGGCAATTCTTCGAAAAGTGGGAGAGCGAACGGCCATTGAGCCTTCGCTGGAAACGCAGGAAACTCGATCTCCTAGCTCAATACACAGGCAAGAACGTCTTCCCCATGACGGACGACATCCTTCCCTTCCTCGGTGAAGTGAAAACCGCTGTGTCTGACATGGTCACAGTAGCTCAGGATGTAGGAGACGATCTGCGGCTCTGCGAGGCGTAT
>MFGX01000014.1:57595-60405 GCA_001778455.1 Candidatus Fraserbacteria bacterium RBG_16_55_9 | reverse complement strand
AAGATCACGAATCCTTTACTAGCGGAAGTTCTGGTGGATATTGGCTACCTTCATACCCAAATGGGCGAGTATCCGCAGGGTTTGGACGACTACAGGCGGGCTGCGGAGAGTGCTGCAACGCAAGGCAATGCAGATGTCCACGTCCGAGCACTATACAACATCGCTGTGATACAGTTCTTGTTGGGACAACTGCAAGAGGCCCATCGAAACATGAAGGAAGCATACCGATTATGCCAACCTCCGGTCAGCTTACGGGTGCGAGCTTCTGTGCTAAACAACCTCGGCCTTATTCTGTGTGAAATGCGTCAGTGGCAAGAAGCCCAGAGATGTTATGAACAGGCTTACCAAGTTATGAGCGAGATTGGGAATCAAAGAGCCGCAGGGATCTCCCTGATCAACTTGGGAACTCTCTTTACTGAGCGGCGGAACTATCAGGTCGCCCTCGAATACTTCGATCGGGTGATTGCTTTAGTCAACACTCCGGGCATGAAAGGGCTCGAGCTGGAGGCGCTTTCTGAGAAGGGGCGCGCCCATCTGGGACGCGGCGAGTTGGCGAAGGCTTTGGATTGTTCTGCTCGTGCGATTCAGCTACTAGATGCCCAGCAGGGTATTGCAACAGAAGCGCAGCGCTTTTATTTTACGCATTATCAAATTCTCCGAGAAAATGGACGACTGGAGGAAGCTCGCGTTTACTTGCAAAGAGCGTATGAGGAGCTAGGTCGAGTTGCCGAAGAGATCCATGACGAATCGCTCAGAAAGAGCTTTCTGGAGAACGTCTCCATCAACCGAAAGATTCTCCAAGCCTGGCAGGAACTCCGCAAACCTAGTTTGTAGAGTCCGCCGGTCACATCATCGAACCTCGATTTGTCACAGATAGCTGAGGGATACCCAAACTCACTCGGAGCACAAGCTCTGTCACGTTTTTGTCACGCCTCGGCTTTAGAATGGAGGACGGAACGAAGCATGCGGAGGTGTACAAAATGACAAGCATAAGCCAAGGACAGAGCAAACTCTATACGGCCATGAAGTTCAAGACACCATTAAACAGCATTTCTAGAACGGTAGCGATCACGGTTGTATGGATGGTACTGCTGCTAGCAGCGATCCCCTGGGAACTACGAGCGCAGGACGATTCGGAGGATTCGCAGCCAGGCGGCGAACTCTCAAAAGATCTGGCAGATTGCTTGTTGAAAGCGGGCACAGACGAAATGAAGCAAGAGGAATGCTTAAAAGAAGCCGGTAAGGACCTCTCAGATAAGGCGGCCAACATCGTGCTACCAGATGAGTTGGGGCCTGTCAAGCCGTGTGTGACAGGACTGGCAGGTGCAGGGGTCGAGCTTGGAGGTAAATCTGTAGCTGAAGAGTATAAAGGCAAGACGGGCGAGGCCGTCGGCTTCCTGTGGGACACGTTCGGAGATTGTCTAAAAGGGCTCATACCCGGCCTTGACCAGGTGGCAGAGGTCATCAATGCCTTAATACCTAAGGCCCCAAACTCGCTGATCTGGATTCCCATCACGGATCCTCTCGAAGGCTTTGAAGACTTAGTGAAGATCCTGCTGGATCATCCGTTAGAGCGCACCGCGCAGATTCTAGATGTAGATCGTAACCCGATTGCACCGAAGACGGGCCTTCCCTTCGCTCATCAGTGGGGAGCTGAGCTCCCTCCGGCTTGCTTCGTGCCCGAATTCGTCCTCGTTCGCCCAGAAGGGCTGCTAAAACCTACTCATGGTGACTTACGAACATCCATTTCCCCGACAAACGGACACATTAACATCATTCTCCCTCGGTTCACCAAGTTCTGGAATATTGGCCCAGCCATCGTCGGCTGCTTTTGGCTGTACAACTTCATGTTCACGGCGTATGAAGTCCAGTACGAGGTGCTTACTGGCGAAGAATATCACCAAGAAGGAGTCATTCTCGAAAGCTCTACCTGTCGAAGCAACGATTCCTGTCAATTCGTCAAGAAGGGAGAGACACTAGATCTTCCGATTGGTCCTGTGACGAAGACGCGGCAGAGCGGTACATACCGTCTGGAGTACATACGCCTGGATGGTGTTACACAGAGGGTAGGTGACGTACCAACTACGCTGACTCTCCAAATGGGCCAACCCCACGAACTCATCTATGGCTGGAAACGTGTCGTGGCGGATCTCGTCATTGATGAAATCCTGGTCAAGCCCAAGCCGCCTACACCGGCACTTCAACAGGGCCAAGAGTTTGAGCTCTTCGTGAAAGTCCGAAATGGAGGTGAAATCTCAGCTCTTGAATCCGACCGACGATCACCCCTTTCGGGAGAGACCGAAATACAAGTTGTGGTCGCTGGCATTACGGGAATCGGAAGAGCTACTATCACAGGTAATTTGTGCGATCAACCGCCTCGGGACTGCTCGCTACAGCCTGGCGAGGTTCGTGAGATCCAAGTTCATGGCCCAGCAGGAGGATGGATCGCTCCGATCGCTCCATCCGTGTTTCTATTAGCAGTGATTGATCCGGTTGATGCGATTGATGAAGGGTTGAGAGGAGAGCTGAACAATCATGCCTCTCTCATCGTTCCCCTGGCTACTCCTACTCTTCCCGATCCAACCTTTAACGATCCCAAGGCTGTCGGATTCGCTCAGATTGGCCCTACTGTATTGCGTCTGAGAGCCGACGTGACCAATCTCTCATCGATCCCGGCTTCCAACGTCAAAGTGCGCTTCATCACGGAAGCGCCTGACCCCATCGGGTTTCTCGTCATTGGGGAAGACACCATTCCCTTGCTGCCGGGCCATGCCATCCGCCGAGCGACGGTGGACTGGGATGTCTGTAAG
>MFGX01000014.1:57127-57557 GCA_001778455.1 Candidatus Fraserbacteria bacterium RBG_16_55_9 | reverse complement strand
CCCTCCTGAGGCAGGTTTTCCGGATGGTAGAATTCAGGAGCTCAACGAGCGTAACAACAACACGGGCTTAGTGGTCGACGTTCCCCCTTCCGCGAACAAGGCTAACTTCACGACAGACCAATCCACGTATCAGGCGGGAGCTACCGTAACACTACGTTTCACGAACGGCTGTGCTCAAACGATCTCCCTGCGCGACAGTGCCCCCTGGGTCATCAAAGACAGCCAAGGTCAAACCATCTTTACGCCGGTGTCTCTACCTGCCATCACGCCCGTGTTTCCTGGGGAGACCAAGAGCTGGCAATGGGATCAGAAAGATCAGAACGGGACACCTGTCAAAGCAGGCAGATACTCCGTCGAGCTAGAGACCATGGATGCCGGAACTTACGCTGTCGGCTTCCAAATCACGGCGAAAGTTAGACTCGACATCAAC
>MFGX01000014.1:56779-57061 GCA_001778455.1 Candidatus Fraserbacteria bacterium RBG_16_55_9 | reverse complement strand
TGAGAGCAAAACTCCCATCAGCCTACAGTTTGCGACGAATACTCCTGTCGAGCTGGCAGCAAATGCCCAAGTCACGGTGTTCATTGGATTGGTGGCGAAGACGCTTGTCTTTCAGAAGTGGGTATGCGATGGAGCCGAATTTGACGAGCGAATAATAAAGTTTACATTGATGAACGACACGACGTGCACCGTCGTCTACGTGGAAGCCGCATAGTGAGACAGAAATCAAACGAAAGGAGCGTGGAACACATGCTAGGCAAAGTCGTACGAGTGACGGCGTTG
>MFGX01000014.1:56415-56714 GCA_001778455.1 Candidatus Fraserbacteria bacterium RBG_16_55_9 | reverse complement strand
CGCGACGATTTGGGACTCCATGCAAGCGGTGGTCAGCAGGCTCTCCTTGGGTCTGACCACGGGGGGCTTTCCCTTCTCCTCGACTCCCATCGAGCTAGGAGCGGGGGTCCGAACCTTCCTGACGGCCCAACAATTCACCCCGCGTCAAGCATTGGAAGCCATCGAGAAGGGGTTTCCAACCCAACGATTCGAGACAGATCAAGCATTCCCGTTCTGGGATCAGACTATCCCAGCAGGCCACTATTATCTGATCCTGTGGCTGGCCGATCGAGGCTTTGAGCGTTTCACGATAAAGTTCT
>MFGX01000014.1:56081-56384 GCA_001778455.1 Candidatus Fraserbacteria bacterium RBG_16_55_9 | reverse complement strand
GCAGGGACTGGAGCTGATGGAGTTCGGCATTGCCTGCAAAGTGGAGGTGCCGGTGCCCAACCCGAACCCAGGCAAGGCGTTCCCGTTCACGTTCACCATCCCGCCGAAGGATTGTGAAAAGCAGACTGCAGCAACCTCGAGCAGCGCATCATCGCAACCGCTGCCAACTTCCAAGAGCAGTGCCTCATCGGTCTGGGGAGTGGGCATCACTCCCTATGGTCTCGGCGATATCTCAGTGATGGTAGCGATGGAGGATGGCGAGGTGTGGATATGGCCCATAGGATGTTTTGTACCGCTTAAATT
>MFGX01000014.1:55913-56018 GCA_001778455.1 Candidatus Fraserbacteria bacterium RBG_16_55_9 | reverse complement strand
TGATCCCTGTTGACCGCGTTAGGAGAGGAGGCTTACCGCGCCCGACTGCGCACCACCATCTCGTAGATCACAAGCCCTCCGAGCACGATGGCGAGCAAGACGATC
>MFGX01000014.1:55191-55905 GCA_001778455.1 Candidatus Fraserbacteria bacterium RBG_16_55_9 | reverse complement strand
GGCCGTCTGAGCATCCAGCCCCCCGCCAGCCGGGGTTGTCGGTGCCTCGGTCTCCTGCCCAAAGAGAGCAGCGTCGCTACTCATCCATAATCCAGGCCAGATCGCCGCGATTCGACGTATGAGAGTCTTCATTGGAATGTACTCACCTCCCCTCTTAGGACCGCTTTCCCTCAAGCGAGATCGTGTCCTCGAACGCCCGTCCTATAGAAATGATCGAAGCCGACACACGAAGATAATCTTCAATGAATCGCACATAGCCCTGAGCGTTCCGAGGTAGATCGTCCCAGGCACGGCAGCGCCCCAAGCCTCCAGACCAACCGGGAAGTGGGTCATACAGGGGCTCGCACTCACTTAAAACCTCTGTGTCCATGGGAAACTCCTCCAATCGCTCGCCCTGATAGCGATACGCGGTAGCTACTCTGATCTCATCGAGGCCCGAGAGCACATCGAGTTTCACCAAGGCCAACTCTGTGAATCCATTGATCCGGTTGGAGTGCTTTAGGGCAACCAGATCGAGCCATCCGCAGCGCCGAGGTCTTCCCGTAGTCGTGCCGAACTCGTCCCACGGGTTGGACCCAGTGCCACGCAGCCTCTCTGCCATAGGCCCTTTCTCCTCCGTTGGGAAGGGGCCTGCCCCTACTCGGCTTGTGAAAGCCTTGGCGACCCCAACCACTCGTTCAATCCGGCGAGGCGAGACCCCTGAACCCACGCCGA
>MFGX01000014.1:55080-55153 GCA_001778455.1 Candidatus Fraserbacteria bacterium RBG_16_55_9 | reverse complement strand
TATGTACCGAAGTCGATGTCGAGCAAGCACCCTTGCGCTCCCTCAAAGACCACCCGCTGCCCGTCATCGAGAG
>MFGX01000014.1:53484-55073 GCA_001778455.1 Candidatus Fraserbacteria bacterium RBG_16_55_9 | reverse complement strand
GATGAGAGTGGTTGTCTCCACAATCGACTTCTTAAACCCCTCGGCAACACTCAAGATCTGCTCTGCTAGTGATTCGGTTTTGAGCTCAGCTAGAGGTCTGGAGTGGGGATGGAGCACCCGGAGGCACTCCAAGTTGCGCCGAAGCTTCTCTTGAAATCTCTTCGGGTTAAGCAGGTCCACCACTTGTATCCCGCGCCGAGCGATCTTATCTTGATATGCAGGTCCGATGCCCTTGGCCGTCGTATCCAACTCGCTCGTCGCGCCCTCCAGCTTCTCCAGGATAGGATGGTACGGCAAGATCAAATGCGCGTTCTGGCTGATGTACACACGCGGCTCTCCTTCCAGTGTACGCTCCAGACGTGAGAGCTCCTCCGCCAGCGAGAAGGGCTCAATGACCATCCCGTTGCCCAGGACTCCAACACACTGAGGGTAGAGGGCTCCTGATGGAATCAGATGGAACTTGAACTCACCTTCTTCAGCAGTTTCTTCGGATCCTTGTCCGCTTGCGGAGGCCTTGGTTTTAGTAAAGACTACCGTATGGCCCGCGTTGGTCCCCCCGTTAAAGCGCACGGACATATCGGCATCTCGGCAGATGAGATGGGCGATCTTGCCCTTGCCCTCATCGCCCCATTGAGCCCCGAGCACTGCGATTCCCGGCATGCTTCTTCTCCTTTACTCCTTCAGGCTGAGCGTGACCTCTTCCGCAACGAGTTCTTCGATCCGGCCTGCTCGCTCTACGATCAGCTTCCCCAGATCCGACAGACCCCTGGCATGGGCCTCAAAGCGCTCCTCACCTTTATGGACCCAGATGCCGTCGCACACGGCAGAAAGCCCAGTCCAATCTTGTCGAATGGGCTCAAAGCCCTCGCTCAAGAATGTCGAATAGGACTGGGCGATTGCCCTCAGTGCAATCACAAAAAACTCTTCAAGCTCGACGGGGCGCGCGAGTGCGCCCGAAAGCGAGATGGACGGAATCCGAGCTTCTCCAGGGACGGGGTTGTTCACATTGATCCCGACTCCAGCAACCAGCCACTCGATTCGCTCACCCACGGTAGAAAGCTCGATCAATATGCCTCCAAGCTTTCTGTGATTCAAAAGTAGATCGTTCGGCCACTTGACGGAAACGGGAATGCCATAACGCTCTCGTAAGGCTCGAGCGATGGCAACCGCTAACAAGACCGAGATACAGCCAGAGCGGCATAGTTCAATGGAAGGCCTCAAGAGAAGGGAAAACCAGGCTCCTCCCACAGGGGATTCCCAGCCTCGACCACGACGTCCTCGGCCTTCTGTCTGACGCTCGGCGATCACGACCGTCCCTTCCGGAGCTCCCAGTTCAGCCAACTCTCGCGCCAAGTCCATCGTGGAGTCAACTTCCTCGCGATAGATCCACTGAGTAAAAAAGCTCTCGCCCTGGAACTCTCTTCGCAGTCGGGCGATATCCAAGGGCATTCTCAATGCACCCTCTTCAATCCCACTCGGACTTTTAGGCCATTGACATTGAGTTCGTCCATGTGATCGACGGCGTTAGAATTCGGTGCCTTATCATGAAGGGCAATGGCTAGAGTCTCATCTTGAACGTGCTTCGTATG
>MFGX01000014.1:52523-53471 GCA_001778455.1 Candidatus Fraserbacteria bacterium RBG_16_55_9 | reverse complement strand
GCGATGGCTTGGGCCAGCTCCGCATCGGCATCGAAAAAGATCTCGATGCGGTCCGTGACCTCGAAACCTGCCTTCTTACGTAGCTCTTGAACATGATGTGCGAATTCTCGGATATAGCCCTCTTGACGAAGCTCGTCATCAAGTGTGGTCACAAGGATGACATCCGCCGGTCCGTCATGCCCACCCATGTAGCTTGGATGCGGTTTGAAATTGAGCGAGTAGTCTTGATCTAGCACTAATTCGATGACGCGCCCGTCAACTGGAACACGCAATATCCCCGAGCTTGCTTCGGCAATTCTTTGCTTATGAGGTAGAGATAACACATACTTTTCAATATCCGGTAAGAGGCGCCCATACGCGCGCCCGATGCTGTCCTTCTTAAGCCAGACATCATACTCCCCGTATTTCCCCTGGCTGGTGGCGCCCAACAAGTCCTCTTCTACTAACTCTTTGACATTCACCTCTCGTTTGACAAGCTCGATGATTGAGGGGTTCTGTAATTTCACCCCAGATTTGAGTTGGTAAAAAACGCAACGTAGCGGTTGGCGCACTTTGATCTTCGATTTATTGCGTGCTTGAAGAACAGATGTCGCAAGATGCCTAGCTTGCTTCATTTCATCTACTAGCAGCTGCTCCTGTTCTTTTTCTTTCTTCTTGGTTTCTTCCTCAACTTCCTTCTCAGATACTCGGTCCTGTACTTTAGGCCAATCACACAGATGCACACTCTCTGGCATATCAGCTTGCCTCAACAAGTGGTACATCGCCTCAGCTAAGAACGGCATAAACGGAGCGAGCAGCTTCGAAAGCGCTATTAAGACTTCGTAGAGAGTTGAGTAGGCAGCTTGCTTATCGGCACAATCTCCTATGGCTTCTTCACCCCAGAAGCGGGGTCGCGATACGCGGACGTACCAATTACTCAGATCGTCTATGAGGGCCTCGATCGCACCT
>MFGX01000014.1:52209-52494 GCA_001778455.1 Candidatus Fraserbacteria bacterium RBG_16_55_9 | reverse complement strand
AGATTGTGTAACAGTCTGATCCGCTTTCTCGTAGCGTGAGACCATCCAGCAATCAAGCAATGGACGCTCATGTACATCTTGCTGATGCCTCCTGGGATCGAAACCATCAATGGGAGCATAGAGCGCAAAGAAATTGTAGACATTGGTGATCGTATTGATGAAACTATGAAGCACTTTCCCGGCTTCTTCTTTGGAGAGAGGTCGGTCACGCCACGGAGCACTCTCCGAATAGAGATACCAGCGAAGTGCATCCGCCCCGAAATCGTTGACAAAGTCCATGGGATC
>MFGX01000014.1:44414-52134 GCA_001778455.1 Candidatus Fraserbacteria bacterium RBG_16_55_9 | reverse complement strand
AGGGGTGCGGATATGGACGATCCGGGTAGAGCAGTGTGCTCGTGACAAGCAACGTGTAGAACCAGCCACGGGTCTGATCCATCCCCTCGCAGATGAATTCCGCAGGGAATTGATCGTTGAAGAGTTTCTCGTTCTCAAAAGGCGCGTGCCATTGGGCCGTGTGCATCATGCCGGAGTCGAACCAAGTGTCGATGACTTGAGGAACGCGACTCATCTGCCCCTCGCACTGGGGACAGCTCAACTTGACCTCGTCGATATAGGGTTTGTGCAAGTCTATGCCAGCTAGCCTGAGTATTGGATGAGCCATGCTACTGAGCTCGTCGCGACTCTCCACGCAGAGCTGATGATTACACGCCTCGCAGATCCAGATCGGCAGTGGTGTCCCCCAATAGCGATCCCGGGAGAGCGCCCAGTCTTTCATCGTCTCCAGGAAATTGCCGAAGCGGCCATCGCGCATGTGTTCCGGATGCCAATTCACTTGCTGATTGTTCGCGATGATCTCTTTCTGGCGAGCCGTGGTCTTAATAAACCAAGAGTCGAGAGCGTAATAAAGCAGTGGAGTATCGCACCGCCAGCAGAAGGGGTACGTGTGTGTGTAGTTTTCTGACTTGTATAGTTTACCCTCTTTCTTTAGGGTGCGAATGATCTCGCGGTCTGCATCTTTGACGAACACGCCCGCCCAAGGTTTCACTTCGGAAGTGAATCGTCCGTTCATGTCGACTGTGTGGTGCTTTGGCAGGCCTAGGCGCTCACCCAACTCATAGTCTTCCTCACCGTACATGACGGCCGTGTGCACCACGCCAGAACCCTCTTCTGTGGAGACCATGCCGGAGGCGGCCGTCACAAACCAGGCACGAGGTGCGTTCTTTCCAAGAGCGTCTTTCAAGAACGGGAAGAGGGGTTCATACTCCCAGCCATCCATCTCGCTGCCTTTGAGCGAGGCCAATACCTGATACTCATCCTCGAGTACATGCGCCACCCGTTCTTCAGCCAGATAGTAAATCTCGTCACCCTGTTGCACTTTCGCGTACTCGATCTCGTCGCCCACAGCGAGCGCGACGTTGCCCGGCAGCGTCCATGGAGTGGTCGTCCAGGCGAGCACATACTCATTCTCGCGTCCAGTGAGCTTGAATTTGACTGTAATCGCTGGGTCCGTCACTTCATCGTATCCCTGAGCGACTTCGTGAGAGCTGAGCGGAGTGCCGCAGCGCGGACAATACGGAAGCACTTTGTGGCCTTTGTAGAGCAGATCTTGATCCCAGATTCGCTTTAATGCCCACCAGACGGACTCGACGTATTCGTTCGTGTAGGTGATGTACGCGTTTTCGAGATCGATCCAAAAACCCATGCGCTGGATCAAGCGTTCCCAGTCGCTCTTGTATTGCCAGACGCTCTCTTTGCACTTCTGCGCGAATTTTTCGACACCGTATTTCTCGATATCCTGCTTGCTGTTAAGTCCCAGGGCCTTCTCGACCTCAAGCTCCACAGGTAGCCCGTGGGTATCCCAACCACCTTTTCGTAGAACATAGAAGCCGCGCATCGTCTTATAGCGCGGGAAGAGATCTTTGTAGACTCGCGGCATGAGGTGCCCAAAGTGGGCCTTCCCGTTGGCTGTGGGTGGGCCCTCATAGAAGACATAGCGCTGTCCGTTCTGAGTTTTCTCTAGTGACTTACGGAAAATCTGGCGTGATTCCCAGAACGACAGGACCTCTGCTTCTCGCTTCGTCACATCGCTCTCTAACTTGGAATAGCTCGGCATTTGAGATCTCCCCAGAAATGCCCGCTCATCATACCTGGAAAGCCCGATCAAGTCAACGCAAGTCCCTTCCGAGTGTAACTTGAATCCCCCACACGAGCGAGATTGATTTTCCCACAGAGATCACCTATATTGCTCGGATGCACTGAACTCATAAGATCTGGAGGCCATGATGTTCAAGAAAGCACTCGTCCCCTTGGATGGTTCGAAGGCAGCGGAAGCGATCATACCGTACGCCTCATACTTGGCCAAGGGGTTCAACATCCCGGTCGTATTGATGACCGCAGTCTCTCCCCACGCCTTTGACGAACTTGGAGCCCCGAAAGCTCCCGCAAAGACGCGAGTCCCCATCAATCCAGAGTTGAGGGCCAAGACATATCTCGAAGGGATTGCATCACTCTGGATGAAAGACGGGCTACAAGTTGAATATGAAGTTTCGGTCGGCAGGCCAGCAGAGGAGATCGTTCGGGTTGCCGAGCGCAAAGGCTGCAATCTCATCGCCCTATCCGCTCATTGCGATGAGAGGCACGCAGGGCACGGAGTACTTGGCAGCGTGACCACAAAAGTCCTCTACTATTCTCACATACCCACTCTCATCATCGCCCCGCAAAAAGCGGCGAAATACACGACGCGGGGAGCCATTGCACCAAGGATCATCGTTCCACTGGACGGTTCGTCCTTTGGCGAGACCGCTTTGCCCTATGCTCATGAGTTCGCCCAGAGACTATCCCTAGAAGTAGTCCTTGTTCGGGCCATCGGAGACAAGGCTGTAGTCGGTATGGCGGACCCGTCCTCGGGATTGTTCGTTGTCGATTTGCAAGAGGCCGCCTCTGCTGAAGCCACTGAGTACCTTAAGCATGCCGCCGAAGAGTTCAGACGAGAGGGCTTGAAGGTTGACTCCAAAGTGCTCAAGGGCACTCCGGCTCGGAGCATCGTTGAAGCCGCCGCTAGTATGCCCCAGAGTTTAATTGTCATGACTTCTCATGGCCAGTCTGCCCTTGCCCGCTGGATCATCGGGAGTGTGACGGAAGCCGTTGTAAGGACCGCCCAAGACCCGATATTGGTCATCCCCCGCCAATACGGAAGGCGCTACGCTGTCGAAGTGACGGATATGCTGGGACGAACGCCTCTCTTCTCCCAACTGACGGAGAGCGACCTCGAGAGCATAGCCCAAACGGCACGCGTCCGATCCTATCAATCAGGTGATTTCATCGTCAGGGAAGGTGACAGATCTGGTGGGTTCTTCATCATCACATCAGGCAAGGTAGAGGTGGTCAAGGGGGTTTCCGTCCTGGCAACGCTAGGTCCAGGCGAATTCTTCGGCGAAATGTCGGTGATTGACGATCAGCCTCGCTCCGCGACCGTGCGTGCGATAGAGGCCAGTGAGTGTGTGTCCATTCGGCGCTCCGACTTCCTGGCGGAGTTAGAACGACACCCGCAAATCGCCGTGCGAATGCTCCCAGAGTTTGTCCGACGATTGCGCGAGGCCCAGGACATCCGACCCAGTAACACATATCTACATCAGGCCAACATCTGGCTCCTCGCCATCGCGTAGCCATTTCTGGATCATATTGAGTTGATCTTCGGGCAACCGTGAACTCAAGAAGCGCCTGGCTTGAGAAAGCATTTGCTGGTGCACGATACGGTCTTGCTCAGAGAGTTTCTCCAATTGCACTTGCTTTAAGAAGTACTCTTGCTGTGCTTCGAGCCAAGCATACCCAAACAGACTAGCCAGCCAGGGCATCCAGAACAACGTGGTATAGCCTTGGAGAAAACCTGCAAGTTCATCAACGAAGCTCGCGAGGATTTGTAACACAATCCAGAGGATCGTCAGGAGATAGAACACGCGGCGCACGCTCTCTCTTCGGGTTCGCCATGCCTCAAACCGCTCTTCAAGCGTCTTAGTCAAAGAATCGCCCAAAGATCACATCAACGTGCTTCAAGTGGTACTGCACATCAAAGAGCTCGTCCAGTTCTTCTGGACTGAGATATGTGCGAACCTTCTTGTCCCCTGCAAGACACTCTTTGAGGTGTTTCCCAGTGGCCTCGACTTCGAGAGCCCTCGCGCGAATCAACTCATGAGCCTCCATGCGCAGCATGCCCTTGTCAATCAGCTTTAAGAGCACAGCTTGAGAGTAGACCACTCCGCGGCTCGATTCTAAATTCTCTTTCATGCGTTCGAAATTCACTCGCAAACTCGCAATCACTTTTGTCATCGAGCGGAGCATATAATGCGTAACCAAGAAACTGTCGGGGATAATGATACGCTCAATCGATGAGCGAGTGAGATCTTGCTCGTGCCAGACCGGCATATTTTCGAGTGCTGCCAGAGCATTCAACCGCACGAGGCGCGCCAGCCCGGAAATCGTTTCACTGGTCGAAGGGTTCTGTTTGTGAGGCATTGAAGATGAACCGTGTGGAGCACCCTCGCGCACTTCTCCAATCTCCGTGCGATGAAGATTGCGAATCTCGACAGCCATCTTCTCCAGTGTCCCCGCCACAATGGCCAGAGTTGTCAAGACTTGAGCATGCCGATCCCGCTGAAGAAGCTGGTTGGAGACCAGCGCAGGCTGAAGATTCAGCTTAGCGCAGACTTTCTGCTCTACTTCGGGATCGACGTTGGCATACGTTCCAACGGACCCCGAGATCTTTCCGGTAGAAATGACCGCTTGAGCGGCTGCGAGGCGCTGGAGGCCACGCTGAAGTTCTGCATACCAGATGAGTAACTTGAGCCCAAAGGTGATCGGCTCTGCGTGCATGCCGTGCGTCCGCCCCACCATGATCGTATGCCGGTGTTCGAGAGCCAGTTTCTTGACTTCCTGGAGCAAAAGGCCCATCTCGTGATTCAGAATCTCTAATGCCTGGCGTATTGTAAGAGAGAGAGCTGTATCGACCACATCGTACGACGTCAGCCCTCTGTGTATGAATCTTCCCTCAGGACCCACGCTCTCTTCGAGTGAACGCACGAACGCCAGAAGGTCGTGACCGATCTTGTCTTCAATCTCCTTAGCTCTCTTCGCATTCAGTTTGACCTTCTGATGAATCGTATTTGCCGCCTCTTTGGGGATTTGCCCCAACTCCGCCAAAGCATCAACAACGGTAAGTTCCACTTCGAGCCACCGTTGGTATTTGGCCTCTTGGGTCCAGAGTTCTTTCATGGGCGAGAGCGAATAGCGATCGATCATGACCAAGAGCCTCCCACCCCACTGTAGTCCAAATAGCCTTGATACACAACGTCGGGACCCACAGCGTAGAATGAGCAATCTTTTAGACGAAACGCTTGCTCGATACGCTCAGCGCCCTTGCCCCCTACGGGCGTAGGCACATCCCGTCCACCGATGATCTTGGGAGCGATGATGACCATGAATTTATCGAGTAATCGCTCACGTAGAAACGCTTCTGCAACCGTCGAGCCTCCCTCAATGAGCAAGCTGTCGATTTGAGCTGCCCCCAGCTTCTTGAGCAGTACGCGAAGATCCACGTGGCCCTCCTCATTCGCGGGCAGTCGCCATATTTTGAGGTTTCCACATTTCTCTTTCAGTTTGTGTTCCTTTTCTGCTGGCATATCACACGTAGCGAGCACCGTGGGAGCTTCGCTCTTAAGATGAAGAACCGATGCCTGCAAGGGAATGCGCCCTTTGGAGTCGAGCACGATTCTCATGGGATCGCGCCCTGAGACTCGCCGGACGGTGAGTTGCGGGTCGTCCTGGAGCACCGTCCCGATCCCGACGAGCAGAGCCGCATAACGGACGCGCAGACGATGAGCGAGCTGGAGCGATTCTTCGGAAGAGATCCATCGAGAGTCTCCTGCACGAGTCGCGATCTTCCCATCGGCTGTCATGGCCATCTTAAGGAGCACGAAGGGAACGCCTGTGCTTGCATATTTGGCGCGGATTTCGTTTAGTTGCTGAGCTTCTTTAGATAGTATGCCTTCGATCACTTCGATGCCTGCGCGTTGAAGCTCTGCAATACCGCGCCCATTGACTTGGGGTGTGGGGTCGCGGGCAGCGACGACCACTCTGCCGATGCCGCTCGTTATAATCTGATGTACGCACGCGGGATTGCGCTTGCCCGGATACGCAATGCAAGGCTCCCAATTGACGTAGAGTTCAGATCCTTGCGCGGCCCGCCCCGCTTGCTTAAGAGCCAGAGCTTCCGCATGAGGGCCGCCAAACTCTGAATGATAGGCCTCGGCAATCACCCGACCGTCTTTAACAACAACAGCACCGACCAGAGGATTTGGGTTGACGCGGCCGACTCCTTGTTCTGCCAACACCAAGGCGCGGCGCATGAACTGCTCCATGGCTTACGGGAGCATAGGCGAAAACGAAAGTCGATTCAAGCCGGCAGGGTTCTCTAGCTAGTTTTCAGAAATCCCTTCTCTAAGGCTCATGAGAGCAGCTCGCTCCGCAAGTTCTTCCGGATCGGTGATCGCAATTTGAAAGCGCTGCTTGGCAATCAAGCCTTCCGCCTCAAATCGGTTGAGGATCATCGTGACGTTCTCGCGAGTTCCCCCTACCAACTCCGCAAGCTCTTGGTGGGTGATCTTAAGGTCGATCTCCCAGCGACCTCGACTTCTATGCCCATGCTTTTGCGCCAAGTGGAGCAGCGTGCGCGCAAGTCGCGTTTCCAGGTCCTTAAAAACCATCTCTTTCAGGCGCTCCTGAATTTCGCTCATGCGCTGCAAGAAGAGCCGCAGAAGATCGAGCACAAGACTGGGATGCATCTTGGCGCGCGTGATCAGCTTATCTCGTTCGATCACCCAACAGGAGGAATCCTCTAAGGCCTCTGCGTTCGATTCCCGGTGTCCCTCACCCATAAGAGCCATCTCGCCAAAGAGATTGCCTTCCCCCAGTATGGCTAGAGTGAGCCTCTTGCCGCTCTCATCCAGATGATAGAGCTTCACCCGACCCCGCTGGATAAAGTACGCTGCCGTATCTCGCTGACAGGGGCTGTAGATCAACTCCCCCTCGCGGTAGTTTACCACATGGCAAAATTTAGCTAGTTCATCTTGAATGATTTTGCTCTTCCCGCCATTCTCCATACCTGCCTCCTTTTTCATTCTGCTTGCACCCTCAACCAACCAACCTCCCCATATCCATAACATGCCCCCCTATATGCTTTCTGTGATCCGGGTAACCGTAAGACCCGAATGAGTCGCGCTGTTGTGATCTGGATCACCTGCGAGAGTGATTAAGCTGTCTTGGGCCAAGAACTTTGGCGATTGGGTTTTCCATCTTCATGACGTAGCCTCGCGAGAGGATTCTCACGCAAGGAGGCACGTGAAGTGAAAATAGAAGACCCTCAGCTCTGGGAGCGAGTGGAAGCTTGCCCGGGGCAAGTTCTTTGCCGTCCAGGAGATCGCACAGATTCGCTCTACCTCATCCGTTCAGGGAGGGTAGAACTCACAGAATCCGGAAACACTCGGATAGTGGGTCCAGGCGAGTTTTTTGGTGAGTTAGACTTTGCGCAACCCGGCTCTTCACAACTGATGGTATGCGCGTTAGAGGACACATCGCTCTTGCGCATTGATGGCAAGGGTCTGGAAAATCAACTTCGCGAGCGACGCGGTGGAGAGAAGCTGCGTTTGAGAAAGCTTCTAGGTCGCGGAGATCGGCTTATCTTCCTGTGCTAGCTCGTTGACTTGTACGCAAGCACTCCTTGAGCTCCTCGATTTCGCTACGGAAAAGAGGGGTCTTCAGTAGCTCACTCACTTTACGGCAGGCGTGCATCACCGTCGTGTGATCCCGCGCGCCGAAGGCCTTCCCGATCGCTGGGAAGGAACCGTTTGTCAGCTCCCTCGCCAAGTAGATCGCGATGTGGCGCGCCTGGGAGATGTGCTTCTCCCGCCTCTCCCCTTCGAGCTGCTCCACGCTCACTTCATAGCGACGAGCTACCTCCGCCTTGATGACTTCGACATCCAATGGCCGCTCGCTGGGCAACTCCTGAGGGAGGACCCCATCC
>MFGX01000014.1:34324-44383 GCA_001778455.1 Candidatus Fraserbacteria bacterium RBG_16_55_9 | reverse complement strand
ATAAGCTGTGACTCGGATGAGTGCACCCTCAAGAGCGCGCACGCTCGAAGTGATTCGGCTGGCGATCAATGTGAGCAGGTCGTCACTCAGTTGCAGGCCGTTCTCTTTGGCTTTTGCTCTTAGAATGGCCAGCCGTGTCTCGAAGTTGGGTGGCTGAATATCGGCTACAAGTCCCCAACGAAAGCGCGAGACCAATCGCTCTTGCAACTGGGAGAGCTCTTCCGGAGGACGATCGCTGGAGAGCACGATCTGCTTGCTGTTCTCGTAGAGTTCATTGAACGTGTGGAAGAGTTCTTCTTGGGTGCCCTCTTTGTCCTTGAGGAAGTGCACATCATCGATCAGTAGAATGTCGACCTGTCGGTATGTGCGACGGAAGCGATCGGTGCGGTTCTCGCGGATGGCTTGCACCATCTCGATGGCAAACCGCTCCGACGTGATGTAAATGACTCGCAGCCAAGGCTGGTTTTTCAAGATCTCATTCCCAATGGCATAGAGCAAATGGGTCTTACCCAAGCCCACTTTACCGTAGATGAAGAGCGGGTTATACGCCCGGGCCGGAGACTCGGACACAGCCTGGCAGGCCGCGCAAGCCAGGAGATTCCCATCCCCCTTGATGAACCGATCGAAGGTGTACTCGGTCTTGAGGGAAGATGGCTCGCTCTCGATCCTCGCAACGGTCATGATCGCTCCTTCGGGGAGTACTGCACCCTACCCTGCTGCCACTGCCCCCGTTTGCCCTCTCACGATGGAGGATGGTGGGCTTGAAAGCGCCGTTCACAAGTGGAAGTGCATCCGGTTTTCTTTCAAGTGGGCACAGCATAACAGGGGTGAGGGAAGGGTGTCAATAGTCTAGCTCATGCTCAAAATCCCCGAAAGACCGAACGGAAACGCATTTTCACCGGAGCCTTCTCTGAGTCCTGAGATCGAGTGTGACATATCCGTGAACGATGAGGAGGTTTCGTTGTGTGCCAGCGGCGAAGTCTATTGTATGGGACATTTATCACCTCAGAGGTTGAGCAGGATGCGAAGCCGGTCCTCCACAGCCTCCATGGTCGCGCCTGTGACCTCACCCAACCTTTGAGAGAGACGCTCCTTGGCGACCGAGCGCACGTCCTCACACTTAATGAAGCTCCTGGTTTTCAAGCCACCATCAGGAGGCTTGATTTCGACGTGGAAGGGGATGCCCTTAGCTCTTGTTGTGATGGAGAGTATGACTACAAGACCTGCGGGTCCGTGATTGAAGAGATCTACCGAGACCACCAATGCCGGTCTGACACCAGCTTGTTCGTGACCTCTCGTCGGATTCAGGTCTACCAGCCAGACTTCGCCCCGTGAAGGCTCTGGCACATGCGTTAGTCTTCCTGCAGTCTGTCGCCTAGCGTCTGGTCCCACGCCGCGCGCTCCTCTCGTTCTTCTTGCCAAGCCTTAGGATTCTGTCGCAAGGCGACGAAAGCCGCATTGCTCTCCTCTAAGAAGCATTGGCGACGGTAGGTTTCAATTGCAGCTTCCAGAACTTCCTTGATCGAAGTCTTTTGTTTCTTGGCCAGTTGATGCAGAGCCCGATGAAGTGGCTCTGAGATCCTTGCGCTTGGCATTTCTTATACCTCCCAAGTAACTCTTGTGTACGCGTAAGTATACCAAATTGCAGACAATATTGTCAACCCATGAATAGAATTGTGAGACGATTTGGCACGCTGATCGCATTACTAGTCATCATTGCTCTTCTCCTAGGATTCCACTGGATCTACATTGGAAATCCCCGTGGAAGTGCTACATTCTGCCCAAAAGCCAGCTTACCTTCAGTTCAACCGTTGTCAGCTCTCCTTCTCCAGAGGAATTCGTAATATCCCACCCCATTCTGTCGTTTCGACTGGTCAACGGAGAGGGGACTTGTCTTGGACGTTGACCAATTAGGTGTGGGAAAATCAGCGGAGTCCCGTTATCACGGCCAGTACTCAACGTGAAGCCGCAGGGGCAAGTTTCTCAGTTGGGGAGCCAGGAAGCGGGTGCCCAGGGACGGACTCGAACCGTCGACACCAGGATTTTCAGTCCTGTGCTCTACCAGCTGAGCTACCTGGGCGGGTGGGGTTTGGCGGGGATGACGGGATTTGAACCCGCGGTCTCTGCCTTGACAGGGCAGCGTGTTAGGCCGCTACACCACACCCCCACGTAAACGGGTACATTCTACCACAGACGGCGATGCGCTTTCAAGATTCCACCGTTCGGGTGGGCGAACCAGGATTTGAACCTGGGACCTTCCGCGTGTAAGGCGGACGCTCTGCCGCTGAGCTATTCGCCCTTGCACTCAATATCGCCAAAATGCTCCGATTCCCCCGTGTGGAGCAAGCGCCTCCGCCGCAGGGCGTCTTATGATCTCTAGCTGGGCACCATGGCGCCGGACGAGGACTGGCAGCAATCCGCGAAGCGATGCTCGCTTCGCTTGTGGCGATGCACAGTTAGGACACTTCTCCTCTCCTTTGTCAAAGGCATAACTGCACGCCGCACACTCACTTAACACCGCATCCAAGCGACGATTGACCACGACCCGCTCAGCACGACCTTCTTGAAGGACCTTGAGCGTCGCAAGCAACCCCACACCGGCGCGATCGCTAGTCGAAGCTCGCCTGAGGAGCTCTTCGACGATCTGTTTCTCCCGTTCCCGCTCGTGGGTTTGGATTACCTGGACGCTCTCTGTCAATATTTCCGCCGGTGCGGCTTCCAGAGGCAACGAAATCTGGCCGATGATTCGATTTGCCTCTGAACCCAGCGTTTGAACGAAACGCTCGCGGACAGCTTTGGACCCACCAAGCACCAGCCCTTCCGCTTGATGGAGCTCCTTGAGGCGACGCAAGACGCCCGATGCTTCCTTCCAGAATTTTTCTGTCTGAACCTTCACCCGCTCCGCGTAGGCATCACGCTCGTTTCCTCCTCGAGCGGATCCGCGTACTCCAGCCAAGCGAGGTTGCGAAGGTGGGGCCAGTTCCTTACGCTTCCACTCGCTCGTGTCCAGCTCGAGAGCCCGATCATCTACCTCGCGAATCTCATTCATCGCCACAACATGAAACCGAAGCTTCTCGGAATCCGCTAACACAACCCCATATGGGCGGTATTCCTCCAAGAGCCACTCCAGCTGCGCAAGCTCTGGCCGCCCCCACTGGGCCTCGTTCTCCACGAGGACCCGCAAATCATATTCCTCAAAGGACCCGTTTCCTATGAAAGCCACCCAAGATTTACCTTGTGGACGGAACTCCCGCATGTGAGCCTGCACACGATCTGCGATCTCGCGGAAGCGCTTCTGATCGGCTCCCTCGATCTTGCCTTCCAAAGCTTTGAGCGCATCTTTAAGCCAGATTCGATAGGAGCCCTTCGGGTCTTGAGCCGGGTCCGTGTTCAGGTAGACACTCAGCATTGGACCTGCCTGAGTCTCAAGAAGCTTCTCTAGATCGCGACGCGAAAACACCGGAATGCTCCTTTCTAGATGGCCGATGGACTTATTCTACCGTCTTGTAATCTTAAAGGGTTGATGAGCCGCTTGCAAGTTCTTGCACGAGAGCTTAGACGCTTGCAATCGCAGGAAATGACCCGATACAATGGGTTTGTATCATGCTCATTTTGATTCGCTTCTCCGGTGAGATTAGCACAAAGGCGAGGCAAACTCGTGTCCACTTTACGCGCCGCTTGACTCAGAATATCAAAGATGCGCTCGCGGGACGTTCTTTCAAGCTGCAGAGAGAGTGGGATCGTCTCTACGTCGAAACTTCTAGCCCTGAAGCCGCGGAAGCACTACAGCGCGTTTTCGGAATTCAATCTCTTTCTATCGTAGAACGCCGCCCTGGCGGACATCTTGGTGACGTTGTGCAGGCTGGTGATGAGCTCTTTCGATCGCGTGTGAAGGGTAAGCGGTTTGCCGTGCGTGCTCGACGCGCCGGCGATCACGGGAATGACTCTTTCAACTCTCAGGACATTGCGCGCGCGCTGGGAGCTGCTCTTCTCCCTCACGCGCTGAAGGTCGACCTAGACAATCCCGAAGTGACAGTTTATGTCGAGGTGCGCGCCGGTCAAGCATATTTCTTCACCGAGCAACTCCCTGGCCCAGGTGGGCTGCCCCTGGGGGTCGAAGGCCGAGCTGTGGCCCTCGTATCCGGTGGGTTTGATTCGGCGGTGGCTGCGTGGTTCATACTCAAGCGCGGGGTCGCCCTCGATTACGTCTTTTGCAACCTGGGTGGCGCTGCGCATCAGCAGGGTGTGCTTCGCGTGCTGAAGATCTTGTCAGACAATTGGAGCTACGGAGACCGCCCTCAGCTCCATTCCATCGACTTTCAGCCTTTAGTGAAGGAGATGCAGGCGAAGACTCAGTCTCGCTACTGGCAAGTGCTTCTCAAACGACTCATGTACCACGCTGCCGAGCAGGTAGCTCGGGAACGTCACTCATTGGGAATCGTAACTGGAGAAGCCATTGGGCAGGTCTCTTCCCAGACGCTTCAAAATCTCTATGTCATCTCTCAAACTGCAAAGTTGCCCGTCTTGAGACCGCTAGTGGGGTTCAACAAAGAGGAGATCATCGCCCACACGCGGCGGATTGGCACGTATGAGATCTCCGCGGCGGTGGATGAGTATTGTGCGATCGTACCTCGCCATCCAGCCACACGCGCGCCACTTGAGATTGTCTTGGCGGAAGAAGAGAAACTGGATCTGGCATTATTGGAGCGAACTATCGCCGAGCGAGAGGTTCTTGACCTAAAAACTCTCGATCCGGAAGAGCTGGCTTCTCCGGAGATGGAGATCGAAGAGATCCTTGAGGGTGCGGTCGTCATCGATCTGCGCTCACCGGCTTCGTATCGAGTTTGGCACTACCCTAGCGCGATCTACATGGATTTCTTCAAAGCCCTCGAAGGTTTCGCAACACTCGATCGAGACCGAACGTATGTGCTCTATTGCGAGTTGGGGCTTAAGAGTGCACATCTCGCAGAGCGCATGTGCCAAGCGGGGTATCGTGCGTTCAATTTCAAGGGTGGGATGAAGAATTTGCTGCGTTACGCAGTCGAGAGAGATCTTGTGTCACCGGCGCTCCTTCCGATGTCGGACTTTCTTGGGTGAAACAATCACCCTACCTTCCGAGTAGATAGAGCAAGCCGCACCGCGGTCCGGCTCTGTTGTGACAGGACCCTCATCCATCATTTACGGAGTGCCGCTGGGGCCGCGGCGCAGCTTATTATTTCTGACTTCTTGCTCTTCAGCTCCTGTCAACAAAGTCTCCCTCGTGCAGGTCCAACTCGTCGCAGATCTCCTTGGGGATCACGACTTGGCGGCGCTTGCCGAGTTTACCGATGGGCATTGCCATCCTCCTCGATGGTGTAACGGTCTCTGTGGGCTCCCTAGAACTTCACCAACGCTAAGGTCAGTTTGAGGGCAGTGTCCAGTTGCGCGACGGTGTCTGCCGACAGTGTGCCAAGCTTCTTCACCAACCTGCGCTTATCAATGGAGCGGATCTGATTGGGTTGAATTACGGAGGGCTTGGTCAGTCCTCCATCGGGAGGGGCCACTAACACCTCGTCGAACTTCGCTTTCGCCCGCCCCGTGATCGCAGCAACAATGACGATGGGGCTGTATTGGTTGGCGACATCGTTGGAGATGATGACGGCAGGGCGCGTCTTCTTGATCTCAACCCCAATGGTGGGATCGAAATTAACGAGGTAGACAGAGCCACGCGTAGGATAGGCCATAGAAAAGAGGAGACACCGGGGTCAGTGCCTCATGGAGAGATTCACGAGTTCGCGTCCGTATCGGCTAGCTCCCAGAGTTCTCGTTCGATGGGCTCCCATTCCTGAGCGAGTGCGAAATCCTCTTTTGCTCGTTCCGCGTATGCGTGTTTGAGTTGCTGGCGTATGCGGGCTTTGAACAATCGCTGAGAGTGCATCCGTACCGCTTGGTTGATGAATTCACTGCGGTTTTCAGGCGCGATCCGGTCAAGGAGTTCGACGGTCTCGGGAGGAAGGGTGATGTTGATCCGTTTGCGCGCTTTGGTAGTCATGGTTTCATAATACACACTGACTATACACACGTCAAGAATGTGTTCATTTCTTGTTTAGTCGCTTCTTGAGCTCCTTCCAGTCCACGTACTCGCCCTGCTCAATCTGCGTAAAGCCTTCGCCGACCTCTCGTTCTTCCTCGGGGGTCAGCGTATCCCACAGATCTTTGTCCACGACCTTCTTGGGCTTGATGACGACCGCACGGCCTTGGCGCTTCACTTCAACAAAATCTCCCTCGGGAATATACCTCCGATGGGTGGCCCAGCCAAGACAGCTGGGTCGTTTTCTTTTTAGCGAGGCGTCTTTCCCAAGAGAATATCGAGCATCTCGCGGGGCGATTGCATCCTGCCGTGCGTGAGGGCTTGCACCTCTTTGTTCTCAAGGAAATCCACCTTATCTCCAGTCACGAAGTAGTCAACATCGTCGAGTAGAGCGAGGGCCAGAATCGGCGCATCTTGCTGGGGAACGAGCTGTTCTGCGTGAGCAAGATGGGGTTGACACGCCTCCCGCTGCTTCGCCTCGAGTGGTATGCGCTGCACAATGTAGAGCAAAAGATCGAGGGCCGCTTTGGTGTGCGGCCCCTTGAACTTGAGGCGGATCTTCCCGCGCAACTCCTCGAGGATGTACTCGCTGGTAATAATGGTGTGGTTCTGGCGCACCATCTCTTCGAGGAGTTCACCGACCACACCGCGAAAGCCCAAGCCAGAGAAGAGGACGTTGGTATCGAGGAGAATCTTCATGCAGGCTTGGCGTTGCCAAAGAGCTTCCGGTAGAGGGCCTTGCGGATCGCTTCGTCATCCTTCCAGACCTCCTCCTCGGTGAGCCCCGCTTTGGCAGCGAGTGCGCGGAACTGTGCGAGCGCCTCGAAAAACTCGGCCTTGCGGATGTAGTCGCGGATGGCTTCCGAGCGGCTCTGGAAGAGGCCCTCATCCACCTTTCCGTCGATGCTCTCCAGTTGTTCAGGCGTGAGCCTGATCTGAACGGTCTTCATAGGCATGGGTGATCACACTCCCTGCTGGTAGTGTAATTACCAGCAATCACGCACTTTCAGAATAGTGCGTGGGGAGCGTGTTGTCAAGCGAACACAGGTTTGTTTTGGGCGACGTGGGGATGAAGCTGCTCATCAGTCGTGCGGACGGATATCGACCATCTTGTAGGTGTCCCCATCGATCTGGAAGTAGAAGCGCCATCCTCCGTTGACTCGGGCTTGCCAGATACGCTTCGTCTCATCGACAATCTTGGCATGGAGCGACGGGTGCCGGAGATCAGAGAGCAAAAACCCCAACTGCTTGCCAAAGAGCTTTTGGATCTGCTGGGGTGCTTTCTGAAACCGTCCGGTGAAGTGCTCGTTGAAAACCACCGTCATACGCGGGTCTTCTTGAGCGCCTTAAGTGCTGCTTTCGCAGTCTTGAAGGGGCCGATGACATTGCCTTCCTCGTACTCCTTGAGTGATTCCTGAATCGCTGCCTGCCCCTCGGCGGACCAGTACCAAGGGTCCCGATCAACGAGCTGCTTCGGGATATAGACGATCTTGCCGTCTTCCACTTTGGCCTCCAAGTAATCCCCGATTTCGAGCTTCAGCTGCTCGAAAATCTCCTTGGGGATGACCACCTGGCGGCGCTCCATCACCTTGACCACGGGCATGGGTTCGCTCCTTTCGCGTTGGGTCTGAGTAGTCATACTATCATGTTATCATATCGAGAGAATGTGTCAAGTGTTCGGCGCTTCACCCGACTACTTGATGGGCTGAGAGGCCAGCGTTGGCAAACATCATGGCTGCGGTGGATCTCAGCGCATGGGGGTAGACCTTCTTGGCGAGGCCGGCGCGATGAGCGATCCGCTTGAGCTTGAGTTGGAGGGCACAGATCATCTCAGCGGGTATGCGCACGCGGTCGAGAGGGATCTTGTGTCTCCGGAGCTTCTTCCGACGTCAGCCCTGCTTGAGTGAAACAATCGCCCTACCTTCTGAGTAGATATAGCAAGCCGCACCGCGGTCCAGCTCTGTTGTGAAAGGACCCTCATCCATCATTTACGGAGCGCCGCTAAGACCGCGGGGCGGCTTTTCATTTCTGAGCGAGCTTACCAACGTCGCTTTCCTAATAGCACTAGGCTCACTCCAACCACGAGCGCAACGGTGCCCATGGCTGCCCAGAACGGTTGACCGGACATGAATGACCCGCCTAACACGTTGACACCCTGTAAGATCCAAATTATCCCAAGCAAAGCCAACAGTATGCCCAATACGACGCTGAGCCATTTGACCATTGATCGACGCTCCTCTCCTTAGTTTACTTGAACGCGCACTCGATGGTATCCAGTCGCTCCGGCAGGAAAGGCTGACGTCTCAACTGGAGTCTGGGATCGCCCCTTCCCGTCTGTCGCTCGTACTTGTAGTACTACGCTTCCTGTCTGTGACGGCATCCATTGATAGACCCAGCGGCTCCAGCTGTAAGAGGAGAGCGGCTCCTCCAAACTAGCTGGCTCCCAGCTGTGCCCATCGTCTGCGCTGACGTCAACTCTACTGATTCCCTCCACACCTGCAAAAGCGACCCCCCCCATCCAGACTGGTTTCTCACCCTGCAGATGTGTATTGGGCGCGGGAGTTGTGATCCGCGACAGGGTCTTCACTGGAGCTTCCTTGGCCCACCCCCTGCGCTCCCAATATCCAAAGTACTCGCGTGCACTCAAGACCATTCTACTTAAGTGCTTGATGTTCTTGAAGCCGTAGAGGCCCGGCACGATAAGACGGACCGGGAAACCGTGTCGCGCGTCCAGAGGCTGCCTATTCATCTGGTAAGCCAGAAGCGTTCCCGGCTGCAAGGCCAACTGTAGAGGTATAGCGGTCGAATAGCCGTCGGTCGCGTACAGCTCCAATGTAGTGGCCTCCTGCCGCGGAACGACCTCTGCCAACAAATCCTTGAGGGAGACTCCCTGCCAGAGCGCAGTGCTGATGAGGTCATTGGTAAGTGGGTTGTTGGGCTCATAATCCACGCAGGCCAGAGTGACATACTCCTCTGCGGCAGGCCAGGTGCGGAGTTCTTGTAAGCTCACCTCTAATGGCCGTTCGACGAGTCCTTCTATATGAAGTGGACCCCAATCTCGTGCTTGGTGGGGCAAGAGATTCTTCGATACATAATAGAATCGCTCGTTCGATGTCACACGCGGCGGCAGCCCAGCGATTAGGTCAAAGGCACTAGGCGGCACAGGAATAATTGGAGGCGGCTCCAGAGTGACATTAGGTGAGAGATTCTGCATGATCGACTCACGCATGAGCAGCGGCCAGAGGAGAAGTGCACCCGTGGTGGAAGCGAATGCGACCAGCAAACTTCGACGCGTATACTGGCGGTCTTCTGGCTTGCCTAAATCAGACGCCCCTTGGTACGGTCTGACGAATCGATAGAAGAGCTCCAACAAAGCGATGTAAAGTGCAGCCGTCCCGGCGGATTCCATTATCATCGCTGCCCACGACCAACTACTGCTTGCGCCTGCGAAAGACAGAAGCAGGAATAATCCGGTGCTGATGATTGCGACCTTAAGCCAAGACTGCGAGAGCCACAGTAACTGCACCTTTGACGCAGTTGCAGGTAAGACTATCACCAGTCGCACGCTCGCCCAGCTGAAGGCAACGATCTGGGCCAGAATCAAGAGGTAGAAGGCTAAAGGCTTGGCCGATGCGCCGAGGAGTGCGATCGTATAGGCCTGAAAGGGACCGGGCACGACAGCAAATAACAAGTCTGAGAGGGCAGCCGGGAGAAACGGTTCTGCCCATAGGCGGTAGGCACCATACCCCACCCATGTCACGGCCACACCCGCCAACGCACCCGTGAGGAGCGCCGCACCTACAGAACTACTAAGCCAAACCTTTACTTTCTCCCGCATCGGAGATTAACCTCACGTTCATATTAAGTGAATGAGACATTCTAGGTTTAATGTGTCACTTCGGGTTGAGCTTCTGCCAAATCTCCTTCGCAGAACGGAAAGGCCCGCTCTTCCCTGCGAGAATTCCCTTCACCTGCTTTTCCAACAGCTC
>MFGX01000014.1:20790-34289 GCA_001778455.1 Candidatus Fraserbacteria bacterium RBG_16_55_9 | reverse complement strand
CAACAACTCGTTGAACGAACGCTTGCAAGCGAGCCAGTCGCTTCTGAAGCATACCCTCTTCGCCTAAATACTCCCGATGGCGCTCGAATGCCTCTTTTAGGCGATCAAGTCCCTCTCCTCCCGTAGCCATGGTCTTCACAATGGGAGGAAGCCACGCAGTGGCCATCTCCCCAGGGCGCAAGGCCAGATGGAGCGCCTGGACGGCATGATCCGCCCCCTCTTGATCGGCCTTGTTGACCACGAAGACATCGGCAATCTCCATGAGCCCTGCCTTTAGCGCTTGGATCGCATCACCCGATTGAGGGACGACAACGACTATTACTGTGTCAGTAGCTTCGACGATATCCACTTCAACCTGACCCACGCCAATCGTCTCAAAGAAGATCACATCGTAACCGGCAGCCTCTAAGAGCAGAGCGACTTCATGAGTTACGGCGGCCAGCCCACCGAGGCTTCCTCGCGTCGCCAAACTCCGAATGAAAATCCCGTCGTCGTTGTAAAGGCCCTGCATGCGAACGCGATCACCGAGCAGTGCTCCTCCTGAAAAAGGACTTGTCGGATCACAGGCCAGCACACCGACCTTGCAGCCCTCTTTGCGAAAGAGCGGGACGAGTCGATCAACCAGAGTGCTCTTGCCTGAACCCGGCGGTCCCGTGATTCCTATGCGGTAAGCTTTCCCTGTGTATGGATAGATTTCATCAATGATGGAAGAGTAGTCCGGCTCGCGGTCTTCCACAAGACTGATGAGCTTGGCCAGAGTCCTTGGATCACCTTGGAGAAGACCATGGACTAGCTTCTTTGATCTCATGGAGATTCAGAATGGCTTCGGCTTGATTGGCGCACGGATATACTGGATCTCAGGTTGCTTTGAGAGTTCGAGCAATTTGTCCAGGGATACCAACGCCTGAATTTGATTCTCATAGCTGCTCTCGACCTGAACCATGAAACCCTCTGGCAATGACGCTCCCGGCGTCAGTTCAATGACCACGCGAACCATCGTAAAGTAATCCAGCCCTCGCTGCTCCGCGTACTGGGCAGAGTCTTTTGCCGCCACCAACTCGAACAACGTCTGCTGGATTTTGTTCTGATAGTCTTCCCACTTGGGCAGCGCCGTCTCTCCTGTCTCTTCCTTCGAGCCACAGCCGGAAAGAGCAAAAAAGAAGAGCCCGATGAGAAGCAGCCCGATCCCCCTCCTGCTCACACTTCTCTCCTAGCTAGAGGAAGTCCGAGGTCGGGTATCGATGTGCACGACATCCCCACAGACAATCACTTCGTTGCCTGCCGGGATCTCGAACTCCTTCACGGAGTCATCCGAAAGCGTCACACGCACCGTGCTCAATTCTCCACTCAGGTTGGTATAGACCACACAGCCTTCCCGAAGAGCTCGCTCCCAATCTCCGGGTACCACGAACTCCAGTTGCTTAAAGAGCAGGGCGATGAGGTCGCCCGGCGGAGCTTCCAGCGTGAGTGTCACAGGCACGGTCAGAGGGCTATTGATCGCATCAGGAGCCGTGATCGTGATTTGGCCCTGGTAGGTTCCGGCCACCAGCTGCGCAATCTCCGTAGACACGCTGATCTCCGTGGGAGCTGTCCCTGTGGTGGCGCTCAAGCTCAACCAAGGAACATCCACAGAAGCCTGCCAACTGAGTGTGCCGCTACCCGCAATGCGCAACGTCTGGGCCGGAGGATCCTGCTCCCCAACCGTTGCTTGGAAGCTTAGGCCTGCGGGCTCAACTCCGATCCGAGGGTACTGCAGCACCGTAAACGTGACTTGGCCACTAGAAGCTGTCCCTGCTAGTGCAGTGATGATGAACGTTCGAGCTCCAGGCGAAGCATCCGCAGCAACGGTGATCGTGATGGGCAACGTCGTAGCTGTGCCGCCCGCTTGCAGGACCGCAGTGACTCCGGAGCCGCTGAAGGTGATCGCTGTAGCTTCCAGTAGATTTGTGCCGCCGATCGACGCTTGAATCGTGCTCCCTGGGAGAACGCTGGTTGGCTCAATCCCCGCAATGGTCGGGAGCTGACCCGGAGGTTGGCCAAGCGACAGGATGCCAGACCCATAGCGACTATCCTTTCCGGGCTCACCGGCATCCTCTGCCCGGCCTTCGAGGAACTGTTTGATCTGCTCTGGAGTGTCGTTGGGAAAGGCCTGTTTCACAAGAGCGGCTGCTCCGGCTACGTGCGGTGATGCGGAAGATGTCCCTGTGAAGCCTGGGTTGCGTCCACTGCCTTCCCCAGTCCAACGACCGTAACTGCTGGTGGAGACATGACTGGGCGCCGTTACATCGGGCTTGATGCGTCCATCCTTGGTCGGACCTTGACTGGAGTAGACAAGCAATTTCCCATCAGGACAGAGGCTCAGCGAGCAGCGCGACGAATGGTGCACCGCTCCTACCGTGATGACATTGAGAGAAATGGAGGGCTCGGTAATGCCCACGCTGCCCTGAGGCACAAGATACTCAATCTGCCTACACGGACAATCGATGCGCATCTCAAAACGAGAGTCGGCAGCTCCAGCTTTCTTCTTGCGAATCGCCAGGTGATACTTCTCGACTTGGCCAACCCGACTCACATTGAAATCTTCGCTCGCGACAACTTGCTTAATGGGAATGTCCGACTTCCAGACAAAATCACTGAGCTGCCCAACCTCGCCATTCCAGGGAGAGAGAGAGGTAAGTCTACCATCTTCTTCATGCAGGACGACCACTTCATAGTCATCGGAAGCTCCGGTGCAGGGCGCATCCCAGCTGAAGAGCGCATTGATGATCGAGGTAGCTACACGGCGCCCATCGGGATATTGATACTCCACCAGCTCCACATCGATCGTGTTCCCCTCATCCGTGTCCGTGTAGTTGTGCAGATCGTCTCCATCGGTATCGCGCCATGCCCCTTCCCAGTGGATATCGCCTTCATTGCCTGCCGCTGTGGCCCACGTGATCCCACTCTCGTGCGCTTTGAGGAACTGGGATTCGAAAATCCCGCCCCCTTTGCGAAAGCAGCCGGATGGGAAACCCAAGGATGTGTTGACCACGTCCACTTTCTGCTCGATCAACCAGTTGATCGCACTGCGGAACTCCACGTCGGTGCTGAATGCCGTGAGATAGACTTCGGCCCCTGGGGCGATGTCATGGACGATCTCTGCCGTCGCAGTTCCATGGATCTGGTAAACACGGGCCTCTGCCGCATCATACAGCTGCCTGTCGGCACGGAAGGAGCGGGTGATAACCTGCTCGCGTGGAGGAAGTTCTCTTCCCAATAGGCTCTCATAACCTCGGAACCCACCGTCCAAGAGCGCCACCTTGACCCCTTGGCCCGTCAGCCCCCCTTGATTCCAGGTTTCTGAGCCGACGGCGGGGAGACCTTCGCTGCGAATGGAGCTCTGGCTGAAAAAGGGTCGAACCGGCAATCGGACGAACTGCACCTCCGGCATCTCCGCTAAGCGATTCAACTCGCTTACGGAAACAACAGCCTGCACCCAATTCCCATCAGCCAGTTCCACGTTCCCACCCGAATGGATGATCTGGTCTGTCACCGGAAAGCTGTCTGCCTGGGGTGCGAGCTCAATCACGACCTGAACTCGATCCCCTCTCGCCTTCAAGGCCAGAAGGCCTTCTATGTCGGAGAGCTGGCGGAGCCCAAAGAACCGAGGACTGGGTGAAGGCGGCTCGGAAGCCGCACCCGATTCGCTGTGGATTAGCCCTCGTAAAATATTCTGTAGCTTCGCAGATTCCGCCCCTGGATCTGCATCCGCAGTCAGTTGAATCTCTTGGGCCACTCCCAAGAACCCGCTGATGAAAAACAGGCTGACCCAGAGAACTCCAATCCGATCCCGCTTCACCCTCATCCTGTTCTCTCCTTTCGATCTTCTCCACACAAAACTCTTCATTCTACCCCACCGGACGGAAATACTCGATATCTGTGATATGCCCCCCGCGCTGAGACTTAGGCTTGAGCACAGCTTCGACGTCCAGACCTACCTTGACCGTTTCCGGCGTGACCTCGCCCAGCTTATGCAGCAGCCCCGTCGTCCCCGACCCAAAGTCGATCACCGCGAAGATCTCCGGCTTCTTAAGCTCATTGCCGTCTTTGCCCAGCCGAGCGATGGTGAAGGAGCGCACGCGGCCACGCAGGCCGACGTCGGTGTATTCGTTCAATTCTGCGAAGCAGTGCTCACAGTAAATGCGAGGCGGCACGTAGGTGATCCCACAAAGTTCGCAGCGGGTTCCCAAGATCACTCCCTTATCGCGCAGGGCAACAAAAAATGCCTCACCTGCGATGCCCGCAGTGTAGAGGAAATGATCTACCTCCATATCGCCCAACCAGTGCTTTACATCTGTCGTCTTCTGGAATTTCTCACTGAACGTCATGATCATCAACCTCTCTTGCGACGCTTGCTGTTACTGCTAGGCCGTGCCCCTTCCCGTGGCCTGAAGTATTTTATGTCTGTGATGGCTCCGACACGTTCTCCCCCAGGCTTCCAGACAGGCTCAACAGGCATTCCAATGTGAATCGCATCCTGAGAGACCTCCCCAAAATAGTGCATGATCCCCGAGTGAGGAGGCGCGCCATCGAAGGCCAGCACGCCGACGAAGATGGGTTCTTTGATTCGATTGGCGTCCGTATCGATGTAGGAGATGGAAAAGGTCTCGATCACGCCCGTTCCCGGTAGCTCCACCCATTCATCTGTCGTGCGATAACAGCGCTCACAGAACATTCGAGGGGGCACCAGAATCCTCTCGCACTGAACGCACGTTCGCCCCAAAATCTTTCCTTGCTTGAGCCCCGCTAAGAAGTGACTCATCGCCACACCGACGGCCCAGGCATACTTCACTTGCGGCCGGGCGACCACGTGACAGACTTGCTTCATCTCTTCGCCCGAGAGAGGCTTGCCTCTAGGTTTTACCGTTTCTTTCATGGGCGCCTCCTCATCACGATCACACTGCTAAACTGCATCAAGTCTCCCCATGCCTGTGCCACGCCCACGGCCGGATCGCCCGGTACTTGCCGAGCGCCAGCTTGCCCAGAGAGCTGCCAGAAGAGCTCTCCCACCTTGATGCCGAGCGTGGCCGCAATCGGATTGCCCACACCCAAGAGTCCCCCACTCGGACAGACCGGCAATTCGCCATCGCGCTGGGTCTTGCCCTCGCGAGTCATAATGGCCGCTTCGCCGGGATCTGCTAGACCAAGAGCTTCTAGATGTTGGAGCTCTTTGTAGTCGAAGGGATCATACGGCTCAGCAATGTCAATCTCTTCGCGCGGATTTTTGATTCCGGCCATCTCGTAGGCCATCCTTGCCGCTCGGGCCACGAACTTCGGGAAGGCCAGATCACGATTCGTCCACATGGTCGAGTCGATGCACCAGCCCACGCCGTCCATCCAGACTGGCTCATTCGTCAATTCATAGGCCGTATCCTCGCTCACAAGCACGAGGGCTGCGGCTCCATCGGAAGGCGGGCTGATGTCGAGTCGCCGCACGGGCAGGGCCATCGGCTCTGAGTTGATGACATCCTCCAGAGTAATGTCTGGATCAGCCAGTTGAGCGCATGGATGCCCTACCGCGTTGCGCTTGTTTTTCACAGCCACAAGCGCGATGTCCTCGTAGCGCACGTTATATGTGTGCATGTAGCGCTGCATTTCCATGGCGAAGATCCAGACAAGGTTGGGCTTGAGCGGGCGATCCAAGATGGGGTCCCAGATGTGAGCGAAGGCGCTCTGGGCGTGCGGTTGGCAGCTGCTCATCTTCTCCTCGCAAACCACGAGCACTCTTTCAAACATGCCGGAGGCGACGTGCCACCATCCGGCGATGGGCGCGAAGACGGCTGTGCCTCCACCGGTGTAGACCCGCATGTAGGGCTTGTTCACTCCGCCCGCTCCATCAATCAACCAATCACCCTTCTTGTGAACGCCATCGAAGGCATCGGGAGCAGAGCCCATGATCACAGCGTCGATGTCATCGAGTGTGAGTCCCGCCTGATCAAGAGCCATCTGAGCAGCCTGCCAGCTCATCTCTTTGCCCGTCTCTTGCAGGCGCCGAGAGAAGAGCGTCATGCCCGCGCCCACGACGGCTACGTCCTTATGAATTTTCCCGAGATTCATCGTTACTCCCTCCGTGAGAAGATCGCGACCGCTCCGGTCCCATGTGGCAGACCTCGCCAAGACTGGGCCACACCCACAAGAGCATCTTCCACTTGTCGCGGTCCCGCTTCTCCTCGAAGCTGGAGCACGCCCTCCAGAGCGCGCGCAAGGCCCGAAGCCTCCATCAGATGCCCACAGCCCAAAGACCCTCCGCTGGGATTGACGGCCCGCTGCCCTTGAGGACCGAACGCTCCCTCAGCCATAAGATAGCCAGCCTCTCCAGGGCGCGCGAGTCCCAAAGCTTCTAGATGCTGAAGTGCCTTGAAGGCGAACTGATCATCCACTTCCACGATGTCGATGAGTTGAGGATTCTCGATGCCCGCTTGGCGATAGGCCATCTGAGCTGCCCGCTTCACATATGCCGCATCCGAGCTGCGCGAGCCGATCCACGGTGATTCCGAGCACCACCCGATCCCTTCTACATATACAGGTCTGTCAGTCAGGCTGCGGGCGATCTCTCCTCCGGCGATCACGAAGACGATGGCCCCATCTGCCCGTGGCGCGATCTCCAGTGCCTTCAGTGGATCGAACGCGTAGCGTGAATTCATCACGTCGTCCACTTCGAGCTGAGCCTCGAACTCCGCCAAGGGATTGCAAAAGGCGTTCCGTTTATTCTGAACGACGACGGCCGCGCACTGTTCTTCCGTTGTGCCCGTGGCTTCGAGATACTCTCGCATCTCCAAGCCGCCCACGTAGTAGGGATGAACACCCTTTGAGAGCGGAGCTTCGTAAATGGGATCGAACGAGAGCTGCACTACGTCTTCGTAGGTGAGAAGTTCTGAGATCTTGCTATGGGCTTCGACGACGACGATATCAAACAGCCCCGTCTTGATCTGCATGTAGGCGTTGGCCAAGCCCTGCAGTCCGTCACCGGAGACGGTGTGCATGGGCCGGAGCGCCGCTCCCAGTTGATCGGGTGTAAACTCATCGAAGATCGAAAACCCCTCCCAGAAATCCTCGGCGCATGTGATGAAGCTATCGACGTCCGTGCGCGGGTCGATGCCTGCATCTTGGTATGCCTTCTGTGCCGCCTCAAACATGAGTTCTTTCCAGTTGACTTCGGGCGTAACGCTGTTGAAGTTCGTATATCCGACACCAAGAACGGCCACATCTCGATTGTTCACCCAGCCATCAGCTCCTTTCTTCTTCTTTGGGCCTAGGGCGTAGAGCAGGAAACAGGATCACATCGCGAATAGAGAGTGTGTCCGTAAAAAGCATCGCCACACGGTCAACCCCCACGCCAAGCCCCCCTGTGGGCGGCATACCATACTCCATCGCCATCAAAAAGTCCTCATCCAGAGCAGGCGCCTCTTCGTCGCCCTTGCGCCGCCGCTCTTCTTGTAGTCGAAAGCGCTCGCGCTGATCGAGAGGGTCATTGAGTTCCGAGAAGGAGTTCCCCAGCTCCATTCCCCCAATGAAAAATTCAAATCGCTCGACCCACTGCGGCGCACCGGGCTTCCTCTTCGCCAGCGGGGAGATCTCCAGAGGGTAATCGAGCAAGAACGTGGGCTGGATCAGTTTCGACTCCACATACTCGCTGAGGAGCTCATCCACGAGCTGTCCCCAGGTAGGCTTAAGCTCCAACCGGAGCTTCTTCTGTGCGATAGCCTTCTGGAGGCTCTCCGTGGTCGAATACTTCTCGATGTCAAGACCCGTGTTCTCGAGAATGGCTTCTCGAAGCGCCCATCGACGCCAGGGAGGGGTCAAGTCGATCTCATGACCTTGATAGGTGAGCCGGGTCTTGCCAAGCTCCTGAGCGATCGAGTAGGACATCTGTTCTGCCAAAGCCATCATGTCGCGATAGTCAGCATAGGCCTGATAGCACTCCATCATCGTAAACTCGGGATTGTTCGTCGTGGAAATCCCTTCGTTGCGGAAGTCTTTACCGATCTCGTACACCTTCTCGAAACCGCCAATGATCAGACGTTTCAAATAAAGTTCATCTGAGATGCGTAAATAAAGAGTCTGCTTTAGCTCATTATGAAACGCCGTGAAGGGCCGAGCAAAAGCGCCGCCGTAGAGAGGCTGCAAGATGGGGGTCTCGACCTCCAAAAAGCCTTGCCCATCAAGAAAGCGGCGCATCGCCGTGACCGCCTTCGTGCGGGTGATGAAGGCCTGCCTCGCTGCTTCGTTGGCGATCAGATCGAGGTAGCGTTGGCGATAGCGAGTCTCCACATCCGTCAGGCCATGCCACTTTTCGGGGAGAGAGCGCAGTGCTTTCGCCAATATCTGAAAATCTTCCACTCGAACAGAGAGTTCGCCCCGCTTGGTGCGAAAGATGTTCCCAGCCACACCGACGAAGTCGCCGATCTCCAGATCTGTAAACAGCTGGTAGCGCTCTGGCCCTAAGAGGTCTTGGGTCGCGTGGAGTTGAATGCGCCCGCTCTGATCACGCAGATCATAGAACGAGGCCCCCCCCATGACCCGCCGCGCGGTGATCCTCCCGGCAACCTGTACGTGTGCTGGGGTCTCTTCCCCCGATGGAAGGGCTTTGAACTCCTGATGGAGCTGCCCCAAGACATGAGTGGAACTGTACTGGGTGGGATAGGGATTGATCCCTCGGGCGCGAAGCTCTTCGAGCTTTCGTAATCTCTCCTCGCGCAGCGCCTCAGGCACACTAGCCTCTCTGAATACCCATGATGCTGTAACGGACCTTGCCCGCTGGAGTCTCTAGCTCGATCACCTCACCGCGCTTACGCCCCACGAGTACCTTGCCCAAAGGGGAGCTGATGGAGATCTTGTTTGCTTCCAGATCCACCTCAGCCTGGCTGACCAACTCGTACGTGACCTGCCCCTTGCGGGACATGTCCTTGAGCGTAACGCGAGTACCGATCCCAACGGTCTTGGTGCTGATGCTCGTCTCGTCGATGACTTTGGCGCGATCGAGAAGTTCCTCCAGTCGACGAACCTCCGACTCGTAGAACTCCTTTTCCGTCTGAATATCGAGAAACTCTTTGTTTTCACGGAGCTCGCCGCCATGCTCTTTGGCTACCTTCAGGCTCCTCGGGATCTCCTCATGGAGAATGCGGCGGTACTCTTCCAATTCCTTCTTCTTTAGTTCGTAGCCCTCTTTTGTTAGTACAATCTCGTCCAACTCTTCCATGCCCTCTCCTTCCTTGGCCCTCGACGGAGATAGATTCTATAGACAGAAAAGGTCAAGGGAAATTCATTTATGGTTCGAAGTGCACAGAGTATAGCAAAGATGCCTCTATCGTGCAAACGGAGCCTGCTCGGAATTGCACAATTCACTTTAACGAAGCGATCAGCCTCTGTGCGCTCTCCAATAGAGCCTTGTGGTCCAGGCGCGCGGCAGGAGGCTTGGGTTGGACCACCAGCGCAAGGTTGCTCAACTCCTCCTTGTGAGTGCGGAACCACTCCCGAATCCACCGCTTGAGGCGATTGCGCACGTTGGCCTTGCCCAGCCTCTTGGTCACAGAGAGCCCCAACCTCGGAGGCGAACCCTCCTCCTGGCCGAGCACATAGATGCGAAAGTGCTCGTTTTGGATGAGCCTTCCGGTCTGATAGGCTCTCTCAAAGTCGGCCCCCCTGGTGAGTCGATGAATCCGCTGAAAGCGTTGGGATTGGGGCATAGCTTCTTTCATCTTGGATGGCCGATCTTCAGATTGCAAGCGGGAAAGAAGAGACTTCCAGTTGTCAACTGTGGCTCTCATCGTTACAATGGTTGTCACAATCTAAGAAATATAGGTTATAAGGTTCCCATGCTGGACATAAAGGCAATTCGCGAACAACCCAAAGAGATCGAAAATAAGCTCAAGGCACGCGATCCGGCTCTGAGCCTGGACCGCTTGCTCTTGCTCGATGAACGTCGGCGTAAGTCGATCCAAGAGGTGGAGACGCTCAAGAATCAACGTAACAAAGCGTCAGAGGAGATTGCCCGCTTTAAGACCGCCCAGCGCGAAGAGGAAGCTCAAGCGCGCATCCGTGAGATGCGCCAGACGGCCGAGCGGATCAAAACGCTAGAGGACGAACTGGCTGCTACGGAGGAAGAGCTGAACAATCTGCTCATACGCCTTCCCAACCTGCCCCACGAGAGCGTACCCGTTAGCATGCGCAAGGAGGACAAGATTGTGGTGCGTGAGCACAAGACTCTGCCTACGTTCGAATTTGAACCCAAGCATCACCTCGATTTGGGCGAAGAATTGGGAATACTCGACTTCCCACGAGCGGCGCGCATCGCGGGGGCCCGTTTCCCCCTTTACAAGGGCTGGGGCGCACGCTTGGAGATGGCCTTGATCAACTTCTTCTTGGACTTCCACTTTACACAGACGGGCTACACGCCCATACTACCCCCCTACCTCGGAAACTCCGAGACAATGTTCACCGCTTCTCAGTTGCCTAAGTTCAAAGACGATGTTTATTACATCGAGAAAGACGATCTCTACTTGAACCCGACGGCGGAGACACTGCTCTGCAGCCTCCACCGAGACGAGATCCTGGAAGCCAGTCAACTGCCTCTTAAGTACATGGCTTACACCGCTTGCTTCCGCCGCGAGGCAGGAGCTGCAGGCGAAGAGGAGCGCGGACTCATTCGGATGCACCAATTCAACAAAGTCGAGCTCTTCAAGTTTACCCGCGCGGAAGATTCGTTTGACGAACTCGAGAGTCTAGTCCGAGATGCGGAGGCCGTCTTACAGCCACTAGATCTTCATTACCGTGTGGTATTGCTCCCCACAAGCGATATCGCTGCGCAGTCTGCGAAGACGTACGATCTCGAGGTATGGATCCCCTCTCAAAGACGCTACTATGAAGTCTCTTCCTGCAGCAATTGCACGGACTACCAGGCCCGACGCGGCAGCATCCGCTATCGTCCTGAACCGGGGGCCAAGCCGGAGTACGTCCATACCCTTAACGGTTCAGCATTGGCGACTTCTCGACTCTTGAGCGCCCTATTGGAAACGAATCAGCGCGCCGATGGATCCGTCGTCATTCCCGAAGTATTGAGAGATTACGTGGGAGGAAGTGTAATTCAGCCATGACAGTGAAAATCGCAGGGCACGTGCGAGACGTTATCGTAAGAATGGCCATTCTGGCGCTGCTCTTTAGCGGGAGCCCCATGCCGGAAACGCAAGGGGCACAACCCGCAGCGACTCCTCTGCCCGACCTGACACCGACTCGCTTGGAAGTGCTCCCCACGGATGTACATCCTGCTGATCCTGCACAGATCATCGCAACCGTTGCCAATCAAGGCCTGGCAGATGCGAGAGGGTTCTGGGTGCTTCTCAAAGTCAATGAGCGCCTTCAGAATTCGCAGTTCGTTGCTGAGCTCAAGTCTCAGGGAGAAATCCGGATCGAGGTGCCTTGGGTTGTGGCTGCGGGTATACAAAACATTCGCGTGGAAGTAGATTTTCCCAGCCGCGTTGAGGAAGCCAACGAAGAGAACAATATTCTCTCAACGCAATTCACGTTCGGTGCCGACCTGGCTTTCTCTAGACTCGCCCTCACGCCCGAACACCCTAAGCCCGGACAACAGACGCGAATTGCTGCCACGGTACGAAATCTGGGTGTCCAGGATGTTCTCAGCAATTTCGCCGTGCGGATCAGCGTGGGGCGGGGAACGATCACCACTCGCTTCCTCACAGGACTCAAGAGCCAAGAAGAACAGACCATCGAGAGCAGTTGGACTGCCGTGGAGGGTGAACAAGTCGTCCGCTTGAACGTGGATCCCTTTGGAGCTATCAGCGAGGCCGAAGAGGGTAACAATACCCTCACACAAATCGTAGATATCTCGACCCTCGACCCGACGGGAGCCGATCTTGGCGTCAGGGAGATTCAGCTCGATCCACCCGCACCTCAACCAGGAGAAAAGGCGACACTCCGTGCAACGGTTGTCAACCAGGGCCAAGGAGGAGCCTCTGGATTCCAAGTCTCGTTCCAAGCGGATGGACAGACCATCGCGGTTCTGCCTGTATCGGAACTGGCTGCTTCTGGGACCATCCAGCTTGAGTCGTCTTGGGTTGCAGAGCAAGGGGAGCGGCTCATCCGGGTCCGGGCCGATTCGGCCGGGCGGATTCCCGAACTGGACGAGGAGAACAACGCATCGGTGCTTGCTATAGATTTAGGTCCTGCTCTCAATCGATGTGGCCAGTTCGTCGTCCTGGAGATCCGAGACGACGCGCTGCCCCTCCTCGGGGACCTGACGGGGCTTAGCACCGAGGAGATCGAACACAGCTTTTTGCCGCAGATGAAACGGGTTATGGACGACCAATATCGAAGTGTGAATGTCCGCTTCACCTTTGCCAAGCCCTCACGGGGCTACGCCACAGTTCTCTTCGGTAGCGAGAATCGAGGGAGCATCCTGGGCCAAGCACCTCTGGGGTTTCGCTTTGGGACAGGCCGTGTTTACCTGGGAAGCTTTGTTCGCGTGAGTGGTCCCATCGTCTTCGGCAGCTCAGTGCATATCGTATTGGCGACTGTGGCCTCTCACGAACTCGGGCATCTGTTCGGGCTCAATCACACATCGCAGAACAGTTCGGACATCATGTCCGCCAACGCCGACGTCTCGCCTGCAAGTCCAGGGATCATCCCCCAATTCACTCCGGGGTCTTTGCAACAACTCCAGCGGCTTCTGCCGCTTTCGTGTTCATAAAGAGAAGGGTCTGGCTTGCAGTCTCGAACCGCGTGTCCCCCCATGCCCTACCACCGGAGAAAAATTCACCGTCTGGAGGTGTTCGACAGTGACAAAACTCCGATGGTAATGCGATTCTACCCCATCTTAGGGTATCCCTGCCTAGCCAGACCCCTCCGTTACTTCTACTCTACATCTCGAGCGTTAAAAAAACGTTAAAAGAAAAGCCATGGATCGGTAGGAATGACCTGCAGAAGCTAGATTTCTGGATTTAGAGGCGACCTACTCCGATGCGTCGGCGGACCTCCTGGAGCGTCTGCCGAGCGGTCTGTCCCGCCTTCGCCGCGCCAACTTTTAGCACAGCTTTGGCATCACTTTCGCGAAGTTTCCGGCGTCGTTCACGGATGGGATGAAGCTCTTCCATCAAGTGCTCAAAGAGCGCACGCTTTAACGCCTCATACTTCAGTGCGCCCCGACCATACTCTGCCTTGAACTCCTCATAGATGGCCGGGGGAGCAGAGAGCTTGAGGAGCGAGAATAGATTCTCAACTCCGGGGCTCATCTTTGACCCGCGCGGACCCACATCTGTGACAGCCGTCTTGATCTTCCCTTGAATCGAATCTTCCGGCTCCATGAGGTTAATGGCGTGCTTTTCACCATAACTCTTGCTCATCTTCCTCGCGGGGTCCGCAAGAGACATGACCCGAGGCGCTTCGCTCAAGATCCCCTCAGGTTCGGGGAAGTAATCTCCAAACCGGCTGTTGAAGCGTCGTGCGAT
>MFGX01000014.1:19818-20654 GCA_001778455.1 Candidatus Fraserbacteria bacterium RBG_16_55_9 | reverse complement strand
CTTGAACTGCGTCATGCGCAGCAAGTCTCCAAAACCCGTGAAATTATTGAAGATCCAGCAGAGCTCCGTATGCTCCGGGATATCGGACTGCAAGAAGAGCACGGATCGCTCCGGGTCGATGCCGCAGGCCAGGAGATCGAGCACCATCTGAAGGGTGTCGCGCCGGAGCGCGTCCGGGTCCCAATCCACAGTGATGGCATGGTAATCCGCGATAAAGTAGAAGCACTCGTATGTGTCTTGGAGTTGGACCCAATTCCGATTCGCGCCAAAGTAGTTGCCAATGTGGGTCTCTCCTGTAGGCTTCTGGCCTGAGACAATCCGCTCCTGGCTCATCCGGTTCCCCTCCTTGGGCATAAAAGGGTAGCAAAGAGAGATGCCCAAGCGCAAGGGGGTTTCCATTGAAAAACTCCCCATCGCTAGCTATGATTTTTCACAACGTATATGAAGATCCTGCTGAAAGACGTTGCCGCGATCACCCTTGGAGATCCGCCCGTACGAGAGCGTGTTTCCATTGCCATTCAAGATGACCTGATCGCCCGCATCAGCACCTCTCCTCCCAAAGGGCCATTCGATAAAGTGATCTCCGGTCGTCATCAGGTTGTCATGCCCGGTCTCATCAACGCACACACGCATCTCGCCATGGTGCTCCTGCGTGGCTATGCTGATGATCTTCCCCTCATGCGGTGGCTCAAGGAGGAGATCTGGCCCCTCGAGGCAAAACTCACAGCGGATGACGTGTACTGGGGCTCGCTTCTGGGCATTGCCGAGATGATTCGATCTGGGACGACGTCCTTTGCCGACATGTACTTTCACATGGACTCGGTCGCTCGGGCCGT
>MFGX01000014.1:922-19761 GCA_001778455.1 Candidatus Fraserbacteria bacterium RBG_16_55_9 | reverse complement strand
CGAGCGAGCCGACCGCGAGCTTACGATCACCCAAGACTTCATCCAGCGCTTTCACGACACGGCCCATGGGCGCATCCAGACCGCGATCAGTCCGCACGCGCCCTATACGTGTCACTCTTCCGTCTGGGAGCGCGCTTTGGAGCTGGCAGAGGAGCATGATCTGCTCATCCATACACACCTGGCAGAGACGAAAGACGAAGTGCAAAACTCCCTGGCCACATGGAAGAAGACGCCCGTAGAGCATCTGGAGAGCTTGGGAGTATTCGAAGTCCCCGTGCTCGCTGCTCATTGCGTACACGTGACGGAGAGAGATATCCACGTTTTGGCCGAGCACGACGTGCGGGTCGTCCATAACCCCACAAGCAACCTCAAGCTGGGCTCCGGGTTTGCGCCCATCCAGAAACTTCTACGTACCGGAATCACTGTAGCTATCGGCACAGATGGCGCTTCTTCCAATAACAATCTCGACCTGTTAGAGGAGATCCGGTTGGCAGCGTTCGCTCAGAAAGGTATACTAGGGGAAGCCACCGCGCTGCCGGCCCTAGAAGCCTTGAAGCTGGGGACGGAGCACGGCGCTCGCGCCCTGGGATGGGAGGAGCTCGGAACCATTGACGTGGGGAAACGAGCCGATCTGGTAATCCTCGACATCGATTGCCCCCACTGGGTGCCGAATTATGACCCGGTTTCCAATTTGGTCTATTCTGCCCAAGCGGCCGATGTGAAGACCGTACTCATCGACGGAAGGATCGTCATGGAAGATCGCGTGATTCAGACATTCGACGAAGAGGAAGCCAAGGCGCATGTGCGCCGCTTTCAGGAACGACACTCTAGGAGGAGATAGTCGCATGGCACTTTTGAAGCAAGCGAAGGCAGAGGTCATTCAGGCCTATCAGCGGACGGGGCAGGACACAGGTTCTCCAGAGGTACAGATCGCCATACTCACCAAGGAAGTGGAGCAACTCACCGGTCACCTCAAGACACACAAGCATGATTTTCACTCCACACGGGGGCTCATGGTCAAAGTCGGACGGCGAAAGCGTCTGCTGACGTATCTCAAGCGCGAAGACCCCGAACAGTATCGGAAATTGATCGAACGTCTAGGAATCCGAGGCTGACCTGACTCTTGAATTATTGCGAGGTATGAAGATGCAAGGTCTTTCTGTCATTGAGCACAGCGAGGGTCCCTTCACCATAGAGACAGGCAGGATGGCCCAACAAGCCGATGGCTCTGTGGTCGTGAAGTTTGGCGAGACAACCATATTGGCCACAGTAAACCGGAGCGCTGTGGATGAAGATACTGACTATTTCCCGCTCACGGTGGATTATGAAGAGAAGTTCTATGCCGGAGGCAAGATCCCCGGCGGTTTCTTCAAGCGCGAAGGAAGACCTTCCGAAGCAGCGGTACTCCATGCACGCATGATCGATCGACCCATTCGACCCCTCTTCCCCGATGGCTATCGCGAGGTGGTTCACGTGGTCGTGACGGTGCTCTCTGCAGACAAGGATCATGCACCGGAGATCGCAGGAATGCTGGCTGCCTCCAGCGCACTCGTGATCAGCTCCGTGCCTTTTCTAGGACCTATGGCGGGTGTGCGGGTAGGACTCGTAGATGGGAAATTCGTCTTCAATCCCACAGCCGAGCAATTGGCTACGAGCACCATGGACATCATCATCGCCGGCACAGAGCGGGCCGTGACCATGGTCGAGGGTGAGATGAAGGAGATCCCAGAGGAGCAAGTCATCGAGGCTGTAAAGCTTGCCCATCGCGAGATCCAGCGCCTCACACGGTTTCAGAAGGAATTTGCCCAGAAGATTTCGCGACCGAAGCTCAAAGCCGAAGTCAAACCGCGCCCGGAATTGAAGAAGCTCCAAGAAGAACTGAGTGCACACATTGGAAATCGTCTAGACACACTGTGGGGCCCCATGCGAAAACTTGAGCGTGAGGCATTGACAGATCAGATTCGCGACGAGGCCGTGGAGCAACTCCTCAAACAGAAACTGGCGCAGAGTCCCCAGATGAGTTCATCGGAACAATCCTCGCTTAAGAACACTCTTAAGACGCTCTTCCAAGAGATACTTCGGGAGCACGTTCGTCGGGAGATGCTCAAGCGCAAGATCCGCATGGACGGTCGCAAAGCGGAAGATCTGCGCTCCATTCGTTGTGAGGTGAGCGTCTTGCCACGGGTCCACGGCTCAGCGCTCTTCACCCGTGGGGAGACGCAGAGCCTGGGCACCTGCACGTTGGGCACCACCCGCCAGGACGAGCAGATCATCGATCTCATGTTGGAAGAGGGGCGCAAGCGCTTCATGCTCCACTACAATTTCCCGCCGTACAGCGTTGGCGAAACGGGCCGAATGGGGGCACCGAAGCGCCGGGAGATCGGTCACGGGCATCTGGCAGAAACGGCTCTTCAATACGTGCTCCCCAACGAAGAGGAATTCCCGTACATCATCCGGATCGTCTCTGAGATTCTAGAGTCCAACGGGTCAAGCTCTATGGCCTCGGTCTGCAGCGGCACGCTCGCGCTCATGGATGCGGGCGTCCCCATCAAGAAACCGGTGGCCGGCATTGCCATGGGCCTCATCGAGGAAGAGGGCAAAGCGCTCATCCTCACGGACATCTCTGGCTTTGAGGACGGCTTTGGAGATATGGACTTCAAAGTGGCTGGCACACGAGAGGGTCTTACAGCCTTTCAGCTGGATGTCAAGACGAGCGGCATCTCGGAAGAACTGATGGCCCAGGCCACGGTGCAGGCCCGCCGCGCTCGACTCGAGATTCTGGATGCCATGAACGCGGCTCTGCCCGCTCCAAGACCGCAGCTCTCCAAGTACGCACCGCTCATTGATATCTTCAAGATCAACCCCGAGAAGATTGGAGCGGTGATCGGCCCCGGCGGCAAGATCATCCGCAAGATCCTGAGTGAAACAGGGGCGGATATTGACATTGAGGACGACGGTACGGTCAAGATTTCTGGGACGACTTTGGAGGTCATCAAAGCAGCGCGAGCTCAGATCGAGGGGCTTACCAAAGAGATCGAAGTGGGCGAACGCTACCGTGGGAAAGTGGCACGAATCGAACGCTTCGGGGCCTTCGTTGAAATCAAACCGGGCCTGCAAGGGTTGATCCACGTCTCAGACATCTCGGACAAGTACGTCAAGCGCGTCGAAGACGTGGTCAAGCTCGGGGATGAGCTAGAAGTGGAAGTCATCGAGGTTGACGCGATGGGTCGAGTCAACCTCAAGCGAGTCATAGCCACGAAACCCATTCACGTGGGAGAACGGTACTCTGGTAAAGTCAAGGGTATCGCGGACTATGGCGCCTTCGTCGAGTTCGACGAAGGTGTGTCCGGACTAATCCACATCTCGGCCCTCTCCGAGAAGCGAGTCCAACGTGTCGAGGACGTCGTGAAGGTCGGAGACCCCGTCACGGTCGAAGTGATCCGCATCAACGAGAAGGGCCAGTATGGGCTGAAGCTCATCCAAGTAGGAGAGGCTACGACTCCGCCCACCGCCGTCCAGGGTACAAACCCCGATTCATCTCTGAAATAATGAACGAACTCTATTCCCAATGCTACGAAGATGCTCTGCCCAATGGGCTAAAGGTGCTCTTTGAGCCCCGTCCTGGCCGACCCCTTTCTGTCGGCATTTGGGTAAGGTTGGGGAGCCGCGATGAGCCGGCAGAGCGGGCCGGAGTCTCCCATTTTCTCGAGCACATGCTCTTTAAGGGAACGAACCATCGCACAGCCTTTCAGATCTCCGAAGAGATTGATGCGTTGGGCGGTTACATCAATGCGATGACGTCTAAAGAGTACACGGCATATTACGTGGATGTGCTGCCACAACATCTAGAGCGCGTGTTAGATGTGCTCGCAGATCTTGTGCAGAATCCCCTCTTCAAACCGGAGGACATCACGAAAGAAAAGGGCGTCATCTTGGAAGAGATCCGCATGCAAGAGGACACCCCTCAAGACAAAGTCTTCGAGCTCTTCACAGAGCGCCTCTGGAACTCTCAGCATCCGCTCGCGCGCCCCATCGCCGGCACGGTGGAGACGGTCACAGCGCTCACCCGTGAGGGCTTGCTCGACCAATTCTCCCTCTACGACGCTCGCAACCTCTTCCTCGTCGTTGTGGGAGACATCTCTCGGGATGCCCTGAGAAGAGCAGCTGTGGAGAAGCTGGGAGATCTGAAACCTGAAAGCCGTTCTCAGCCAGAGCGCTCTTCTCCCCCATCGCAGGGGGGATATCACATTGAAGATCGCCGCGAGATCCAGCAAGCTCACATCTGCCTGGGAACCATTGGCCTGGCGAAGAACGATCCTCGTCGCTATGCCCTGGAGATTCTGAATACCATATTGGGTGGAGGAATGAGCTCGCGGCTCTTCAAGAGAATCCGCGAGGAATTGGGGTTGGTGTACACGGTATTCAGCGGTGCTAGTTACTTTAGCGACAGCGGTCTCTTTACGATCTACCTGGGAACGGAGCCCAAGAACGCCCAGAAGGCTCTGGAAATCTGCTGGGAGGAGATCAACAGACTCCAACAAGAACCCGTGCCAGCAGAGACTCTTCTGCTGGCCAAAGAGAAGATCAAGGGCAATATGCTGCTCGGGCTGGAGAGCAGCCACGCGCGCATGACTCGCTTAGGGGTGGCAGAGGTCTATCGGAATCATGTGTCGCCTGAGGAAGTGATCGCGCGCATGATGACGGTGACCGTTGACGATGTGCAGAGGATCGCACAAGAGCTTTTCGCCCGCAAGTTGTTCACGCTCACGGTGGTGGGGCCCGAGCGCCAGCTGAAATCACTAAAGAAGGCTCTGCCCATCTCGTAACACCCGTTATGAGGGTTCTCCACACAGCCGATACCCACATCGGCACTCGCCAATATGGACTGGAAGAACGGCGAGCCGATTTCTCTCAAGCATTCCAGCAAGTCATCGAGATTGCGATTGAAGAGCGAGTTGCCGCCATCGTCCATTCCGGAGATCTCTTCGATGATCGCTACCCTTCGGCAGAGGACCTTCACGAGGCCCTGCGGACGCTCTTCAAGCTGAAAGAAGCGGGCATCCCATTCTTGGGAGTGGTCGGCAACCACGAGCAGCGGCGAAACCTGCAATGGCTCGATTTGTTCGCCCAACTCGGCTTGGCCGTTCATCTCAACCTAGAGCCGCATGAGCTAGGCGGTATCTGCTTTTCCGGTCTGGACTACTCGGGCCGCCGTGAACTGGAGCCCCCGCATGTCAAGGGAGGCGTGCTCGTCTGTCATCAATTGCTGGATCGTGTCCATGCCGGTGGTGAACTCCACTATGAAGATTTGCTGAACTGCGGTGCGCAGCACGTGCTCATGGGGGACTACCACGAACATCAAGTCTGGCAGGAGAAAGACGTGCTAATCACGTACCCCGGCAGCACAGAGCGCTGGAGCCTAGATGAGCGCGAGCCACGGGGCATCAACTTGCTGGATCTTGAGACGGGACGCCTGGATCGCCGCGAACTTTCTACCAGAAAATTCCTCTACATTAGTGATGAGGAAGACCCCATCAAGGGCATTAACGCTCATCGCCAGCAACTCAAGGGCGCAGTCGTCTGCGTGTATCTGGCACACGATGGGCAGAGCATTCAAGAGATTGAAGAACACGGGCGTTCACGGGGAGCGCTGGCTGTGCGCGTGCGCGATCACCGTGAAGAACTCGATGAGCAGGAGCAACGCGTGAGCGTGCAGTTGGAGTTTGGAAATCTGGATTCGCTCATCTCCGAGCGATTGGCTCAATTGAACCTCTCGAAGATAACTCAGGATATCGATGGCATCATTCGCCACCCGAAGATTGTTGATTCCAGAGTAGATGACGAAGTCACAAGATTGCTCGAAGCAGCAGAGAAGAATGGAAAATGATCAAGTCAGTGGCTTCTGGTTGGGGAAGAGGGAGGTCTTGCTTGGATAGGTTGATGGACGATGGGTTGGAGTGGTTGACATTGCGCCATAATTCCCTGATTGGGTATGTTATGCCGCATGCGCGGTATAATCATTAGTTATGCACAGAATGCAGAGATATCACTGAGGCAGTAAGTGACATTCAATAAAAACAGAGCAATAGAACTTCTCAAACTTGGGTCGGGGCTTCCGAATGCTTATTTCCGCGAAGGTCAAGAGGAAGCGATCCGCCATGTCGTGGAAGGTCGCGGCCGGCTGCTGGTGGTGCAGAAAACCGGCTGGGGCAAGAGTTTTGTCTACTTCATCGCCACGAAGCTGTTGCGCGAAGCGGGAGCAGGACCGGCTTTACTCATTTCGCCCTTGCTGGCGTTGATGCGCAACCAGATCGCGGCGGCGGAGCGGATGGGCGTGCGGGCGGTCACCATCAACTCCGACAATCAGGACGAGTGGGCAAACGTCGAGGCGGCGATTCAACGCAACGAGGTGGACATCCTTCTGATCTCGCCCGAGCGATTGGCAAACGAGCGCTTTCGGACCGAAGTGCTGGCGGGCGTCGCGGGGCGGATCGCCTTGCTGGTGATTGACGAAGCACATTGCATCTCGGACTGGGGGCACGATTTCCGACCCCACTATCGTCTGTTGGAGCGCATAGTGCGCGCGTTGCCCGCGAATCTGCGGCTACTGGCGACGACGGCAACAGCTAACAACCGCGTGATGGACGATTTGCAGATCGTTCTCGGTCCGAATCTCGACGTTTCGCGGGGCGGCCTGAACCGGCCATCGCTCGTGTTACAGACAATACGCCTGCCAAGTCAGGCGGAGCGTTTGGCGTGGCTGGCCGCGCAGGTGGCCGATTTGCCGGGCCACGGGATCATCTACACCCTTACCGTGCGCGATGCGGTACAGGTGGCGGAGTGGCTTCGGTCGCGCGGCTTGAATGTGGCCTCTTATACGGGCGAGACGGGTGAGGGCCGTGCCGAACTGGAGCAGGCCTTGCTGGAAAACCGGGTGAAGGCGCTGGTGGCCACAACGGCGCTGGGGATGGGCTTCGACAAGCCGGACCTGTCCTTCGTGATCCATTACCAGACGCCGGGTTCGGTGGTGGCCTATTACCAGCAGGTCGGGCGTGCAGGTCGCGCACTCGACGCAGCTTACGGGCTGCTGCTCAGCGGTGAGGAAGAGACGGACATCACTGACTACTTCATCGAGAGTGCTTTCCCGGCGCGGGCGGAAGTCCGCAGTGTGCTGGAAGCGTTGGAGGCAGCGCCGGAGGGTCTTTCGGTTCCCGAACTGATGGCAAGGGTCAATCTCAGCAGGGGCCGGATCGAGAAGACCATCGCCTTGCTCTCGCTGGAGTCTCCCGCGCCTCTCGCCAAGCAGGGCACCAAGTGGCAACTGACGGCGGCGAACCTGAGCGAGACATTCTGGGAGCGGGCGGAGCGCCTGACGGAACTGCGGCGCGACGAGCAACGCCAAATGCAGGAATACGTGAGGCTAGAGTCCGGCCATATGGAGTTTCTCATTCGGGCCTTGGACGGCGATCCGGGCACAATTCGCCCACCCGCCTTGCCGCCGCTGCCGAGCAACACGGACCCGGCGCTGGTGCGGGAGGCCGTAGCGTTTCTTCGCCGAACCAGTCTGCCGATTGAGCCGCGAAAGAAATGGCCAGATGGAGGGATGCCACAGTTCAACGTCAAGGGAAGCATCCCGGTCGGTTTGCAGGCACAGCCAGGCAAGGGGCTCTGCATTTGGGGGGATGCCGGATGGGGCAGCTTGGTGCGTCAGGGCAAGTACCGGGACCGGCGCTTTGCTGACGAACTTGTGGAAGCCTGTCTACGCTTGGTGCGAGAGTGGAACCCGCATCCCGCGCCTGCCTGGGTGACCAGCATTCCGTCGCTTCGACACCCTGATCTTGTGCCGGACTTCGCCCGGCGGCTGGCCGCGGCCTTGAACCTGCCGTTCGACGCGGTACTGGAGAAGACCGACAATCGGCCGGAGCAAAAGACCATGGCAAACAGCACCCAGCAGGCGCGCAACATCGACGGCTCTCTGGCGATCAACGTGCAACCGCTACCCGCTGGCCCTGTCCTGCTCGTGGATGACATGGTGGATTCGCGCTGGACGTTGACCGTTGCAACTTGGCTGTTGCGCTCGCATGGCAGCGGCGAGGTGTTGCCTCTGGCGCTCGCGCTAACAGGACACGAGAAATGAGCATGTCACTTTCACCCAACACGCAGGTAATCCTGCTGCTGATGGCGCCCTTGATCGCAGGGCGTGACGAACCTTCATCCGATTTATTGACGCCGGGCGAGTACAAGCGGCTGGCGCGATTCCTCCGCGACCAGCAACGGCAGCCGTCTGATCTGCTCGCTCCCGATGCGTGGGAATTGCTCGGGGAGTGCAAACAGCTCATCGAGAGCGACCGTCTCAAGAGCCTGCTGGCCCGCGGCTTTCTGTTGAGCCAGGCGATCGAGCGCTGGCAGACGCGGGCGATCTGGGTGGTGAGCCGCGCCGATGCCGAGTATCCGAGGCGACTGAAGACGCGCCTCAAGGACGATGCGCCACCGGTTCTTTACGGCTGTGGCGACGCCACGATTCTGGAGACGGGCGGGTTGGCTGTCGTCGGTTCTCGGCATGTGGATGATGCGTTGGTCGAATATACCGAGGGCATTGGCCGGCTTACTGCCAAAGCGAGGCGCACCCTCGTTTCGGGCGGTGCGCGCGGCATCGACCAGGCCGCCATGCGCGGCGCACTGGAAGCCGGCGGCAAGGTGGCGGGGGTCTTGGCGGACAGCCTGGAACGGGCGGCCCTGTATCGCGAACACCGCAACCTTCTGATGGATGGGCAACTGGTCCTGATCTCGCCCTACGATCCTTCGGCCGGGTTCAATGTGGGGCACGCCATGCAGCGCAACAAGCTGATCTACGCGCTGGCGGATGCGGCCCTGGTTGTCAGTTCGGATTACGAGAAGGGCGGTACTTGGGCCGGCGCGGTCGAGCAACTGGAGAAGCTGCAGCTCGTACCTGTCTATGTCCGCTCGAACGGGGAAACCGGCAAGGGGCTGGAGGCTCTCCGAAGCAAGGGCGCATTGCCCTGGCCCAATCCAGAGACGCCGGAGGCCCTATCGGAGGCGCTCGCGGTTGAGGTGAGTCCGAGGAAAGCTGCTCCCGGGCAAAACGAATTCTTTTCTTCGGTTCGCGAGGAGCCCAAGCAGGCGTATGAAATCTCGCAGAGTTTGCTCCCTATCAATGACTCTTGCCCCCCGCTATCTATGGAATCGCCCTTGGCACCTGCCGATGAACTGTTTGCCAAGGTGCGGGAGTTGCTTGGGAAGATGAAAACGCCCAAGACCGACGCCGAGGTGGCTGCTGATTTGCATGTGTCGAAAAGCCAAGCGAAAGAGTGGCTTCAGCGATTGGTTAAGGAAGGTGTGATGGAAAAACATACTAAGCCTGTAAGATATGGGCCGAAGCCACAGCGTTCTCTATTGGAATAGAGTGTGTGCATAACAAGGCGCTGCATAGGGAATCATAAATAGTGGTCGCAAGAGTTGCCTATGGTGCAGAGCCACAGAAGAAGAGACTTGAGATAAGAGAACGCACAGTCGCACGCTACGAACTTTGGTCCTTTGACTTGTTGAACATAGATGGCTTTCACGTCCCGGCTATACTCAGACTGCATGGAGCGTACCTTGCTTGATCCAATCTTGAGGTCGTATAGTATTGTAGAGATCTTGTGGGAAAGAAGAAGGATTATCGCAAGCAACTGGAAGGACATCGACGTGCGCTGGAAGAGCACCTTCGCAAGATCGCGGCCGAGCGTAGCAAGTCCCGGCCTCGCCAGTGGTTGTTGAAGCTCTGGGGAAAACAGGTTAACCATATCCAGCAGCAAATTGAGAAGCTGGAAAGGAGATTGAAGCAATGAAGACGAAAAGCCCGACAGAGCTTGAAGAAGCTCTCGAGATTGTACTCGATGAGGCTTTGGATGCAGCACATCAGTATGCCAAAGGCGTCAAGAAACTCCAAGCCCTCAAGCCATCTGACCCAGATTACGAAGGCCGTTTTGGAGAACTGGCAGCTGCTGCATTTTTGCTCAAGCTAAAGGCGGACGCTGCACATAAGACCTTGGAGCGCATTATCGAAGCTGAGCCTAAGCTTGATGAATAAACCATAGCCTACCCATATCACTGCATACCTCATTGCCCTCTCTTAGCAGTTCGACTATGCTTCTCACTAGAGACCATGCCTAAGAAGAAGGAATAGAGCCTTCTAGATTTGCTCACACGCGCTGAGGGCGATCACTCTGAGGTTTTCATCGAGCGCGCGAACTCGTCATAGACTATAATCGCCTCTGGAGAGAATCGTAATGGCCAAGAAACGCAAAGAAGTCTTGAAACTCCTTGTCACCCTTGAGTTGGGCGAAGACGGTTACATCATCGCCGAATGCCCTGCTATTCCAGGATGCATGTCTCAAGGCCGCACTCGTGAAGAAGCCTTGGTGAACATTAAAGATGCAATTCTCGCCTGCTTGGAAGTTCGCAAGCAGCGGGGTATACCGTTGACGGTGGAGACTCACGAAGTCGAGGTGGCTGTCTGATTGCCTCGCTTGCCGAGGATCAGCGGGGAAGAAGCGGTAAAAGCGTTCGTCAAGGCAGGGTGGATCCTAGATCGATTGAGTCAACGGAACCACTTTGTGCTCAGCCGACCAAGTAGCCTCTACTCCTTATCCGTACCGAATCACAAGGAACTCGATACTGGCCTGTTGCGTAGCTTAATCCGTAAAGCTGGCTTGACTGTTGAAGGATTCTTGAAGCTCCTGAAGTCGTATTAGTGCTTTGCCCCAACTTCATTGCCCTCTTCTCATAGTTCGACTATACTCCTCTCTAGAGACCATGCCCAAGAAGAAGGAACAGAGTCTTCTCGATTTGCTCACCCAGACCGAAAGAGGACCCATTGAGCGGGATCTTCCCCAGAGCAGACCTTCTAGCAAGAAACACCCTGTTCTCCCAAAAGAATCGCACTCCCCTGTTATGCAACTGGAGTCGCTTGAGATCAAGAATCTCTGGTGCTACGAACAGGCCGAGATCGCCTTTGAAGATGGAGTCACCGTGATCGCGGGACCCAACGGCAGCGGCAAATCTTCACTCTTAGAGAGCATCTTCTTCGCTCTTTATGGGAGCAAGGCCGGACCGGCCATGGATCGTCCGCTAGCAGACGTGCTTCGCATCGGAGCGAATGTCGGCTCCGTTCAGTTGAAATTCTGCTACGGCCCTCAGAAGTATATTGCGCAGATGGCCCTCAGGCGTCGCGGTGAAAATGTCATCAGCGAGAAAGAGGATTGCCGCCTGACCCGCGATGATGGGGAAGAGTGGGTTGGTGTCGAGAATGTCTCTCAAGCTATCGAAGAGTTCTTTGGCATGAACCGCGACGATTTTACGAACTGCGTCTACGTGCGCCAGGGGGAGATCGATCGCCTGATCCGCGCAGGAGAAGAAGAACGAAGACGCATGATCGATCGACTGCTCCGGCTCGAAAAACTCGACCGCTATGCTGGGCGCGCGCGCGAAGGAGCGAGGCGGGCCCTCAACCGCAGGATGGATGTGCTCCGCCAACTCTGTTCGGATTTCAAGCGCGAAATCGAAAAACTGCAAGCTCAGAATCTCGAACGAAGTCGAGGAGATCTCGAAGAGAAGCTCCGGAATAAACAAGCGGAACTCAAAGATCTAGAGAAGAAGATCTCCCAAGCGGAGGAGGTGCAGCACGGGCTCAAGGAGAAGCTGCGGCGTATCGAGGAGCAAACTCGTGAGATCAAAGAACGCACGGAGGAGCTGACGCAGAAAGAAGATCAGTTCAAGCAATCTGAGGGAAAAGCCCAGAGGCTGCACGACGAACGTGAAAACCTGAAGAAACGCTATAAACAACTTGAAGATGAGTTGGACAAAGGGCTCTCGCAACTGAAGATGTCCAAGGACCCCATCGTCCGCTCTCTCAACAAGGCATCCCGTTGGGAAGAGGTGGAAGTTCTCCCTCAAGAACTTGCTCAGACGAAGACTCAACAAGAGTCACTCCATGTTCAAATTCGGGAGCGCCAAGTTCAAATGCTGCAAAAAGCCGAGAAGCTGTCTAGAGAGCGGGAATCGCTCCTAAAGGCTCTCGTGCAGGCAGAAACTCAAGAACAAGACCTCAAACGAGAACTTGAGGAGGCTCACGCACTGATAAGACAAGGCAAGTGCCCCGTCTGTAAACAACCCGTACACAACGATACGTTCGGTTCCAGCTTGACACAGAAAGAAAGCACGCTGCAGAAGCTGGCTGGACAGATCCAGAGTGAGCGAGAGAAGCTCCAAGTGTTGGAGTCTCAGACCGGCGCTTTGAAGAAGGAAGAGGACAAAGCGATTTGGAAGCTGAACGAGGAGTTTACGGCCCTCGAAGCGCGGCGCTCCCAGTTGGATGGACTCAAAGAGCTGACTCTTCATTTGCTGAAAGTCAAGGAACAGGGGCTTGACAGGAAGAACACGCTGAACACAGCTGTGGAAGCTCTGGAAATATTGAGAGATGAGCTGACACGGATGAAAGCTAAGATCTCAGATTTGAAGACCCAGCTGGGCGACACTTCGGAGCTTCACAGCAAATCGCAGAAGGTGCAAGAAGTGCTTACTGAATTAGCAACTCAAAAGGAAACACTTCAGAAGCATATCGGAGATCTGCTCCAGGAACGCGGAAAGGTCGATACTCAGCTTGGGCAATTAAAAAAATACCAAGAAGCTCTGGCCCAGACAGAAGAAGAGCTTGCAACTATCGAGCGACTGCAAGCAGAGCTTGAGCAGCTCACAGAATTTTATGGAGCTCTCAAACGTGAACTTCGGGTGCGAAACATCAAAGCTCTAGAACTTTACTTCAATCATTTCTTTCAGCTGATGGATTCGGGAGCTAGCTACCGCGGCGTGCGCGTCTCGGAAGAATACGACATCGCTGTAGAACTCAAGAACGGGAGTGTCATTCGGCCTGATCTCCTCTCGGGAGGTGAGCGGGCGCTCATCAATATCGCACTTCGCTCAGCGATCCATCAGGTGCTCGCCCAAGCGAGTACGCGTATGCCGCTCATCCTCGATGAGCCGACCATTTATCTAGATCGTGATCGCGTAAGTCGCCTGCAGTTTCTACTGGAAGAGCTGGGAGGGCGCATCGGGCAAGTGATTGTGGTTTCGCACGAGATGGGGTTGGTTGAGGGAGCTGATCACGAATATCGAACGGAGAAGACAGCGGACAATACGAGCCGCGTCACTCGGGTGAGATGATCATGCTCTCCAACGAAGCCAAGCAAACTCTACGAAATCAACTGAAGGCCTTTGGTGAACAAGTGCAGCGCCTGAGCCCAAATCACCGTGCGGAAGCCCGCCAGTTATTTGAAAAGCTCCAATTGAAGGGTGCAATTCAAGCGCTGACCCCACTGGAATATTGCTCTCAAAGCGTCCTCGAGCTGGCGAGTCGCTCATTGAAAGAGTATGAACCTACATACGCCATCGATGGCGGCAGCACACGACTTCAGCGCCTGGAGAATGGTACTCTAGTCTGCGCGTACCAAGCCGTGCTCTCCAGCGACCCGGACACGCGCTACAAAGACCTTCCACTGGAGGCATTCCGCTCGCTCTCGCTAGTCTCTCACTCTCAGAGGACGGACCTGGGTGGGGCAAAGTCTCAGCAATTCCCAAACGAGTACGTTCACTTCTGGCGCGTTCACATCTCTCGAACGTATCTGGAACATGAAGTCGAGCGCGTAGTGGGAAGTCTGGCCCGTATGGCTGCCGAATCGTATCACGCGCTACGCATGCTAAAAGAACTCAGCCCTAAACAGGGCCTGTTCATTGTCGATGGCAACCTCTACCCCATCGGTCTCTATTATTATCTCACGGGAGAAGATGATATTTGGCCGGAAGAGAATGGACCGAAGACGAGCTGGACAGAATGGAAGCCCGCTATTGAGATCTTGGCTCAGCCTGTGAGGGTCGTCGAGGCATTCCGAGAGCGTGGGTTGGCCCTGGTGGGCCTCAACAAGAACCCCGGCACTTCGTGGCTATTGGAGTTTACCCTGGATCGCGAGTCTCACAACTGGTCGAACGATGCGCAGTTTATCAGAGCTGTACTGAGCGGCACGCCGAAAGATGCTCTGGGCTATACCAACTGGTTCGTTCAAGAGGGTTACTCACTTCCTCAGCGGCGAGGGGAGAGTGTAGAGAGCTTCGACATCTTCGAACGTCTTTCATCTTTTGGGTTACTTCACGCACCCAAGGCCTATCACGTCTGTTTTTTCTATCTGTTCGATCCAAGAGTGAAGGCCGTGCTTAAGGTAGAAGCCCCGCGCATCGTCTTTGAGAAGCACGACCCTGAGAAGCTACGGGCTCAAGTCCTCGCTGAGATTGCGCAGGGCAAGGGCGTTCCACCGGCGATCCGGCGTGCGGACAGTCGAGCACGCATTACGGAAGAAGAGAGCGCAAGCTTGATCCGTGCCTGCGGCGTTGAGCTCGATCTAAGCTATAATCAGAGCCGGAGCGAAATGATCTAACACTCTGCGAGAGGCGAAACAAGATGGCCAAGAACGAAGAATTTGATCTAGAGCGAGAATTACAGCAACTGCAACTCTCCTCAGAACACTCTAGGCCTCCAACCGTGGGAAACACGCCCGCGGGACTGAAACCACTGAAGCCCGAGGAGATCGGACGAGTTGCCATCTCTGAAGAGCTGTTCATCAGCACAACCGAGAATTGTATTGAGATCTACGTCCCCGAAGAGAGGCGCAATGACGTAGCTGTGGGCCAATATGTGGTGATCCCGTTAGGCTATCGCGATGAGAAGCTCTTTTCCTATATCAAGAGACTCTCGTATCGCAAGCGCGACGCGATCGATGACATGAGCGAGGTGCACGTGCTCCTCAGCGCGGAGTCCATCGGCGAGGATGAATACATCCAACTGGCCGAGCTTGAGCCGATCTCGATGATCAGTGCGGAGGGATTACCCGTGGAGGTTCGCTACCTCCCGAAGCCCAATGCCCTCGTGCGGCGAGTCACGAGCAAGGACGAGGTCGTCCTGGGTCTAGATCTGCCGGAAGACGGACTCTTCTTGGGATATGTCTCCGTAAATGGAGAGCCCATCACATTGAGCAGCGGTCTTAAGATCCCGTATTACTTGAACAACGATGTAAAGAAGGCAGGCGACCCGCTCATCTTCACGCATATCTTGATCGCAGGAATGAGCGGGCGGGGAAAGACTCACACGGCCAAGAACTTCTTGAGGCAGATCGTGGGCTCAGAGTACACGTTGGAGCGGCGGGGAGGAGAGTGCCGCAAGCCGTGTCTTGTCATCATCGACCCAGAGAACGAATACTGGGGGCTTCGTGACGACAATCCCTCCGGCGTGCCGCGAGAAGAACTAGACAATCTTGTGGGCGTGGGTGGAAAACTCGGAGGCATTGGCAAAAAACTGACCGTCTTCTCTGGCGTCGAAGCGGGATGCTCTTACCGCGGGTGCGATGCCCATACAGACTTCATGATCCCCTTCGAACTGGTGAGCGACTTCCCATATCTCATTGCCGGAGGAGAACTCAACGAAGCGCAGTACACGGCCCTGGAGCGCCTCATTCGCGATTTTTTCAAGAGTTCGCCAGATAAGACGTATCAAGCGTTTCGTCGCTTCCTGGAAGATGAAGAAAAGATGCAGACCTACCTCGCGACGGACGTCATTCACGAAGCCACATTAGGAGCCATCCGCCGACGTGTCCTCTTGCCTCAATTCTCCCACATCTTCGATCAAGGCGCGAACTCCATCACAAAACTCTATGAGAGCATCTTCGCTGAAGACCAGGTGAGCGTCTTTCCCACCAATCATCTGAGCGCGGAGGGCGAGCGCGTAGTTGTATTGGCTGTCATGTCGTTGATTGCCGACGCCAAGACCAAGGCCATCGAGACGGAATGGGGACGGCGCATCTCTAGATTCCCCGTGATCTTGGCTGTAGATGAAGCGCACAATTATCTCACTCAAGCTCAAACTCAACAAGACAGAATCATCGTGGAGAAATTCGTGATGGCTGCCAAGCAGGGGCGCAAGAACCGCCTGGGGCTGGTGCTCATCACCCAGAACCCTCAAGATGTGAGCGAGGCTGTTCTCTCGCAGATCAGCACAAGGATTCTCTTAGGAATGGAGCAGGGGATGGCCGAGAGGGCAGGGGCTCCGAAGCAGTATCAGAAAGCGCTACCGTATTTTGAGAGGGGCCGGATGATCGTACACTCACCCGATAACAGTCGTCCCCTGGAGATTCGAGGGCTGCATTTTTGCGTGGTAAAACATTGATCACGAGTGCCGATGGACCAGCAATCTCCCGCGTTCGACCCTTTCAATAACAACTTCTTCCCCATTACGGATGGGCTGACCATCTGCGGAAGTGGCCCACCAATACTCGCCCTTAACCAACACTCGGCCTCGGGGATTGAGCTCTTCCTTGACCACGCCCATTGTTCCAATCATCCCCTCAATTCCCGTGACAGGCATCCGCCGCTGTGCGAGAAGCCCTTTGCTGGCAATGAAGACAAAAAGCGCCGCGACCACTCCCACGGTTGCCAGGATGTTCCACATCGAGAGCTGGAGATTCGCGTCAGGGATTTCAAAGAGAGTGAACGAACCCACGAGAAGTGACAGCACTCCACCCGTGGTCAGGATGCCATGCGTGGGTGTGAAAACATCTAAGATCATGAGCAGCACTCCGAAGAAGATAAGAGCCAATCCCACCAGGTTAATCGGCAGGACTTGTAACCCCAAGAAAGCGAGCAGAAGCGAGATGCCGCCGAGGATGAACCCCAATCCGATTGTAGGGCTGAGGAATTCGTAGATCAGACCATAGATCCCAATCATGAGTAGAATATAGACGAGATTGGGATCGGCTAGGTAATTGAGAAGCTGCTCACGCCAGCTCATGGGCAGATTTTTTAGTGGAACTCTTTCTGTGATGAGCATCCGCCCATCGGAGAGCAAGTAGCCATTGAGTTTCGTTAAGAGTTCTTCCTGGCTGTCGGCCACAAGATCGATGATCTTTTTATTGAGGGCTTCCTCCCAACCGGCAGTCACGCTGGAGCGGACAGCGGCTTCCGCCCAGTCGGGATCGCGGCCACGGACTTTCGCGATCTCTCGCGCCCACTCAGCCGTAAAGTTGGTCACTTTCTGGGTCACGGCATCCCCACTCTCTTTCGGCTTCTCTTCTTGAGACGGATCTTTTTCCTCTGGAGTTGGCTGCTCACTCGGAGAGCTTCCGTCGATGTTCACCGGGTGGGCTGCGCCAATCGTGGCTCCGTGGGCCATGACCGCCACATGAGCAGCCATGGTGATGAACGTTCCCGCGGATGCAGCCCAAGCGCCCGCTGGGCCTACCCAAACAACGATAGGGACCTTGGAATTGAGCATGGCATCCACAATATCTTTCGTGGAGGAGACAAGGCCGCCGGGTGTATCCAGCTGGATGAGCACCAGAGTTGCTCCTTCCCTCTCTGCGCGCTCGATGTTGTGGACTAAATAGTCTTTTGTCACGGGATTGATGCTTGCTTTCAGGGTGAGGATATGAATGGGCCCCTGAGCGGGTGATTGGCTCTGACCGGGGATACTTAAAGCGATGCCCGCAAGCAGAACGAGAACCCACTGCAGCCCGCTTCGAATGTGTCCCTTTCGTGCCAATGTCATCGAGTGGTGGAGGTGCCGGGACTTGAACCCGGGTCCGAAGATGCGTCCGCTTGGCTTCTACAGGTATAGTCTTGCGCTTTATTCTAGGGCACGGTGCTCCCGCAAGACCGGATCGCCATGCCTGAGCCCCCGAAGTTCTCGCTCCTCAGCCGGAGGCAGTCTGAAGAGCCAGCCCGCATGTTCGACGCTCGTCCCGAGCCCTACGGGCGGAGGCTTGGGCGAACGGCTCCCTTCTTAGTTTAGAGAGGGAGCAGCGTAAGCTAGTTCGTTGGCACTTATCGTGCTTTGCCGCCTGATTTAGGAGTGTACGGCAAACTCCACCTGCTGCCTTCACTTCGACATCCCCGTCGAATCCAGTCACCCCCATGTCAAAGAACAGTTATGACGCACTCTTCATTATAGCCATCGCAGGTGCCGATGCAAGGGGACCAAGAGAAGGACTATACTCACCGATTGACTCCCTCAGCCTCTCTGTACTACAATGTTTATGGAAACTTTGTATAGGGAGGTCCACTGTGGCATCGAAGATCATCAATATTTCACTACCTGAAGGGCTTCTCCAGGAGGTTGACCGGCTCGCCCAACTGGAGAAGAGAAGCCGTAGCGAACTCTTTCGTGAGGCCGTCCGGCGCTATCTCCAAGAGGCTTCTTTCGGCTGGGCTGTGACGGATCGGAGGGCCTTCGCAAAGCTCTCAGCCACATCACTGAACGATATCTGGGACAACCCTGTTGATGCGCAACTGTGGGATAACTGGGAGGAACGTCATGCCCGCAAAGCCAAGGCGCGGTGAGGTCGTGCTCGTCCCTTTTCCCTTTGCTGACCTGACGGCCACCAAGGTGCGGCCAGCTTTAATCTTGAGCAGTGCCCTGTATCACCGTACGGAACCCGACCTCATCGTGGCGGCGATCACCAGTCACGTCAATGCCCATCAAGGACCAACGGATTACCTGCTCCAAGAGTGGCAACAGGCAGGACTTGTGGCTCCTTCGCTGGTGAAAGTATCGCTGGCGACTTTGGAGCCTGGCTTGGTACGCCATCGCCTGGGACATTTGGCAGCACGAGACTTGCGGGAAGTCGAACGGAAGCTGAAGTTAGCCTTAGAGCTATAGCTTCTTTGATAAAGAGAAGGAGGACCAGCTAGGGACCGGTCCTCCCTCCATCTAGCAAGCTACGTTTCATCCCCGGAGGTCG
>MFGX01000014.1:657-776 GCA_001778455.1 Candidatus Fraserbacteria bacterium RBG_16_55_9 | reverse complement strand
GAAGTCCAACCCGCCAAAGTCAAAGGCGCGGGTGGCTGGATCAACATCCCAAGAGATTTCGGCGCCAAACTCCAGTCCAGCCCGACGTATCGACAGCTCAACACTGAACGAGTAGAAGT
>MFGX01000014.1:399-606 GCA_001778455.1 Candidatus Fraserbacteria bacterium RBG_16_55_9 | reverse complement strand
CAGGGTTGATCGTGAAATTGGCGAGAGCGATGAGCCCGTTTACGGCAAAGGTTGCCGGATCAAGGTCGATGATCAGCAGTAATGGACCACCTGCTGCAACAACCTCAATATCCGTGAACGTCGCAGGTCCAAGAATGTCATTAAAGCCGCTCCAGATGGTGATGCTATCGAAGATTGGACCGCCAGAGATAGTGAGCGCGCTGAGCA
>MFGX01000014.1:0-189 GCA_001778455.1 Candidatus Fraserbacteria bacterium RBG_16_55_9 | reverse complement strand
CCAGAACATCAAGTGGATCAATGTCCTCAGCCAACTCAAACCAAGTCGCAGCTTCGCCAGGATTAAGCTTTAGGACTGCCCCTGGCGCGAGATCATGTATAACATCGTCAAACCCACTGTCTACTAATGCACCCACAGCGCACTCTAGCGGTGCTCCGGAGATATTCGTGACGTTGACGTCGACGTTGA
>MFGX01000013.1:7807-11845 GCA_001778455.1 Candidatus Fraserbacteria bacterium RBG_16_55_9 | reverse complement strand
GAGCTAGGGCAATCTCCCAAGGCTCTGGGCATCGCTGAAGTTCTCCTCCAACCTGCGCTCAGCCGCCGAGGCACCTCACCTTAACTCAAGCATCAGTCAGAGACTGCTGCTGCAAAGGGCTTCTCTCCGCAGGGCTTATCTGTTATAATGCCCGGTCACGGGGATGGCTTTCGGGAAGGGGTCTACAGAATAAGGAGGAATGATGCGCTACTTTCAGCAGGTGCGCAGGTTGCGTTGGGCGTTGGTCTTCGTCTTAGTCATTGGCATATCACTCATCGGGCAGATTCAGGGCGCAGTTCCCAGCGTTCGGGCAGAGGTTCTCAGTTTAGGGCTCACCCTGCCAGAAAGCGTCATGCCACCCAGCGGCGGCGGAGGAGGGCAACTGTACGCTAATGGGCAACCTATAAAAGAGGGTAACACCATACAGGCAGCGCCGGGCCAGGAAGTACATATTACGGCAGACTGCGAAGCAACTGTAATCACTTTCGCGCTCTTCATCGCAGCCATTGGGGACCAGGTATCCGCACTCGGTTTATTGCTTATGGTCCTCCTTTTCCAGCTCCTTGGTGATCCCTGCCTGGGAGGGAGCACAGCAGCATTGGATATCCAGGCTCAGCAAGCCATCGTAGCCGCTCCGGTTGTGCTCGGCTTACAGGTGCGCGAGGGTGCGGGGCGATTCAAGATTCTGAACAGCATGTTTGCCTATCAGATTGAGACAGACAACGCCATCGTGGCTGCGGCAGCCCAGGGGGACTTCACCGTAGGATACATTCCGGCGACAGGAACGACCGTGATCGCTGCCCATTCGGGTCCCGTGACGGTCAAGGCGACCAATGGAAGCTCCATTATCCTTCAGTCTGGGCAGCAGGTGGAAGTGACACGAAGCGGGCTGGGCAAGGTCGGTCCCATCGGTTCCGCGCCCGGCCCCAGACCGACGCCGCCTCCTTCCGGCGGTTCTTCCGGACTGGAGCGCTTTGATGCGAACAACAACAATCTCTTGGATGATCCAGAGTTTTTGGATGTCATCGATGCCTGGATCGCAGGAGAAGTCAGTGGAGAGGAGTTCTTTGAGGCGCTGGATATCTGGATCTCGCAGGAACCCATCTCGGCAGCAGGTTTGACCTCGGAGGCTCCGCATCGGGATTCAGTAATCCTCACCACAGATATGAGCCATCAGGCCGTGACCTTCTCTGCCCAGGACTTAGCGGCTACATCGATGAGAGTAGAAATCTTCGCTCTCAACGGCCAACGAGTCGTCACTCAAGAAACAAGTGGGTCACGGCTACGATGGAACTTAACCACCAGTGACGGCCAGCTTGCGGCGAACGGCGTCTATCTCTACGTGGCTACCGTCAGAGGCCTCCACGGTAAACTCTTCCAGAGCCCAGCAAAGAAACTGGTGATATTAAGATAAGTTCCACATATTGCTACGGCATCGAGATTATCCGCCGAAGACAACCATGAACTGAAGCGCCGGGAAGATCACATTCCGCAAGGGTCCCCCTGCCGCCGGCGGACCATTCTGGACATTCCAATCATCGAAGCTTAGGGTAGCCCAGACGCCGGCCCCGACACGCAAGCCCACGAAGTCAAGCATGCGAAACTCCGCACTGAGATAGGGGGAGGCAAACCAGAAGGAGCGATGCAGCTCCAAGCTCACGGGCTGACGGATGACCTCCCCAAAACTTCCTTGAGCACTCTTGCTCAGATGCAATCGCCACTCACCGCCCCCGATCAATATGCCAAGGGATACTCCTCCCTGATCTGTCTCCGCGATGAGCCGATCCATAAGAAAGCCGCCTCCGCCGAGCGTTAGCGCCACCCGGTCGAACGCCGACTCTCCCAGCACGGGAAAGGTCCACGAGCCCTCCATCCCCATCCCACCTAGGCGCAGTGTGCTGCCTCCAAAACCGCCGCCACCTCGGAGCAAAAAGAGAGATTGATTCTCTCCCAGATTGAAATCCCCTTGGATCTTGACGATCCCCTGGAGGCTTTGCTCCAGTTCGCTCAGGTCCAAGAATGCCCCCAAGAGCAGCGGACCACCGCCCCCCGAGAAGGATTCCCCAACGGCCGCCCGTGGCATAACCCCAAGACAGACGAGCGTGATCATTGTCGCTACGCCCAGCAGCTTCCTCACGGCCAGACCACTCTCCTTATCCATATCTTTCCCCTTTCCTCACCTAGTGCATGCCGAAAATCCCCATAAGGTTCAGCACATCACTCCTTCCACAGGACTTCCAAGAAACTGGCGAGACCGAAGTGATTGATGACTTGAGCATTCTTGACCTGGGGCCGGATGGCCGTGATCGCGCGCTCGCTCCAGAGAGGAATGAGCGAGAGATCCTCAGAGAGGATTTGTTGAAGCTCGTTCAGGCGCCCAGTGCGTTCCTCGGGCGTGCTTCCGGGATTCGCCAAGATCTCATCGATGCGGCGCTGAGTCGCTGGAAGATCTTCCCCCTGGGCATCCGAGAATCGCTGGATGTGGACATCCCCTTGGGAGCCGAACAGATCCTGCAGATACCCAGGCGTGATCAGAGAGCCGCCCACCCCGAAGCCGATGATGACCGCCTGATAGTCTGGCTCCTGTCCCTCGATGTCGAGTCTTTGCACGACCTCATCGAATGGAATGGGTCTGTAATCGGCCTCTATCCCGATCTGCTGTAAGTTCACTTGCATGAGCTTGCCTGCTTCCACGCGAACGGGATTGTTGTCGTTGGTGATCAATTCGAAAGCCACGCGTTTCCCACTCGAAAATTCTCGAACCCCATCGCCGTTTGTATCCCGGAGGCCGATGGCATCCAGGAGGGCCTTCGCCTTCCCCAGGTCGAACTCAAACTTGGCCGTCGCCGCCTCATTGAAGAAGGGCGAAATGGGATGCACGAAGCTCTCACGGGGAGCGAAGAACGGCGCACGCTCCGGCACACCTTGCAAGAGAGTCGGACGGTCCAGCGTGTACGCTACCGCCTGTCGGAATCGCGCATCTCGAAAGAGCGTTTTTAGGTCAGGATCGGCACTGTCTTGATTGAAGGAGAGAAGAGTGATGGTGGGGACAGGCCCATAAACCACGAGCTGCAATCCCGGCTGATCCGCCAGCCCTACAGCATTCGCCACCGTTACCCCACCGAGAAGATCGATCTGCCCGCTCTTGAGCCTAGCCACTGCATCTGCGCTGGTTGCAACGAAGCTCCGTGTGAAGCGATCAACATAGGGCAACTGTGTCCCCGCGGAGTCGACTTTCCAATAATAGGGATTTCTTTCCAGGACGATGGCCGTGGCCCTTTCGCTGATGAAGGGGATGCCCGTCTTCTGGATCTCTTTGACACGAAAAGGTCCTAGTCCCGCAATTTGATCCGCTGTTGTGCTGAGCAGCCCCCAGGCACGGGCAAAGGCATCGGGTGCCGCGTTGGGATTGAGCTTCGTCACGGTGCCAGCCAACTTGTGCTTGGGCAGGACCGTAGCAATTCCCGTTAGATCTCCCAACGCTTGGTCGGCAACAGGAGCACTAAAATCAAAGCGAAACGTGCGCTCATCTACTGGGACTACTTGAAACGGGGGCGGGGAGATGTCCACCCCAAATTCTTGAAGGCTTCTCAACAACTCTTCATCTTGGAGCACATCCACAAACGTGAACAGAATGTCATCCATAGTGAGCAGCTCGCCGTCGGACCACCGCAACCCCTCACGCAGCGTGATCGTAAGCTTCGTGTTGTCCTCGGAAGTGGCAAAAGATTCTGCCAGAGCCGGCTCGACGGCCAACGTCAATGGATTGACTTCCACTAGATGCGCTTGCAGAAGCAGAGCGAGATCGCTGAATTCTACATACGGGTTCAAGCTCCGCGGGACGCTCGCCGAAGCATCGCGTAGCTCTCCTCCCGGTCTTCCGGGTGTTTCGATGAGCGGAGCGCCAACGATCTTGGCACTAGAGGGTAGATTCTGCGCTCGTGACGCCGGGCTGGAGACGAAACCGCTTGCCAAGAGGACTCCAACCAATAAGAGACTGACGGCAGGTAGCTGCAACACTCGCTTCATATTCTCGGC
>MFGX01000013.1:3647-7716 GCA_001778455.1 Candidatus Fraserbacteria bacterium RBG_16_55_9 | reverse complement strand
CATCTGGCCAGGCAAAGAGCCGCCCCACTTCACTTGAGCACCGCTCTCGGGCCCCAATCCATGAAGCTTGATTCCGCCCAACTGCGTCTTCGCCTCAAGATCTAGAGCATCTGGATGGGCAAACTCCACATGAATCCCTCCAAGCTGAGTCCTAAGCTTGCCCTCCTTAAGCCCCGTGATGGCGAGATCAATGTCTCCTGCCTGGGTTTCTAGATCCACGCTGTCGAATTGTGAACTCGAAAGAGAGATCGAGCCCGCCTGAGTCGAGGCCGTGATCCTAGCGCCTTGACTGCCAGAGACCGTAATGCCTCCCGCCTGAGCAGAGACTCGCGCAGTGGTAACCGCTGCATTTGAAAGCTCGAAATCCCCGAACTGCATGCTCACCGAAAGTTCGGCGGCGGAAATGGCACCCACGTGGACCGCCCCCGCTTGAGAAGTCAGTACAAGCGTGCCAAAAGCGGAATCGCGGACAGAGATATCCCCTAACTGGGTGGAGGCTTCCAGCTCTCCTCCAAACCCGGAGATCTCGATCCCCCCAGCTCGTTGACCCAGACTGAGCTGTGCGTCCTGCGGGATCTTCAGGGTGAACTCGACCCAGCCCACCTGGTCTTCAATGCGCGGCGGGAATAGTTTTAAGTTCCTGCGCACGGTACCCGGGAGATCTGTGCGGATACGGATCTCGCCTGGGTCCTGCTCTATGAAAATCTGGACCTCTTCTAGCTTTATGCCCCGGACCTTCTTGACGGCGTCCACGCGAATGAATGGGCGTACCGCTGTCTCCACCCCTTCTACAGAGATCTTGCCCAGTAGATTCTCCAGTACGATGCGTTGGCCTAAGTAGCCGAACTCTTGCGTGAAGACCTCGCTAGCATCGAAGCTCTCTAAGTCGATACTTGCCAAAGAGATGTTGGTCAGATCGCAGCCGACGGAAATCATAAGCAAGAGTGAGCTGCTGAACAGAAGGCCGAACCAGCGTGCCAGATGTTTACGCATCATGACGATTCCTCGCGTTCACGGCGTCTGCGGGATCTCAAGCCCCTGTGGGTAGAGATCGCTTCTGTAAGCAAAGATGGCTGAGGAAGAAGCCAATCGCGGCTGCACGGGGATGTAGATCGCGAGAAGCTCTTCGTTGTCGAGCGCGTAGAGATTCACCCGCAGCGGGTTCTCCTTCTGTTGCCCGATCGCCAGACTATATCTTGTCACAGAGAGCAGGCGCCCTTGGCTGGTGAGCGTTGCTGGCTGGATGTCTTCCACCCAGAGCGGCTCCACTCGCAACGCCTGAGGAGTGATCGCCGAGAACTTCAACTCGTTCGGCGATATGCCTCGCGCGAGTTGCTCAGCCAAGACCCGTTGCATGAGCGCAAAATGGCTCATCACGCTGAAGTCGTACAGTACGGGGAAGTCATCCAATTGGACGATTCTGCGCGAGATTTCCTGACCGGCGGCCGTGGTCGCGCAGCAGACAGAGAGATTCGCTTGATCGTCTGTGAAGCCCGCCTCGGCTCGAATGCCCCGGTAGACGAGAGGTCCTTGCAAGCTGTACGAGAGAGGACGCGAATCTGAGGTCAATTGCAGATTCTGGACCGCAGCCAGCTCGTTCGCCTGAATGTTTGAAGTGAGAAGCAGTCGGCCATCTTCTTGCTTTTCCAGCGTGAAATCTTCTTCTTCCAGCGGTCGATTCCCCACTTGCATGGTCAAGGTTCCCCGGATCAGGATGGCCCGCGGGAAGGCAAAATACTGATCGGTGGTATGCGCCGATTGAAACCCCGGTGCCGGAGCACCCCCGATGGCAGCGCGATTGACCCCGAACTGAAAACCCACGAAGACGCCCAACCCCAGAAACACCACGGCCAAGGCAGAGAGTGACAGCGCCAGCCGCGGCCGGAGAAAGCCTCGCCACCACCCGCTGATGCTCTCGCGGGTTTCGGGGTCCCGACGAGCACGGATTCTTCTCATGGCCCCCTGAACGAGTGCCCCAGAGAGCTGCGGTTCTTCTATCGTGACGGCCTGCCGTAAGCCCGTAAGCTCTCCCAGCTCCCGTTGACAGGTCGAACACTTACGGAGGTGATCCTCGACTCGAGCTCGCTCCTCGGGCTCCAAGGTCTTGTTCAGGTACCAAGGTAACAGCTCAAGGAATTCGCGATGCCCGCCATCCCCTTTCTCTATACGCCCCTCGAGATCTGCCATAGCTCATCTCCTTTCATCCCTCGACGGATGAGAATCTCTTTTAATCGCTCTTTGGCGTAGAACATGCGGCTTTTCACCGTGCCCGGCTGGGTTCCCAGAATCCGGGCGATCTCCCCGTAAGAGAGCCCTTGCTGAAATGTCAGATCGATCACGGCTCGATGTTCTTCGGACAGCTCTCCCAGGGCCTGTCGCACCTGCTCGCTCAACGTCTCACGTCCAATCTGCTCGCTAACTTCATTCTTCGATTCCCGAGGGAGCTCTTCTGGATCTTGCTCGGCTTCGCTCCGGTAGAGTTGATTCGATTTCGAGTTCCTCCGGTACCATTCCAAGTATTTCCGGTATCCGATCCCGAAGATCCAGCTCGATGGCCGCGAGCTGCTGTTAAAGCTGGACGCGCGCTCCCAGACGACCAGCATCGTCTCTTGCACCAGTTCCTCTGTTGCGTGGCGATCCCGGGTTCGTTGCAGGAAGAACGAGCCCAATCGAGCTTGATATCGCCGGAAGAGCTCTTCAAAGTCCCTTTCATTTCCCTGAGCCACTCCTTCTATGAGTTGGGTCTCCGGGTCCATCCCCTCCGAGCCTCCTCACTGTAGTGAATGACTGTATTTTACAATGGGTTCAAACGGCTCTACCAAGAGCACTCCGAATGAGCGGCAAACTGGGGGAGGAGGAAGAGACACTCGTTCGGGGGTGGTGTCCTCTTCCTCCTCGTAGACCAGCTCTAGGGTTTCGCAACATAGTGCCCTGTGATTACAGCTAAGGTCATTGCAATAGCCATCATGATGAACACCCGTAGTCTGGAGTTACGCTCGCCAACGGGCCGAACTGGTACCGACTTCGCCACTCTACTCGCTTGGCCTGCAAGCCATCGGGTGAGTGCCCGATCTCGTGTGGCTCCCAACCGCTCCTCGATGCTTAGGTGTCTCACGTTTGAACCCTCCTCGCTTCGTCACCCTAGTACATGACGAACTTTAGAAGAAGGTTCAACGTGCCTCCTACGACGAGTCAAGGAGCATGTCAAGAAGCCTCATGGTCGTATCCTAGCTGGATTCGGGTGGCTTGGACTGGGAGAGCCAGTATACTGAAGAGATCCGCATGAAGACGATCATCGAGCCCTTTAAGATCAAAGTCGTCGAACCGATTCGCATGACCACACGCGAGGAGCGGGAAGAGATCCTACGCGCCGCCCATTTCAACGTGTTCAACATCCATGCCAGTCATGTGCTCATCGACTTACTCACCGACAGCGGAACGGGCGCGATGAGCAGTCTTCAGTGGTCGGCCATGATGCAGGGTGATGAGTCGTATGCAGGGGCCGAGAGCTTCTACCGCTTTGAGCGGGTGCTGCGAGAGCTCACGGGATTCGAGCACATTCTGCCCACCCACCAGGGACGAGCCAGCGAGCGGATTCTCTTTGAGTTGGTTGGGGGAGCTGGGAAAGTCGTGCCGAACAACAACCACTTCGACACGACTCGGGCGAATATCGAGCACTCCGGCGCCACCGCTGTGGATCTGGTGATCGACGAGGGGAAATGCCCCACGACCCGCCATCCGTTCAAGGGGAACATGGATATCGCAAAGCTCGTAGAGCTGATCGAACGGGTCGGTCCCAAACGGATTCCGCTCTGCATGATGACCGTGACCAACAACTCCGGCGGGGGCCAGCCCGTAAGCTTGGAGAATTTGCGCGCTGTTCGGGAGATCTGCGATCGATACGACCTTCCGTTCTTCTTGGACGCCTGCCGCTTCGCGGAAAACGCCTACTTCATCAAGCTTCGAGAAGCCGGGCAGGGGGAACGCTCCGTGCGCCAGATTGTCCGCGACATGTTCGATCTGGCCGATGGGGCCACGATCAGCGCCAAGAAAGATGGATTGGTCAACA
>MFGX01000013.1:1138-3624 GCA_001778455.1 Candidatus Fraserbacteria bacterium RBG_16_55_9 | reverse complement strand
GACCAGGAACTGGCGAAGCGAGCCGATGCGCTCTTGATCCTCACGGAGGGTTTCGTCACCTATGGAGGGCTCGCAGGGCGCGATTTGGAGGCTATGGCCCAGGGCTTTGAAGAAGTGATCCATGAGGATTATTTGAAGTATCGCATCCGATCGACAGAATATCTTGGCGAGAGGCTTCTAGCGATTGGATACCAGATCGTAGAGCCGCCGGGCGGGCATGCGATCTATATTGACGCCGGCCATCTCTGCCCGCACATCCCTCGTGAGCAGTTTCCGGGGCAAGCGCTGGTCTGCGGTCTCTACCGACAGGGAGGGATTCGTGCCGTAGAGATCGGGAGCGTCATGTTCGGCGGCAGTGGAGAACCCCCGCCCATGGAATTGGTCCGCCTGGCCATCCCGCGCCGCGTCTATACCCAGAGCCACATTGACTACGTGGCCGAAGCCTGCGCAGAACTCTACGAAGAGCGCCAAACACTTGTGGGACTTCGCATTACTGAAACCCCACCCTATTTGCGCCACTTCACCGCCCGGTTCGAAGAGGTGCGCTAGACCGACTCACACCATCAAGCTCTGTGGGTCTACGTCCGCCTTCACTAGACCAGAAAACCCTACCCCATGCAGTGTTTCGCGCACCAAGGCGTTGGTGGTTATCACGTCTTTCGTCTTGAGGACGAGTTGCCAACGGAAGGCCCCCCGCACTCGATAAGGCAGAGCTTGAAAGGGACCCAGCACCTCTAGTCCTTTTGCATCAACTCCACCCAACGCTTTGCCCAGCGCTTCGGCGTCTTGCTGAGCCCGCTCCTCTTTTCGGTCTTCGCAGGTGAGCTTGATCAAGTGTGAGAACGGCGGATAGTTGAGTGTCTTGCGGAAGATCAGTTCCTCTTCATAGAAGGCTGCGTAGTCTTGTTTCGCCGCTTGAGCAATAGCGTAGTGGTCGGGATGATTCGTCTGGACGACAACTTCGCCAGGCTTTTCCCCTCGCCCCGCTCTGCCCACAGCCTGGCTGATGAGCTGAAACGTCCGCTCTCCCGCTCGAAAGTCCGGTAGATCGAGCAAGGTATCTGCCGAGAGCACACCCACCAGGGTTACATTGGGAAAATCGAGCCCTAGACCGATCATTTGTGTTCCCAAAAGAATCTGAATCTCTCCTCGTCGAAACTGTTCGAGTATGGCTCCATGTTGGCCCCGGCGCACAGCGTCGGAGTCCATGCGAGCGATCGCCGCGCCGGGAAACGTCTCACGCAGGATGAGCTCTGCTTGCTCCGTCCCTGAGCCAATGAAGGCCAATTCCCCCGAACCACAAGAACGACAGGGGCTCACGGAATACGTCTGCCCGCAATAATGGCATCGCAATCTCTGGCCTCGCAGATGATAGACAAGAGCGATCTGGCATCGTGGGCACTTTTGGGCTGTCCGGCAAATTCGGCAGAGCACGCAGCGCGAGAAGCCACGCAGATTGAGCAACAAGAGAGACTGTTCGCCGGCCTTCAAGCGTCTCGCCATTCGTTGCTTGAGGACTGTGCTAATCAAGCGATCCTCGCCACCCAGGTCCACCACTGTCGTTTCCGGAGCCGCCCCACTCACCACCCGCTCTTTCAGTTCCAAGAGCCGAAGACCCCCGCGCTTGGCCCTCCAATAGCTCTCTAGCGAAGGAGTGGCGCCCCCGAGCACCACAGATGCCGAGACCAGCTCTGCTCGCTTAAATGCCACATCTCTCGCGTGATACCGCGGCGCGGGATCGTCCTGCTTGAACGTAGATTCATGTTCCTCGTCGACCACGATGAGCCCCAGCCGATCCAATGGGGCGAAGATCGCAGAGCGAACTCCAATGACCACATGAGCCTCTCCATCTCGTAGGCGCTGCCACTCACGTGCTCGCTGAGATTCCGTGAGCTGGCTGTGGTAGACGGCTACTCCTTCTTGAAATCGAGAGCGAAATCGAGCAATCAGCTGTGGGGTCAAAGAGATCTCCGGCACGACCACGATGGCTTGCTTGCCCAACTCAAGCGCCTGTTGCACGCTCTGGAGATAAATCTCAGTTTTTCCGCTGGCGTTCACGCCGTGGAGCAAGTATCGGCCACTTCCGCGCTTCAGCCCGGAGCGAATCTCTTCCAGACACGCCTGCTGCGCAGCAGAGAGCGAGATCTCCACGGCTGCCTCGTGAAATTCTGCTGATATGCGCGATGGAGCGACAGGGCGTCGCTCGATGGTGATCAACCCTCGCTCTTCTAGCGACTTGAGCGGTGCCTCCGAGCAGCCAACATCTTCCAGTAACTCATTCACAGAAGGAGTCGGGCCGTGGGCCAGCAGTGCTCGAAGAAGCGCCGCCTGCTGAGGTGTTGCGGAAGATAGCCTCTCGATCCACCGAAGCGTCTCGGCCAAGCTGATATTGATCTGAATATGGGGGCGAGTTCGCGGCGCTCGAGGTCTTACAAGAGAGGGGACCATGGCCTGCAAGACCAACCCCACCGGGCAGAGATAATATT
>MFGX01000013.1:1013-1122 GCA_001778455.1 Candidatus Fraserbacteria bacterium RBG_16_55_9 | reverse complement strand
CAGGTGCATGCCCGCCTCATCGAGCACCGGATGAGAATCTAAGAGCGCACTCAGTTCTTGGAGTTTCCCCGTGAACGAGCTCTCGGACTTGATGCTCAAAATAAAACCC
>MFGX01000013.1:656-913 GCA_001778455.1 Candidatus Fraserbacteria bacterium RBG_16_55_9 | reverse complement strand
CTTCAAAAGTCGCAATTGCGCCCTCCTCCCGTGCCCGCCAACAGCTAGCTCAAGCTCAGACGCTCTTGTGATATAATGAAAGGCTGCCTAAAAGGGGCGGGGCTGTGTTACGAATATATCTCTTTGGCAAAGCGGAGATTTATGGCCCTCATGAGCAGAGGGTGACTCTAGCCACCCGCAAGGTGGAGCAGTTGTTGGCCTACCTCTGGCTCCATCGCGATCAGCCTCAAGCGCGCGAACGATTGGCTGGGCTACTC
>MFGX01000013.1:295-508 GCA_001778455.1 Candidatus Fraserbacteria bacterium RBG_16_55_9 | reverse complement strand
TGGATGTTCAGGAGTTCGAGCAGCGAATCGATCAAGCCGAAGACTGTAAGGGCGACGAACGTGCCATCCTATTGCAGGAAGCTGCCTCTCTCTACCGCGGCGATTTTCTGGAGGACTGCTACGACGACTGGTGCCTGGAAGAGCGAGATTATCTCAAGAACTTCTATCTAAAAACCCTGCAAGATCTGGTGGTGAATCACGCGGAGAGCAAGG
>MFGX01000013.1:0-122 GCA_001778455.1 Candidatus Fraserbacteria bacterium RBG_16_55_9 | reverse complement strand
CTGCCCGAGACTCAGGCTCTCTTTAACGAGATCGAGAAACGTGTAAGCACAGACAAGCTCGAAGAGCTGGCGATTCGGGCGCGCCAGCTGATTCGCCAATACCCGGAACTGGGAGCCCCATT
>MFGX01000012.1:3122-6947 GCA_001778455.1 Candidatus Fraserbacteria bacterium RBG_16_55_9 | reverse complement strand
AGTGGACAGCAACGTGATCACCTTCAATCAAGATACCGAAGACCTAGACCTGCGTGCTCTCTTCCGCGATGTGCGATTCCGCCAGGCGATGGCGTACGCGGCAAATCGCCAAGGGATGATCTCTGCCAACTTGAACAGCTTGGGTGAATCCCGCTACGGTCCAGGGATCTCAGAGACATTTTGGATCGGAGATGCGACGGGCTTCCCTTCATTTGGGTTCAACTTGGGCCAGGGCGCCCAGCTCCTGGATCAGATCGGACTCCAGAAGGATGCACAGGGCATGAGGCACTTTGCGGATGGCGCGCTCGTTGAATTCACCATGCTTACCGTGCAGGGTTCGACAGTACTGACCAATGACGCGGTGCTCTTTGCCAACGACCTAGCGAAGATCGGGGTCAAAGTGAACGTTCGTCCTCTGGACCTCAACGCTGTAATTGATCAGTTGGTGGGCAGCCGCCCCCCGCAGTATGAGGCAGTCCGCATCACGATTAACGGGGGCGATGGCGATCCAAACCTCCTGCGTGCCGTGTATCAATCGACAGGAACTCTCCACTTCTGGAAGTACTCTGACGAGACAGGTCAAGATGTCCCAGACTGGCAGCTCCAGGTCGATCGATTATTGGAGCAGCAAGCTCAATCCCTCGACCTTTCCGAGCGCTACGACCTCTTGAGCCAGTTCCAAACCGTAGTAGCCCAGAATCAACCTATGATCTTCCTTTACAATGCTCAGGGACTGGAGGCCTATCGCGCGGATCGCGTGGGAAACTTCACTGGGACAGTACAGAACACTACGCTGCTAAACCCAGAGATCGTCTTCCGTAAGTGAAGACCCCTTACCCTTCTCCGTGAAGGAGCGGCTGGAAGATGCTTGGCTACGTGTTGAGGCGACTGCTCTACACAATACCGCTGTTGCTGGTGATCTCCGGGATCGTTTTCCTAATCACTGCGATCCAACCAGGCAACTTCTGTACTCCACTCCGCCTTCAAGACGAAGCGCAATACCAGCGCTGTGTGGAAAGCACAGGCATCGACCAGCCGCTTCCCCTCCGGTACGGCATGTGGCTTTGGGGGATCATAACCCGCTTGGACTTTGGCTACTCGTTTCAGAACCAGCAGTCGGTCATCGAGCAACTTTTCACCTCCGGCAACTGGCAGAGCGGCACGCCGCTCCTCTGGACGATTGTGATCAGCTTCGGCGCGATGATCCTCACCTGGCTGTTGGCTGTTCCCTTAGGCATTTACGCCGCGACTCGTCGAGGCTCTTGGCGCGATTACATCGTGAACTTCATGGGCTTTGTGGGTCTTTCCATCCCGAGTTTCTTCCTGGCCATCGCGCTGCTGTGGCTATTGGTGGTTGTCTTTCAAGTGGGCCAGCATTGCTGGCAGTCCACTCAAGTGGGTAACACGATCTGCTTGGGGGTCTCTGGACTTTTCGATGGGAACCTCGTCTCCGCGCCCTGGAGCTGGGAGAAATCCTTCAATCTTCTCTGGCATCTCTGGCCGGCCATGCTCGTGATCGGCGCAGCCAACTTTGCCGCCATTATGCGCTACATGCGGAGCGAGCTGCTCACTGTGCTCAGCGAGCCCTATATTCAGACAGCGCGGGCCAAGGGGCTCAGTGAACGAGTGGTACTTTACAAACATGCTCTTAAGAACGCGCTCAACCCCATGATCAGCATGTTCGGTTACTGGATTCCTTCGATGTTCGAAGGGACTCTAGTGGCCGCGATGATCCTGCAGCTGCCGACCGTGGAGAGAGTCTACTGGACCGCATTGAGACAGGGCGATCAGTACGTGATCATGGCGGGTCTGCTCTTCTTTAGCGTCGTTCTCATCCTCGGGAATTTACTCGCGGATCTGCTCTTGGCCTGGGTCAACCCGAAGATTCGGTATCAATGAAATCCATGAGAGAACTACTTCTACCCCAAGCGCCCGTTGAGCAACAGCCAGAATCCGTCTCAGAACCCGAGCCCATTGTAACAGCCGTCCATTCGCAACGTCAGTTGGTCTGGGCGCGCTTCCGGAGGCATCGAGCCGGCTTCGTTTTCGGTATCGTCCTTCTGGTGCTAGTTCTGCTCGTTCTCTTTGGTGAATTTCTCAGTCCTTATACAGCCACCAACTTTCATGCCGATTCACAGGACTTGGCGTATGACTACATTCCACCCATGATCGGCTGGATCCACTTCGATGGGCTTCGACCCTTTGTCTACGGCCTGCAACGCACCTACAACCCACTTACGGGTGTGAAGGGGTATGCCGAGGACACGAGCCAGAAGTATTATCTGCGGTTCTTCGTTCAGGGTGAGCCTTATCAATTTCTAGGGCTTTTCCGCACAGATCTCCACTTTTTCGGGGCGGGCCAGCCATCCGCATCACCAGGCCAACTCTTCCTCTTCGGCACGGACCGCTTTGGGCGCGATCTGTTGTCCCGCACCCTGATCGGTGGTCAGATCTCACTGGGAATCGGCGTATTGGTGGTCGGCATCAGCTTTGCCTTTGGAATCTTGCTGGGCGGACTCTCCGGCTATTATGGGAGTGGGGTCGACACGCTCATTCAGCGGACGGTAGAAGTGGCGATGTCGCTACCGAGGCTGGCGCTATTATTGGCCCTTTCCGCTGCTCTGCCTACCGAGTTGCCAGCCAGCACCCGCTTCTGGGGGATTGCTCTGATCCTAATGCTCGTCGCGTGGGCACCGTTAGCCCGAGTAGTGCGCGGACAGTTCTTGGCACTTAGAGAAGAAGGGTTCGTTCAAGCTGCTCGTGCTCTAGGATTCAGTGACATGCGCATTATCTTCAAACATATCGTGCCCAATACCTTCAGCTACCTCATCGTATCGGCCACGTTAAGCGTGCCGAGCGTGATCCTGCTAGAGAGCGTGCTAAGCTATTTTGGATTCGGTATTCAAGAGCCTTTGGTGAGCTGGGGCCTTCTCATGGGAGATCTGCAGCAGAATTTCCAATATCAAATCCAGTTTCATCCTTGGCTTCTCATTCCGGGCTTCTTCATCTTCGTGGGCGTGTTATCCATCAACTATGTGGGTGACGCGTTGCGCGACGCGGTGGACCCGTTTACCGTAACTACGAGCGAAAGGAGTTGAACGCGATGAAGATTCGACTCATATCGGCGCTGGTCGTCCTATCGTTAGCTGCCACAGGCTCTTTGTCCTTCTCCAAGCCTCTCGACGAGCTCATGGAGTTATCCGCAAAAGACGCGCTTCCGGAGGTGCGCGAAGCAGCAGCACTCGCCCTGACACCTCCCTTAGTCGCATCGAATCTGACCAATGAACAGCTACGCCAAATGGCGCTCCAGGGGGCTTCGACCGAACTAAGAAGCCCCGCAGCGCGCGCGCTGGCTGCCCGATGGGTGCAAGCATCCGTTGATCTCAACGAGCTGAAGAGGCTCGCGACCTCCGGTGAGTTCCCTGAAGTGCGTCAAGCTGCGAGCGAAATGCTCAGCCAGCGCCTGCAACAAAGCGATCTTTCACTCGAAGCCCTATCGCAATTGGCCATTGGGGGCAGCTCACCGGAGCTGCGCAGGGCAGCGATTGTAGCGTTAACAATCGCGCTAGCAAACTCCGTATATTCGAACGAAGAATTGCTGACAGAAGCGAGTTCAGGTGCCACATCAGAGTACCGACTGGCAGTTGCACAGGCGCTCGTCCAACGCCTGCAGCGTTCTCCTCTCTTCGCATTGGATGAAGAAACGTTAATAGATATCACGAGCGGCAGCATTGTGGCCCTCCCGGAGCGAGTTCAAGGGGCAAATGCACAGATCCGCGCTGCTGCGGCAGCGGCCTTCGAGGAACAGCTGCGCCAAATCGACTG
>MFGX01000012.1:690-3085 GCA_001778455.1 Candidatus Fraserbacteria bacterium RBG_16_55_9 | reverse complement strand
AAGATCGCTCCCGAACTGCGCGCTGCCGCCGGTTCGGTGTTATCTGAAAAACTCTTGAACGCCAATCTACCCCTTAGGAACTTGGAGGTACTTGCAACAGGTGAGACTCAAGAACTGCGACAAGCGGCGCACCCGGCGCTTGTCCAGGCACTCGTTGGCGCGGTCGGGCGGCGATCGATAAATCTAAATACACTGGTCAGTTCGGTTGCCATTGCTTCCAGCGAAGAACTGGCTGAAGCGGAGGCCGAAGCGGTCTTCGTCCTATTGCGTAGCGCTTTGGTCACTCCACAGGCCCAATCGCAAGTGGAAGCGATCGCCAATGGTCAGGCTATTCGCGTCTCCGATCTTGCGCTCGACGGTTCACTCAGGGCTTTTCGGATGGCTGCAAGCAACTTTCTCACGGGGATCTACACATTCTTTGGGTTCTTGGAGCGACTCAGCGATCCACTGGATCAACTGACATCGATTGCTGCGAACGGCTCACTCACGGAGGAATATCGCTCGGCAGCTGCGCGAGCGCTCGTCCAGGTCTATGCCGCTCAACGTGGCCGAGCGACGAGGGATCTGGCCGAGCTGAATGGATTTCTCGACCAACTGGCTCAAGAGGCAAGGCAAGGTCAAATTACCGAAGCTCTGGACACACTCGCGCGTTTTAGGGCTCTCCTCGATGCAGAGCGAGGTTTGTTAATTGTGACGGCAGAAGTGGGCGGTGAATTCACGGCGAGGCAATTGCTGAACCATCAAGTTAACCGCTATGCCGCAGAGATTGAGAAATCATTGAAGAGTGGCAGCATCTTCGCACTCAATTCAAGTATAAACGACATTCATAAGGCCTTTGACACGATAGAGCGAGGAATCTCTCGAGCGCCCGATGTAAGTACATCCGCGCTCATTGTTATTGCCTCTCAAGGCGCGACTCCCGAGCTGCGCCAAGCTGCCAGCCAGGCATTGGCAGATCGGCTACGGCGTGACCCGCCCGACGTAAGCCTCTTGATGCATCTCGCAAGCGAAGGGACCTCAGCGGAACTGCGCCAAGCGGCAGTCCCCGCCTTGACCTTACTCTTGGCAGGGGTGAACTTGGAGAAGCTTTATGGGATGGCCTTGGACGGCGTGACGGCGGAAGTGAGGCTAGCAGCGGCTCAAGCCCTCATGCAGTCCACTGCACTAGGCAATCTTCCGTTGGAGTCATTGCAAGCATTTACCAACGGGCAACGCATTGCGATTGGAAGTCTAGCCGTTGATGGATCTGTGGCCGAAGTGCGAAACGCCTTTGCGGTCGCGCTGCAGAAAGAGCTCCTCGTTAACAGCGAGCCGGATGAAGCACTGATGGCCTGGGCGTCTCGTGGAGCGACCCCTGAACTCCGGCAGGCAGCAGCAAGTGCAATGGCAGAACGGTTCACCCAACCTGAGGGACCACCGATCGATCGTCTGCTTGAACTATCGATCTCTGAGACCAGCGATGAGCTACGTGTAGGCGCTGCCACAGCGCTCAGCCACCGTCTAATTGCCTCAAATCTCACGGAGAGCGATCTCTTTAAGCTCGTTACTGTGCACACAATCTTGTTCAATCCCAATCCAGATCTAGGGATTCCTCTAAGCCATGCACTGGCTCAGGCACTAGCCGACCGCTTCGAATGGGACAGCGGTGGTCCGTGATGGCATTCATACGCCAACTATCGTTTCCAGCCAAGTTGATCTTGTCATTTGGCATCATCATCTTGCTGACGACGGGATTGGGTTACTTCCTCGTCAATCGCGCAATCAACCAAGCGTTTGAGGATTTCACCGTGCGCAGTGCTTACAGACAGGCCGATGAATTCTCGCGTTTTTTCGCCGACTATTATCGGCGCACGGGGAGCTGGAACGGCTTGACACAGCTATTTCATCAGAGAGCCGGTTCCGGTCAGCCACCACCGCCATTTCTCCTCACGGACAATGACGGGAAGGTCATCCTCGCGCCCAATGAGAACTGGGTGGGACAACATGTTCTCACCCTGGGGATCCCCGCATCCGAATTGAGCTTGTCCACTCCCATCCAAGTGGAAGACCAGTCTGTGGGTACCATCATTGCTTTGCGACCGAGACAATCGAGAGGTCCCTTGGAGGAAGAGTTCGTTCAATCCGCCCGCGGAGCTCTCTGGCTAACCGGCATAGCAGCAGGGGGCATCGCCCTGCTACTCGTTTTTTTCTTGCTGCGCCAGACGACAGCTCCATTGCGAACACTGGATGAAGCCGCCCGCCAGATCAGCCAAGGCAAGTTAAGCCATCGGGTCTCAGTACACAGCCAGGACGAATTCGGGCACCTGGCAGGGTCCTTCAACACGATGGCGTCCAGCCTAGAAAAAGCCGAACAGGTTAAACGTACGATGATTGCCGATATTGCCCACGAGTTGCG
>MFGX01000012.1:0-682 GCA_001778455.1 Candidatus Fraserbacteria bacterium RBG_16_55_9 | reverse complement strand
TCAGCATCGTACGTGCGGGGTTGGAAGGCCTCATGGATGGTGTATTGCCATCCACAGGTGAAAGCTTTGCAGGATTACACAGTAAGACCCTGCTGATGAGCCGACTCGTGGATGATCTGCACCAGTTGGCTCTGGCTGACGCCGGACAACTCTCAATTCACAAGACACCGTGCGATCTTAGGCAACTGCTATATCACATACAGACCACCATCGGCGCACAACTGGAAGAGGAACAGATCCAATTGCTGGTCGAAATACCCTCGGATCTGCCATCGGTACAGGCCGATGTACAGCGGATCGAGCAAGTCCTCCTGAACTTATTGAGCAACGCGACGCGCTATACACCCAAAGGAGGAGAGATTCACGTCAAGGCGTCGGCTCCCGATGACCAGTATATTCAGGTGAGCGTCTGCGACAGCGGACCCGGGATCCCGGAGGAAGATCTGCCTCATGTATTTGACCGGTTCTATCGAGAGGACAAATCGCGTTCGCGATCCACGGGTGGCTCCGGTCTAGGCCTGGCCATTGCCAAGGCGCTTACAGAAGCTCACGACGGGAGAATCTGGGCTGAGAATGGCCCTGCAGGCGGAGCCTGTTTCCACTTTACCCTACGGCAAAAGTAATTCTGCTCAGTGCAAGACTGCCAACTTCTTCAAAGGTGATGGTGGCACCCGATTGATAG
>MFGX01000011.1:7196-8346 GCA_001778455.1 Candidatus Fraserbacteria bacterium RBG_16_55_9 | reverse complement strand
GAGTATGCCATCAAGATGCTGCGACCGACGCCGACGGACGACCCAATCCAACTTGTCGCAACGGTGGTCGAGTCACAAGACGATCGTGCCGTGGTAGATGGGAAATTGATTGCGCATGGGAAAATCTGTGCGACGAGTCGGGGAACGTTCGTGGCCGTAAAACCCGGGCATCCCGCGTATCATCGCTGGTGACCGCTCGCCGGTAACACTGTGAAAGACCGACTTCGCCTTTCCCCAAATCGGTAGATTCTGAAATGTGCATCGAAAGCGAAAGCCTCTCTCTCTTCTATTCTCTCCATCACGGCGAAGCTGGTCGCGTCCACGAGCGAGAAATCTTGATCTTTGAAATCTTCCATGATTCTTCTGGCTGCTTCGAGATCTCCACCCTGCACAATCACCAGTGAGGCAATGCCAGATTGCAGGCCATCCCAGAATGCCAAGGCTTTACCTCTGCCGAGCCTACTCCCGATTAAGACCCAGCACTCCACAAGCACGTGATCCGTGGTGATCAGACGTTTCTGACCAATGACCTCTTCATAAGAGGCTTTAGCTGCTCTGTGATTGCGATCGCTCTTATCGGCCAGAGCGTAAAACGCGGAGGTATCAACGAACATGCTTGGATTTGAGTGCTTCCGCTACGTATTTATCATGCTTCTCGGATACGTCGCGCCGTCCACTTCGCCCGAGAGCAACGATCTGCATGAACTCCTCTTTGGGTTTAGCCTGATGGAGATATTCGTCGACCACGCACCTCAGAAATTCCGCCAGTGAGACTCCCTGCTTCCGAGCCTCTTCTTTCAAGGACGTATGCTGTTCCTGCGTCAGATACACTTGAGTTCTCACAAAAGCCATCAAGAATCACCTTATGATGTTGACATTATAACATCAACATCACTCAGTGTCTAGTGCCAGCCTGACTAGATCTTCTCCTTCAGCTTGTTCAACAGATTTAACGCTTCAATCGGGGTCAGCTTGTTGGTGTCAATCTTCTTAAGCTCTTCGATGACTGGATGTGGCTCGCCGCCGAAGAGCGCAGGCTGCTTAATTACTCTCGGGCTCCGCGGCTTCTTCCCTTCAATCGCCTCCAACGGATTGCCCTGCAAGATCTTATGTAAGATCTCGCTCGCTTCGTCCGTGACCTCTTTCGGAA
>MFGX01000011.1:7056-7173 GCA_001778455.1 Candidatus Fraserbacteria bacterium RBG_16_55_9 | reverse complement strand
TAACTCCCCTCGGCCTCCCCGCGCTCGACTCTGTGCAAGAAGATCACTTGGTCTCCGTACTCTTTCACGACCACGTTCATGTTCACTACACCAGGCAGTTTATCTTCGAGCAGAGTC
>MFGX01000011.1:6594-6820 GCA_001778455.1 Candidatus Fraserbacteria bacterium RBG_16_55_9 | reverse complement strand
AATCTTATCGACGATGGGAAGCTTCGCGCTCTTCGCCGATACGAACGACCCCATCTGCGCCATGAGACAAATCAGCGCGTTCTGTCGGAGCCATGTGGACTTGCCCGACATGTTCGGTCCCGTGAGAATCACGAGCAGCTCGCCCTCAGATAGCTTAAGATCGTTGGGCACGAACTCTTGACCCTTCTGCAGCACTTCTACGACCGGATGCCGACCCTGGGCGATC
>MFGX01000011.1:0-6543 GCA_001778455.1 Candidatus Fraserbacteria bacterium RBG_16_55_9 | reverse complement strand
GCGGCTTCCCCCAGCGCAGTATAGACGTCCAGTTCGGCAATGACCTGTGCGAATTTCTGAATATCTTTGACTCGCTGGGCTACGTGATCTCGCAGCTGACAGAAGAGTTCGTACTCGAGTTTCTGGGCTTTCTCTTGGGCAGAGAGAATCTTCTCTTCGTACTCTTTAAGTTCTGGGGTGATGTATCGCTCGGCTTGAGTGAGAGTCTGCTTGCGGATATAGTCGGGCGGGACGCGATTCGAGTGCGTCTTCGTGACTTCGAGGTAGTAACCAAAGACCGTGTTGTAACCCACTTTCAATGAAGAAATCTTCGTGCGCTGCTGCTCGCGGCGCTCTAAGTCTAGAATCTTCTGTTTGTATTCGCGCTCTTGCTGGGTGAACGCATCTAGTTCCAGAGAGTAGCTGTCTTTGAGGATGCCACCCTCTTTGAGAGTGAACGGCGCATCGTCGCGCAATGCTCTGTCTAGTTCCTGAGCGAGATCGTGTAATTGGAGTTCTTCTAGGGTTTTCACAATCTCATGGAATCGCACGGCTTCGCTCTGAGCTTGAAGTTCTGCAAGCTGCTTACGCAAACCGGGCAGATGCACAAGTGACTGCTGCAATGAGAGTAAGTCCCGAGGATTGGCCCGATTTGACCCCAATTTCCCCGCGAGACGCTCCACATCGTAGATCTGAGCAAGAAGCTCCCTGAGCTCACGGCGGGCCAGCTCTTGTTCATAGAACAGTTGGACCATGTCGAGACGCTTTTCAATGGCACTTCGGTCAAGTAGTGGGCTCAAGATCCACTTGCGCAGGAGTCGCTCCCCCATACCCGAGATCGCCTCGTTGAGCACGGCGAGCAGCGTCTGTTCTTCTCCGCCCGTGCGCAATTCTCTTACGAGTTCTAGATTGCGTTGGGTGAAGGGATCAAGCCCCATCTGCTCGGACGTGGAGTAGAATGCCGGAGGGTTCAAGTGGTTGAGCCCTTCTTTTTGGGTGTCTTTCAGATAACGTAAGAGGCCACCTGCCGCGCGAGCAGCCAGAGGCGTCAACCCCAAGCCATCCAGGGAGATCAGCTGAAAATGCTCTGTGACTATAGTGGGTTGAAAGTGGTGCTGCTCCAGCTCCGTCACGGCCGTGTGGTGCTCCGGATCTTGATTCAGGTCTTTGGCATCGTGATCGCGGGGTAGAACCAGTTCCGTGGGCTGTAGGCGCGCGAGCTCATCCTTGGCCTCCAGCAGAGAATTCAGCTCTGTCGCACGAAATTCTCCAGTGGAGACATCGGCCACGGCAAGGCCGACTCTTTCGTTTGCCGCAAAGAGCGCAGCAATGTGATTGCTCTTGCCACGTTCAAGCACTTCTTCATCAAGCACGGTCCCTGGAGTGACAATGCGCACCACATCCCGGTCAACCACGCCCTTGGCTTCCTCCGGATCTTGGAGCTGATCGCAGATGGCGACTTTGAAGCCCTTCTTGAGTAGACGATTGATGTACGAATGGGCCTTCTTGATGGGCACACCGGCCATGGGGGATTCGTCTCGTTTCGTGAGGACGATATCCAGCTCGCGGGCACAGAGCTCTGCATCCTCGTAAAACGTCTCGTAGAATTCCCCCAACTGAAAGAACAAGATGACGTCCCGATGTTGGGACTTGAGCTTGAAGTACTGCTGCATCATCGGCGTGAGCTTGGACATCGTAACCCCCACGGAAGCACTTCACATGCTAACGAGAGAGGCGCGCTCAAAGCAAGACGTTTGAAAAGAAGTCTCATATCTGCTACATCTACAACCTATGGCTGTACGGGTTCAAAGACTGTCGATCATCGAGCCCATCCGCGAGGTAGATAAGATCAAAATTGTCGAATGCGGCGAGCCTTTAGTAAGTGTCAGAGCACGTTGCCCAGGCCTGCTCTTAAGCAAAGAGACAGATCGGATGGGCAGGCCTCGGCTCTTTTATGTCCGTAAGACCATCGCGGTGATGCTCAACCGGGCGCAGAAGCTTCTTCCCAAAGGGCACACGCTTCTCATTTGGAGTACGTATCGCACGCCTGAGTATCAGCGTTTCATCTATAACGACGTCTACCAGGGCTTTAAGAAAGATCATCCTAAGTGGCCAGAGAACATCTTGAGGCGCCAGACGAATCGTTTTGTGCATCCGCCCGATGCCAAGACGCCTCCGGGGCACTGCACGGGTGGCGCGGTGGATGTCACGCTTGTGGGCCCGAAGGGAAAAGAGCTGGATATGACCTCGCCCTACGGGAAGGAGCGAGAGAAGATGCGCCCTGTAGCTGCAACCTATGATCCGAAGCTTTCAGAGAAAGCCAGAGGGAATAGGAAACTGCTCATTGATTTGATGACGAAGGCTGGATTCACAAACTATGCGGGAGAGTGGTGGCACTGGTCCTACGGCGACAGCTGCTGGGCCTGGCGCGCGAGGAGGAAGACAGCTATTTATGGCATGGCTGAGCCGACGGAGGAGATTCTTCAGTTCCTCAGTCGCCCGAGTAAGAGCGAATGACCCCTGGATAGGAACCCTGTAGCAATCGTATTCACGTTTGACCCGCTCTTGAACATCGTCTACAATGCCTGTATCAAGGAGGACAAACCTAAACGTATGAGCCCTGTGATTGTCAATATCGGGCCGTGGTCCATCCGTTGGTACGGTCTGATGTACGTGGTCGCCATCATCGTGGGTATCATCCTTGCCAACCGCGAAGTCAAACGACGCAATTTGCACTTGACTATCGATGACCTTTTGGATTTTGTACTGCTCACGATCCCCATTGCCATCATCTTTGCGCGACTCTATTACGTTGCATTCCGCTGGGATCACTATTCTCAGCATCTGTCCGAGATTTATCAGATCTGGCAAGGCGGCCTCGCCATTCACGGCGGTCTGATCGGCGGAGCGCTGGCGCTCTTTTTATTCAGTCGCGGCATGAACCTCTTTACGTTGGTCACTTCCTGGAAGGGACCCTTCCGCGGTGTGAAGCTCTCCTTCTGGCAGTTCGCCGACTTGATTGCACCTGCTGTCGTCCTAGGACAAGCGCTGGGGCGGTTCGGCAACTTCATGAATGGAGATGCCTTCGGCACGCCGACAGATGGACCCTTTGGAATCATCTTCCCGAGCGGATCACCTGCCGGACAGCAATATCCTGAGCTGCACATCCACCCCACCATGCTCTATGAAATGTTCGGCGATTTGATCATTTTTGGAGCGTTGTGGTGGCTACGCACAAAGCCCTTCAAAGTCGGGTTCTTGATCTCGCTCTACGCCATCTTGTATTCTGCGCTGCGTTTCCTTGTGGAGTTCTTCCGAGGGGATGCACTCTGTCTTTTGGGAGGCGATAGCTGCGTTACGGGAGGCGTCACATTCCTTCAATCACTACGTATCGCTCAAGTCATCAGTGTCCTGATCTTCTTGGCCTTCGCATGGTTTATGTTCAGAAGGAAGCTCTACCAGCAAGAGCGCAAGTCGGGGCATGAACCTGCAAGCACACCCTCCGCCTCATAACCCCTACCGATCTTATGAAGAAGCAGAGAAAGTCTAGAGTTGAAATCGCTCGCCCAAGTAGAATTTTTTCGCCAGCGGATTTTCCTCAATCTCTCTGGGCAGCCCCTCCAAGAAGATCCGACCTCCTTGCAAGAGATAGACGTAATCTGTCACTCTCAACGTCTCGCGCACGTTGTGATCTGTTACGATGATGCCGATCCCTTCGGCTTTCAACTGGAAAATGATCTCTTGCAGCCCCTCGACGGAGAGGGGATCAATACCCGTAAACGGCTCATCGAGCAGCAAGAAGCGGGGAGTTGAGGCGAGCGCTCGCGCGATCTCCACCCGACGGCGCTCACCCGCTGAGAGCGTGTCTGCCCTCTGCGAAGCGAGCTGGGAGATGTTTAATTTTATCAGAAGCTCCTCGGCACGGTTCCGTCGATCGACTCTGCTCCCGTTCTGTCTCTCCAAGACCAGTAATAGATTCTCTAAGACGGAAAGCTTGCGAAAGACCGACGGTTCTTGGGGAAGGTAGTTGATCCCCCGCCGGGCCTCCGAATGGAACGACTCGCGGGTGATCTCTTCCCCATCGAGGGTGATTCGGCCAGCATCGGGAGCGGCCAGACCGACGATCAGATGAAACGTGGTTGTCTTGCCCGCGCCGTTGGGTCCCAAGAGCCCCACGACGTGTCCGCTCTCGACCCCGAGAGAGACCCCATCCACGATGGGCTGGCGACCGAAGCGCTTAATGAGGGTTTCTGCAGCTAATCTCATGGCGACGGTTCTTTCAGGTTAAACTGCAAATGTGCGTCTTTGATCGTCAATGTCCCCTCGTCGGCTCGATACTCGAAACCCTGTCCTGTCAATGTCAGATCTTCGCGCTCGACATGGACTGGAGAATCGCTTCGGAGTGTATGGGTCTTCTCCTCCCAGTACGCTTCGTCTGTCGAAAACTGCAGTCCCTCGGGGTCATGCGCATGCAAGTTCCCGCTAAACTGTAGATCCCCGGAACGGTGATAGAAGGTGAGGCTGTCAGCTTGGACAATCAACGCTTCTCCTCCATCTTGATCGAGGAAGTGCACTTCGACCTCGTTTGCCTGTGTCTCCTGGCTCTCTTCGAAATATTCAACGGAGTGCGCGTGGAGCACCCACGCAGCCTTTCCATCTTCGTTGTAGTGGGTGAGTTCATTCTCTTCAAGCTCGATCTGGGGTGTCTCTTGAGACGGTTGCTCACTCTGGATGGATCTACTGCAGGAAGTCAGACTGAAAACGGCGGCACATGAGAATGCCGCTAAGAGGAGCGCGAAGTCGCGTCGCTGTGTGCTTGGGCGAGGCATGCCTGAACCAGTCCTACGAAGAGAGGTCGCGGCTTCGTAGGGTGAGACTTGAACTCCGGGTGAAACTGAGAAGCGATAAAGAAAGGATGGTCTGGGATTTCTCCGATCTCCATGCGCCTTCCATCGGGAGATTTTCCGGAGAAGACGAATCCTGCCTCTTCGATCTGCTTGATGTATTCTGGGTTCACTTCGTAGCGGTGGCGATGGCGCTCAGAGATCTCCGTTGCCCCGTAGAGCCGGTGGGCCAATGTGCCACGCTCAATCATCACGGGCTGGGCTCCGAGTCGCATGGTGGCCCCCTTCTCCTGCATCGTGGCTTGCTCGGGCATGAGGCAGATCACCGGATGGGCCGGCTGCTCTTCGAACTCCGTGCTGTTGGCTCCTTTTAGCCCAAGCACATGCCGGCAGAATTCGACGACGGATAGCTGAAACCCATAACAGATGCCCAGAAACGGCAGACTGTGAGTTCGGGCATACTGAATCGCTTGTACTTTCCCTTCCGCGCCTCGGTGACCGAAGCCAACGGGGACGATCAGACCGTCAACACCTTCGAGTAATTCATCCCGATAGAAGTCCGCCTCGATCCACTGGATGTCTACGCGGGCGCGCAGGCTGGCAGCCGCGTGCGTGAGAGCCTCGGCATAACTTACGTAGCTGTCCTTCAGGTCTGTGTACTTGCCTACCAGGGCCACGGTGATGCGAGATTCAGGATGGAGCGCGTTTTTAAGAAACATCTTCCACTCGTTGAGATCCTGCTGAGGTATGCGCAGCTTCAGGCGATTCAAGAGATAATCTGTCAGACCTTGCTCTTCAAAGACCAGAGGCACTTGATAGATGAGATCTACGTCGGGCGCGCTGATGACGGCCTCCAGCGGCACATCGCAGAAGAGTGCGATCTTGCGTTTGATTCCATCCTTGAGGGGCTCATCGCTTCGCCCCACGATGACATCGGGCTGGATACCGATGGCGCGCAGCTCTTTCACGGAGTGCTGGGTGGGTTTCGTCTTCTGCTCTCCAACGGTGATCACCATAGGAACCAGGGTGGTGTGGATGAAGACGGTGTTTTCGTGGCCCAGTTCCTGGTGCATCTGGCGAGCGGCTTCGAGGAAGGGCATGCTCTCGATGTCACCCACTGTGCCTCCGAGTTCGACGATCATCACATCGGCACCGCTCTTCTCGGCCACGCGCCGGATGGAGCTCTTGATTTCGTCCGTGATGTGCGGGATGATCTGAACCGTCTGTCCCAGGTACTCCCCTCGGCGCTCTCTCTCGATCACGCGCTTATAGACTTTCCCTGTCGTAATGTTGTGATCGCTGGTGAGGTTCACATCGAGAAAGCGCTCGTAGCTACCGAGGTCCATGTCCACTTCGCCTCCGTCTTCCAGCACGAACACTTCGCCGTGCTGGTAGGGGTTCATCGTGCCCGCATCGCAGTTCAGATAGGGATCAATCTTGATGGCAGTGACTTTGATGCCTCGGGCCTTGAGGAGAAGCCCAATAGAAGCAGAGCTTACGCCCTTTCCTAACCCTGAAAGCACGCCTCCCGTAACAAATAAGAATTTGGTCATGGGATTCTCTGCCTCTTCAGGGGTATTATAGTCCTGTGGAATTGGCCCTGCAAGGACAGGCTTCTCTTGTCGCTCTCTGCTTAAGAGATCTCTTGTGCCTGGAGGATCATCGCTATTTGGCGCTTCTTTAACGATCAAGGTGGAAACTGAACTCAACGAGGCATAGG
>MFGX01000010.1 GCA_001778455.1 Candidatus Fraserbacteria bacterium RBG_16_55_9 | reverse complement strand
TAACCAGTGTCGCCTGCCTGAAAATGGCTATGATTGGAGAGGCAAGTGCCCAGATTGAATCAGCAGATAAAGTTACCTGATGGACGCGTCTTGGGCTATGACGAGTATGGCAAGCCAGACGGCAAACCTATCGTTCACTTTCACGGCTCACCCAGTTCCCGGATCGAATGGTTGCTGTTTGGAAGCGAAGCGATAGCCCAGGCGCTCAATGTTCGAGTGATCGTTCCAGATCGGCCAGGTATGGGACTATCCGACTTTCAAGTCAATCGACGCATCATCGACTGGCCTAAGGATGTGGTCGCCTTGGCCGACCATCTCCGGCTGGAGCGCTTTGCTATCCTAGGGTATTCTGGCGGTGGCCCATATGCAGCCGCCTGTGCCTTGGCCATCCCTGAGCGCCTCACGAAGGTCGGCATCGTAAGTGGGTCTGGCCCGTTTGATCAACCTGGGCTGTCAGACGATATCAACGCGGATAGTCGTAGCTTTATGGACCTCTCGCGCGATAAGCCCTGGTTGTCGCGCCTGATATTGCGCATGATGGGCATGATGGTGAGGTTCGCGGGTGCTAAGGTGGTGGCCAACGCCACAGCCGCACTCCCTGAACCAGATCGCCAAATTGTGGCCCGCCCGGAGATCCAGAAAGGGTTTCTCAATATGCTTCAAGAAGCCTTGCGGCAGGGGCCGCGCGGTGCGCAGAGAGATACACTCTTGATGATCTCACCTTGGGAATTCCGCCCCCAGGATATTAGGATGCAAGTTCAGTTGTGGCATGGTGAAGCAGATAGGAATGCGCCGCCCGCGATGGGAAGCTATGTGGCAGATGCCATTCCGAACAGTCACATCCAGTTCTATCCCGGTGAAGGCCATTTATCTTTGTTTGCAAAGAATGCAGAAGAGTATCTTCGCTTCCTGGCGGATTGATAAGATACGAAAGATTCTTGCCGCCCAACACGGTGCTGCACCCGACGTTGCTCCGCTGCGCTCCACAACGCGGCTGATGCCAGCCGTTAGGCGGCGGATCGCAGACCCCATCCACGAGTAGGAACCCATGCCGAAGATCCTTCTACAGCCGCTTTACTTCTTCGCAGCAGCTTCGATCCTCCTTATCGTTGCTCCCCTCCTTGGTCTGTTCTACTGGGCGCTCGAATTGGCCAACTACTTGTCCCTTCATAGCGCCGCGGTGTTGCTCATCATTGCGCCCCTTCTCCTAATCGCTGGAAAACGGCTTGAGGCTGCAATCTGTTTCGCATTCGCAACCATGGGTATCCTATTCGTCATGCCTTTCTATGTTCCCACGCAGCCTCAGACTTCCTGCAACCCTGTCCAGCGGGCCCTCCTAATCAACCTGCTTAAGGAGAATCGGGACTATCAGCGGGTCACAGACTATGTCCGTTCCGCCAACCCAGACATCGTCATTTTCGAGGAGGTCACACCGGCGTGGGATGACGCGCTTAGGGATCTGCGAGATGAGTATCCCTACTGGAAATCAGTGCCTCGTGCGGACCACACGGGGATCGCTATACTCAGCAAGATACCTGATATTGAGGCGGAGATAACCACCATCGGCGGGAACTCACCTCCCAGCGTCGTTTCCAACTACGTCCTCAATGGATCACCTGTGTTGGTAATTGGTACTCATCCTCCACCTCCTTTTGGACCGATAGCTGCCGATGCCAAGAAGCTCCACTTTCAACAGCTTGCCCAGATAATCAAGTCGCATGACGGGGCCGTCATCGTCTTAGGCGACCTCAACATGACTTCTCGATCCTCGCTTTTCCAATGGTTTGTCCATGACACACATCTCAGAGACACCCGACTAGGGTTTGGCCTCCAGCCGACATTTCCAGTCAGCTCGCCACTCTTCCGGATCGACATTGACCATGCACTCGTTTCGTCAGGTGTCGCCGTCCAGTCTCGGCGTCTCGGCCCGGACATCGGATCCGACCATTATCCTGTGGAGTTGGACTATTCAATACAATGCTGAGCTCAGCCCAACATACCCCGATCAAATCCTCCCGCGCAGTGGGCTTTTGAACCAACCGGGGACATAGGTAACGGAAAATTCCGAGGACATAGGTAACACATATTCCGAGGACATCGGTAACACTCTCCTCTTGAAGGAGGTGGCCGATGCCCTGGAAAGGTGTTACCGTGAGCGAACAGAGTCAGCGATTCCTCGAAGACTACCAGCTGAGCTACTACACGATCACCGAGCTGGCGGAGCGCCTTCCCAGCGCGGCTTGAGGGCGGAGAAGTGTTGCTCGATGGCGGCATCGCAGGCGGCCACCTGGGCGGTGTAGAAGTCGTACAGCTCGAGCGACTGCTTGAGCACGAACAGGTGCTCCGGCTGCCAACTGCCGGTGAGCGCTTTGGCGATCTCGTCTTGAGATGACTTGCAGGCCGGGTTGCGTAAGCCGGCCAATTTGACCGCATCGCGTTCGCCGGCGACGATCGAGCGCAGGATCGCCAGGCCGGTCGCGCCCGTGACGTCGGTCAGCACCTGGGTCAGCTGCACATTCATTTGCTGGAGGGCCTTCTGCTCATGCAAGATGTGGGGTGCGCGATGCTGCAGAAGCTGTGCCCGATGCCGGAGATAGCTGCGCAACGCGCACATCTCTGCGTCCGGGCGGAACGAGGCCGCCAGCAGCCCAAGCAGATGCAACCTCTGGATCCACTGGCAGTCCAGATAATCCGACTTCCCGCAAGGACATCGGGACGATGTGCGTCCCGGCACCTGTTTGAGATGGCGGGCATTGACCAGGCAGGCCTTCAGGCCACGCGCTTCGAGCAGTTCGAACACTGGGATCCAATATCCCCCGGCCGTTCGTCCCGCGAGCGCAGCGAGACGGGATCGCCTCCATCGCCACCGTGTCGATCCCACAGCCCATGAGCCAGTCGACCAGGGCGAGCAGGTCAGGCGTGAAGGTCCCGAAGTGGCGCACTGGCTCGGGATCGCGATCACTCGGCACACAGGCCCAGATCTCCCGCGCGCCAATATCCAGTCCAGCGGCGTTGGGATGCACCTGCGGCAGGAGCTCCCACTGCGGACGCTTGCGACCTTTGCTCATCTGAACCTCCTTCAACTCCAGTGGCGGATGGGCCAGCGCTCTAACCCGTCCAGTCGAAGCGTGTACGCTGCTCATCGGGGTCGGACGAAGCCGCCGCCAGTGCCGGAATCAAGCCTGAACGGGAACCACGTTGGAGCACGGGCTTGCGAGCGCCAGTGAGAGGTCCGGTCTTGTTTTTAGAGCGCTGGTGCGGGGAGTAGAATACAGTGCGCAGCACCCGTCAAGCGCTACGCGAGTTTCTTGGGTGGGGGAATGCGGCCCCGCCCCATGGGACGTTGGAGCCGACCCGGCCACGGCGGCGCGAACAGCTGAACGAGTCTTGGCCGGGCGGCTCAGCTCGAGTCCGTTGGGCGGCACACAAGGTTGACGAATGAACCGAAAAGAGCAATTTGCTTTCATTGAGGAACCTAAAGCCGCGATCTTAGAGTGGTCAATGGTCGGGCATGTCATTCGCTCGGCCCATGGGATAAGACAATGACTACGTCTCTCACCCCCTTCTTCGCTGGCTGGGACGTCCACCACCAGCGCATCGTCAAAATGATTGCGCCGCTGACGCACGAGCAACTGCTGTTGCAGTCCGCGCCGCACATGTGGCATGTCAGCATCCTGGCAGCCCACGTCATCGGCGCACGCGCTTTCTGGTTTCACGAGATCATGCACGAAGGCCCGCCCGAGATTGCCGGCTGGTCGGGTCTAGATGATTTCGAGGAATCGGCCCGGCCGGTTGAAAGGCTGGTTCAGGGGCTAAACGAGACCTGGGCCATGATCGCCGCCGTGCTGGATCGGTGCACCCTGGCTGATCTGGACGCCACCTTCGAGCGCGTGTATCCCACCCACATGCGCATCTTCACGCGCCAGTCTCTCATCATGCGCGTCCTGACCCACGACGCCCACCACGGCGGCGAGATTTCACAGATTTTGGGTATGCACGGGGTTACGGCGATCGACTGGTAGGGTGCCTGCGCGTTTTCAAGCAGGTTTCTGGGCTCAAGCTGGATTCCGTCAAAGCGGTGTTATCGCGTCCTACCCACCAGCGGGTTACGCAAACCGTTAGGCGGCGAAGTTCTCATCAGTCAATGAGGAGAAAGGAGAAAACCATGATAGAGGGTCATGACTCAGCACGACAACTACCAGAAGGGCACCCTGCACTCAGATCACTGAACCCTCTCGTAAGCGAGTGGCAATGGGAAGCAGTACGAGCCGCCCAACAACGCGTTGCACCCGACCCGTTCCGCTGCGCTTCGCGGGCGGCTGATCCGCGTGCCGTTAGCCCCGCCACATTCGACTAATATCTCGCTTGACGATATTATCGCCTGATGATATTATACAGCTGTGATCGAATCCTTCGCGTCCAAAGAAGCCGAGAAGGTATTCCATGGCGAGGTATCTAAGAGACTGCCACCAGACATCCAACGTACTGCCCGCCGGAAAATGCTATATCTTGACGATGCAGAGGCCCTACAGGATTTGCGCGCCGTCCCTGGCCACCCCCTCGAGAAACTCAAGGGCAGTCGCTCTGGTCAGTACAGTATCCGAAAGAATGACCAGTGGCGTATTCGTTTTGAATGGGTTGCCAACAAAGCCAGAAACGTAGAGATTGTAGATTACCACTCTTGAGAGAAGGCTTATGAACAAGACGCTTTCCCCGATTCATCCTGGCGAAGTGTTGCTAGAAGACTTTATGAAACCTCTTGGGCTAAGCCAATATCGATTGGCGCAAGACATAGGCGTGTCACCCATTCGCATTAGCCAGATCGTTCACGGTGAACGTTCAATCACCGTGGATACCGCCATGAGACTCGCCCGTTACTTTGGCACAAGCGCAACGGTGTGGTTGCGATTGCAAGTCCGGTATGACTTGGAGGTTGGGGAAGCGAAGCTGAGCAAACGTATCCAGCGTGAGGTGAAGGTGCTGCGAGGCTCGCCTGGGCCACCCCTTACAAAAGCGGGCCAACAAGCGCATCCGGCCGACCCACCTAGCAGCCGCTCAGTTGGAGCTTGATTTGCCGGCCAAGTTGCCCTAAAGTGATGCGGGCGTCGCCTGCGTCGGCGGGCGGCTCAGCTCGAGGCCGTTCGGCAGTAAGACTTTAATGTGCGAGGTTCCTGAATGAAGAAAGCACGCTTGTTAGTTATCGCTTTCGGCTCCTTACTCAGCATTTGGAGCTGCAACGCTGAGCCAGCACGACTTCCTCCCGCCCCTCCTAATAGCTTTGTTCTTCCAGCCCAAGACAATATATTCACAGTGGGTTTCTTGCGACCTTTTCCGAACTCTCCGATCTATTTCACTGAAGAATCATTAATGAAGATTTATCCGAACCTGATTCCAGCGGAAGTTCACATCTCAGTTGGAGCCAGACGATATTTCCAGCAAGGGGTAATCGTTACCAAAGATAAGAAAGTGGTGTTCTTTACGACGTGCTCAAGTAGCTACATCAGCATCAGTACAGAAGCAGGCCAAATGTCATTTGCTACATCAAAGGAAGTGTGGGTTAAGTGAGCGTCTGTTTGCTGCCGAACCAATTACTGCAGCCGTCGCACGCTGGAGTAACCGCTTGACTGAACTAGAATTGCGACTATAGGTTTAGTCGTGGCCCTCGGTCGCCGCTAAACCCTTCGCTTTGCCCGTGAAGCCGTTGACCATCTTGACGCGATTGAGCGGAAGTATCATGCCCTGATTCGGGCGACCATCCGCGAGCAACTGGCCTCGGAGCCGCTCAAGGAGACTCGGAATCGCAGACCGCTCGGAACCCTGGCGCCGTTCGCAGCTGCGTCGGAGCTACGCTTCGACCCCGGAAACCGTTTCCGGGTCTTTTACGAGGTCGACGAAATTGAGAACGAGGTTTGGGTCCTTGCGATCGGGGTCAATACCGGAAACCGCTTGCTGATCGGTGGACAGGAGCACCGCACATGAGAATCGCACCCCTTGCTGAGGTTAAGGCCAAGCTGAGCGCGTATATCGATCGGTCCCAGACGGAGGACCCCCGTGATCATCACTCGCAACGGAAAACCCGTGGCTGTTCTGATTGCGCCGGCAGACGAGAACGATCTCGAGAGTCTCGTCCTTGCGCGATCACCGCGGTTTCTTGAACTGCTGGGGAGGTCTCGCAAGAGTGTCCGCGAAGGCAAGGGGCTAAGCGAAGCGGAGTTCTGGAAAGCCGTCAAAGCCAGGAGTTCCGGTAGTGAAAGCTAGCAGAATGCACCGTGCGGCGCAGCGGCGGCCCAACAAGGAGCTGAATCCGACCAGCCTTGCAGCCGAGTTCGTGAAGGGCGTCTGGCCACCGATCATCCTGCTATCAGCTTGGGCCGCTGCCTCAGTCGGCGGGCGGCTGGTCCGTATGCCGTTGGGCGCACATTCCTCGCGAACTCGAAGGTGGCAGATGAGCAAGAGAACCGCCGTACGTTTGGCTCTGTCGTCTACTGCGCTCTGCGCATTCTCCATTGCTGGATGTCAGAAACAGGTAACGGGCGACCGCTATGGCGACGATACGGCACAGATCTCGGGGGTTGCTGTTGCTAGGTTGACTGACTCAGAAGTAGATCGACTACCAACCCTTAGCAAGCTTTCGGCTGAAGCATGTAGCGAAACCACGAAAGGCAAGTCGTGTCTAATATCTCGCGATGTTGACCTCAAGTGGGGATGGGGATTCTGCGACAATGATGCGGAATCGCTTCAGTCAGGAGTGCGCGCTGCCCGAGTCGAACTCATTGTCGATGATGTACGCATACCAAGCGACCTTATCTATGAGCGTGATGAGACCTATGACAGGGTGCAGAATGCATTCTGTCATGTTTGGCTTGTCAAGCTTACTGAATGGGAGAGTGGAGCCACCGTAAGGCTAGAGAACTGGGCGACAACGCCATCTCTTGGAGAGCAGGACAATCTCTTCGTCGTCAACGTCAAGTAGTCATTGGTGTGCGCCCAACACCCGATGAAGCTGACCCGCCTAGCTGCCATTGAAGAGTATCGTGACTTGCCAAGCAGAGTGCGCGAGAATGGGTCGATCATCGCCGCCGTCGGCGGGCAGCTTATCTCGGCCGTTGGGCAGCTCCAGTGTCTTGCGTTTGGTTGCGCCTGAAA
>MFGX01000009.1:17990-19521 GCA_001778455.1 Candidatus Fraserbacteria bacterium RBG_16_55_9 | reverse complement strand
AATTGCAGCGGGTATCCAGGCAGAGATTTCCTCCGATCGTGCCCATGTTGCGCAAAATGGGTGTGGAGATTACACTGGCGGCACTTGCAAGTCCGGGATAGCTTTCTCTCACCAGAGCATGATTGCTCACCTCCGTGAGTGAAGTCCCTGCTTTGATCACGAGACCCGAGCGCTCGTTGCCCTGAATCCCATTTAGCTCTTTCAGATGGCGGAGTCCGACAAGAAATTTCGGCAAGAATTGGCGTCGCTTCATCTTGGGATAGACGTCAGTGCCTCCGGCGACGGCCATTGCGTCTGGGCCATACTCTGCGAGCATCTTTGTGGCTTCGCTCAGAGTCTTAGGTGCGAGATATTCGAACTTGGGTAGGCGTAGCACCGAGTTATCCCCTTTCAGTAATTGCTTGAGAAACTTTCGTTTTGGTTTGCGCCCAGCACTTGGGGTGATTCTCGTCCATTTCCCACCGAGCAGGATTCTCTCGAATGTAACAACGGACGTTGCTTAGTTCATTCTCATCGCGGATTATGCGTTCGTAATAATTGCGCTGCCAGATGGGTAATCCGGGTGTGCAGCGTTGTTCATTAATACGTTTGGCAACGATGGGCTTGAACCCCGCGATCAACGAACCTAATGATTTGGGTACCCGTCGTAGGGGCGCACGGCCGTGCGCCCCTACCCAACCGATCGCCCCCACCAGACCGGTTGTCCCTACAGGATCACGGGTGATGATCACAATCCCATGCAGATGATTGGGCATCACCACAAATTGATCCATTTGGATTTCATCCCGGATTTCTGCAGATCGTAGCCATTCATCATGCACCAGTCTCCCGTATTCGTTCAAAGCCATCTCGCCATCGGTCACCTCGCCAAAGAGACATTCCCGCTCGCGAGTGCAGAGGGTGACGAAATAAGCTCCAGATTGTCGATAATCGTAACCCTTCAGTCGAATCGAGCGACGATGGTGTTTCTGCAGGTCGTACATCATGTTCAGATTTGGCTCTTCCATTCTTCCGGTGGCTCGACTTTGATGGGCTCCGGGAATTTATAAGCGGGAATGCCCTCCGGGCCAACTCGTCCCGGCTTGCCCTTCGTCTTTTCTTCCAAAGCCTTGAGAACCTTCTCCGGTGTGATTGGGATCTCGTCGATGTGAATGCCAAGAGCGTTATAGACCGCGTTCGCCACCGCTGGGATCACGGGGTTGAGCGGCCCTTGGCCCGCCTCTTTCGCACCGAACGGTCCCCGAGGCTCATCGGTCTCAATCAAAATAGACTCCACCGGCGGCATCTCTTTGAATGTAAGGCTCTTGTAGTCCAACAGCGACGGAATCTTATGCAAATGTTTTCTGAAAATCTGCTCTTCCATCAGCACTTCACCTAGACCCATATAGACTCCACCTTCGATCTGTCCTTCCACCAGAATGGGATTGATCGCACGGCCAATATCATGCGCCAGCCAGATCTTCTCCACTTTCACCTCTCCCGTCTCCGCGTCGCAATCCACTTGTGCGACGCAGGCTGAAAAGCTGTACGC
>MFGX01000009.1:16476-17909 GCA_001778455.1 Candidatus Fraserbacteria bacterium RBG_16_55_9 | reverse complement strand
AAACCTAGACTCGGCCAATCGAGCTGCTTCAGAGAACGACACCACTTTGCTGGGATCTTCTACATCAAAGATCTTTCTGTCTCTGGCCACCAAGTTCTTCGCGTGCACGCCTAGCTTTGCAGCAACAGCTTTGAAGATGGGCTTTCTTGCTTTCATCGCTGCTTCGTATGCCGCGTTGCCCATCATCATCGTCACACGGCTGGAGTAACTGCCCAAGTCAATGGGTGTCAGATCCGTGTCCGCGGTGACCAGCTTGATGTCTTGCGGGTGTAACCCCAGCACTTCGGCAACAATGGTCGCCAGTACCGTATCAGAGCCTTGCCCGATGTCAATGGCACCAGAGAACGCCGTCACCGTGCCCGTGCGGTCGATCTTGATCTGCACTTCCGAGTGGGGCATGTCATTCCAATAGATGGGTAGGCCGGCTCCACAGAGGTACGTGCTGAGCGCAAAACCGATCCCCTTGCCTGCAGGTAGCTTCTTGTATTTCGTGTTCCAGCCTGAAGCCTCCACCGCTTTCTTGACGCACTTCTTCAGGCCACTGCTCGTGATCCGGAGCCAGTTGACCGTCAGCTCATTGGGTCCTGTCAAGTTCCTCAGACGTAGGGTGATTGGATCTATCTTGAGATCTTTCGCGAGTCTGTCCATCTGCAGCTCTATGGCATAGCGAGGCTGCGGAGTGCCGTGGCCCCGTTTGGGGCCGGAGGGAGGCTTATTTGTAAAAACGCGCATCCCTTGAAAACGATAGTTCGGAATTCTATAAGTAATGGTCTGCAGCGCGCCGGTGTAGTACGTGCTGGCAATTCCGTAAGAACCATAAGCACCACCGTCGAGGAAAGATTTGAAATGCATCGCGGTGATCTTTCCATTACTCTTGACGCCGGTCTTGACCCACATGAGAACCGGGTGGCGACCACGGTGAGCGTAAAAAACCTCTTCGCGGGTGAGAGTGATTTTGATGGGACGACCCGTAATCATGCTGAGCTTCGCAGCGCAGATCTCATGCGAAAAAGGATCATCTTTACCACCGAAGCCTCCACCCACGGGCGGGGCAATCACACGGATCTTATGCTCCGGGAATTGGAGAACTTTGGCCAGCGCGCGATGCACGTAATGTGGGGTCTGGGTCGCGCTCCAGAGAGTCAATTTCTCTTCTGCCGGATCCCACTGAGCGAGCGCTGCATGTTGTTCCATCGGCAGATGCGTGTTGCCCTGATAGAAGAAGACATCCTCGCGTACATGATCTGCTTCGGCAAAACCAGCATCCACAGCTCCGAACTCTAACGAGACGAGCTTGTGTATGTTGCCCTCCGGGCCATAGTCATGAATGCGCGGTTCTTTTGTGCTCAGGGCTTCTTCGATGGACATGATGGGCTTGAGCGGCTCGTATGCGACTTGAATGAGCGAGAGCGCCTCTTCGGCTATGTCTTCGT
>MFGX01000009.1:16000-16366 GCA_001778455.1 Candidatus Fraserbacteria bacterium RBG_16_55_9 | reverse complement strand
CCCTGTGATCCCCGCGAGCACACCGGGCAGTTTTTCGGCCTGGCTTGTATCAATACGTTTGACGAGAGCATGGGGCTGAGTACTAGGCAGAAGGCGCCCATAGGCCATTCTCGGGAGCGAAAAATCATCGGTGTATTTTGCGCGTCCGGTGCATTTGGCCCAGGCATCCACACGTGGCAATGGCTTGCCAATCACTGAAAATTCTTTTCTTTTCGCCATTCGTTACCCCTTTGTAGAAGTGAGACGGGTTGCCGCTAACTCGATGGCTTCGATGATTTTCAGATAGCCTGTGCAGCGACAAAGATTTCCAGAAAGCGCTTCTTGGATCTCCTCGGGTGATGGCTTTGGGTTCACATCCAAAAGAGC
>MFGX01000009.1:13679-15966 GCA_001778455.1 Candidatus Fraserbacteria bacterium RBG_16_55_9 | reverse complement strand
CCGCATTGGGCTGCGCCGCGTTCAGCAAATGAGATCTGTATCGGGTGTAACTTACCATTCTGTTCCAGGCCCTCGATGGTCGTGATCTCACGATCTTGTGCTTCAACGGTCAGAGTTAAACAAGAGAGCACCGGCTCGCCGTCCATCAAGACAGTACAAGTGCCGCACTCCCCTACTTCGCATCCGTGCTTCGTACCTGTAAGCTGAAGATCTTCGCGCAGGACTTCAAGCAAGGTCTTGTGCACGGGCACGGCCACTTGAAAGTTTTCTCCATTGACTTTGAGCTGAATCAGTTCTTTCATGAAGTCTCCCCCTCGCCGCTTTGTGGCCCCCAGTCTAATGAGCTATGAAGGCCATTGTCAATGCTGCATGAGGAATTCGTAGCCTACAAGCTGCAAGTCCTCCGCACGGAACTGCTCAACGAGGGTACGGGTGGTTATCAAAGAGATCTCAGATCCAGTCGCAGCCCGCAATTTTTACGCGAAATATATCGGCCTGTAAATTAAGAGAAAGAGCATGACTATGCTGCTGGCTGGAGACATCGGCGGAACCAAGACGACTCTAGCTGTCATTGCGCCCGAAATGGTTATGCAGCTACATATTCAATTCGTGACTCCTCTCGACAGAGCTTTCCCCAAAGTGTATACTATTTAGAAGGTTGTTGTTCAAACACCTACTCGTTAGGTCTATAGGGAGGAATGCTTGAATACGGGAAATGAGCCATTTCTTACCTCCATCGAAAAACTTTGGCAAGAGTATAGGGTTTTTCGAGCAATGCTACAAGAATATGGAACTCTCCGAAATGAGATTATTCGTTGCATTAAGCATCAGCATAGAGTGTTAGTGGTTGAAAGCGCGGCTATTTTGGGTGCTGTTGTGGCTATGGCTATTAAGGATAATCTTGTCCAAGGAGTGATCTTTATAGGAATTCCTCCTGTGTTCATTGTATTAACGTCTCTCTGGGTTATTGAACAAAGTCGTATGATGCGTGCTGGGAATTACCTGCAGTGCCTCGAGGTACTGATAAACCGCGAGCTTGGGAAGCCTCATCTCTTTTGGGAAAACTGGTTGCGCCAATCTCGCCCACGAATCTCAGCTTATCATTATCTTGCACAGACAATTGGCGTCTTTGGCATCCTGATTGTTATGGACATAATTGGAATTGTTGGAATGCTCTGGACTTCCGATAGAATTTTGCCCGGCCAGATTGGAATTACACTCTTCACGATCCTTGCCGTCATCTATATTAGTACTTCTATCTTTGTGATCGTGTTAGTGTTCCTTACATTAGTACATAAGCAGCAGCCAATTGAAGAGTTTATGACAAGCAGAGAAAAAATTCGGCGCTAGAACACATCATTGAAACGATGTCGAATTGAGCAATTTGTGAAGACTTTCCAAGCAAAGGGCGCATGTCGGATCTGGTAGCTCGCATACCCGTCTACGTCATTCTCAATCCCAAGACTGCGCTCTTGGGAGCCGCCTGTCACGGTTTGGAGCTTTCCCGTGATCTATGATCTCGTGTTCTGGGCCGCTTCTCCAACCCCAACTTGAACTCCCTGGCTTGGAAATTGCATGATGAGGGCGTGAGCGCTTTCAAGAGATCATCCGAGACCCGAATGGCTAGCACTGCGGACGAACGCCAGGATTTCATAGCCAGTTTAGGACTCTATCAGTCTGCTGCGGAATCTGCTGTTGCTGACCTGAAAGCCAACCGCGTGATCGCTCGCATCTGGGAGCACGATCACACTGTCTGGAAGCAAGACCCGGTTGAGATCATCAATCGGCTGGGCTGGCTAGATTGCCCTGTGGTGATGGTGAATGCACTTCCCCAGATCAGCGCTCTGGTAGATGCCGTGCGGGCAGACGGCTACACGCACGCCTTGCTCCTGGGCATGGGGGGATCAAGCTTAGCCCCCGAAACATTCCGTAGGACATTTGGAGTCAAGAAGGGACATTTAGACCTTGCTGCGCTCGATAGCACGGATCCGGGCACTGTGCTTGAGCACGCCAAGCGGCTGGAACCCGCTCGTACGCTCTTCATCGTCTCATCGAAATCGGGTGGCACCATCGAGACTCTCTCATTCTTCAAGTACTTCTACAACTGGGTAGCCGACGCCGTAGGTGCGACCCAAGCTGGAAAACACTTTGTTGCCATCACTGATCTCGACAGCAAGCTGGCGGGTATTGCCCAAGAGTACAATTTTCGAACTGCATTCTTGAACGACCCCCACATCGGCGGACGCTATGCGGCTCTCTCGTACTACGGGTTGGTCCCGGCAGCTTT
>MFGX01000009.1:6003-13622 GCA_001778455.1 Candidatus Fraserbacteria bacterium RBG_16_55_9 | reverse complement strand
TGCAGTCGAGGATGGCAACTCGGGAGCTCAACTCGGTGTGAGGATGGGAACATTAGCTGCCGCAGGACGAGATAAACTGACGCTCATCGTCTCACCAGCAATTGCGTCGTTTGGCTCTTGGATAGAGCAATTGATCGCCGAGAGCACGGGCAAAGAGAGCAAGGGGATTCTACCGGTGGTCGACGAATCGCTAGGAGTGCCCGAAGTTTATGGCAGCGACCGCCTCTTCGTCTATCTGCGCCTGCACGGAGACACGGCATACGACGCTCCGGTGCGTGCGCTCATTGAAGCGGGCCAGCCGGTTATGCAGTTCAATCTGCAGGACTCCTATGATCTGGGCGGCGAGGTTTTCCGTTGGGAGATGGCGGCTTCTGTGGCCGCGCACATCTTGGGTGTAAACCCATTTGACCAACCCAACGTGGAATCCTCGAAAGTACTGACACATCAGATGATGGCAGCTTATAAGAAGCAGGGCGCGTTGCCCATGCTCACTCCTCTGATTCGGGCCGATGGGATCACTGTCTATGGGGATGTTGAGGCGAATAGCCTGGCCGGAGCACTGAACGCTTTCTTAGCCCAGGCTAAATCTGGAAATTACGTAGCTCTACAGGCCTACGTCCAGCCGACGGACGCAACCACGGCTGCTCTGCAGATGTTTCGCACCCACCTGCGTGATCACCGGAAGCTCGCGACCACTCTTGGCTACGGGCCGCGCTTCCTCCACTCGACTGGGCAATTGCACAAGGGGGACGGTGGCAAAGGGCTCTTCATCCAATTCACGTCGGATGGCTCCCAAGACGCGGCCATTCCTGATGAGGCAGGCTCTTCCGCTTCCTCGATCACCTTCGGCGTCCTCAAGATGGCTCAAGCCCTGGGCGATCGGCAAGCCCTGCTACGTGCCGGACGCCATGTCATTCGCTTTCACTTCGGGCAAGACGTCGTGGGCAAGCTGAAGCGGTTGGTGGACGCTTTGGGGAGCGAGGAACATGAGTAGAGATGATCTGAATCGACTGAAGGAGCAAGCCGCTACGCATGCAGTCGATTTTGTGGAGTCGGGGATGGTCGTAGGGCTGGGCGCTGGCAGCACCGCCCTCGTTGCTCTGCGTACGATGGCCCAACGTCTTCGCTCCGGCCAATTGCGAGAGATCACCGGTGTGCCGTGCTCGTTGCACACGGAGTCTGAAGCCCGGAAACTAGGCATCCCGCTCACCACACTGGATGAGCATCCCATCGTTGATCTGACCATTGATGGTGCGGACGAAGTGGATCCTAACTTAGATCTGATCAAGGGCGGCGGCGGTGCGCTCCTCAGAGAGAAGATCGTGGCACAAGTGAGTCACCGTGAGGTCATCATCGTGGATGCTTCAAAACTCTCACCCATGCTGGGTACAGACTGGCCAGTCCCGGTAGAGATCATTCCCTTTGGCTGGCGTTCCCAGGTGGATTATTTGGAATCGCTGGGTGCACGTGTCACGTTGCGCCAGAATCGAGATGAGATCCCTTTCAATACAGATCAAGGCAATTGGATCCTCGATTGTGACTTTGGACAGATCTCGCAGCCAACCGAGCTAGCCGGTCTACTGGACGGGCATACCGGCATTGTGGAACATGGGCTATTTCTGGGGTTGGCAACGGACGTGATCGTTGCCGATAGCAAGGGAATCCGTCATCTGAGGCGCGAGGGCACATCGAAAAGGAGAAAAACCTGATGATCCTGATTGAACCTTCGATTTTATCGGCTGATGCTGCGCGTCTGGGAGAGCAGGCCCGCGAGGCCGAAGCGGCGGGAGCAGAGGCCATTCAGATCGATGTGATGGACGGACGTTTCGTTCCCAACATCACCTTTGGCCCAGACATCGTGAAGGCACTTCGCCCTCTCGTTCGCATTACGTTGGACGTACACTTGATGATCATTGAGCCAGAGCGCTTTCTGGCTACATTCGCGGCGGCGAGAGCAGATCGTCTGATCGTGCACCAGGAAACCTGCCCGCATCTTCATCGCACGTTGAGCTCGATTCGAGAGCTCGGAATCTCTGCTGGTGTGGCGATCAACCCAAGCACGTCCCTGAGCGCCATAGAAGAAGTGCTCGATCTGGCAAATGTGATTCAGATTATGACGGTCAACCCAGGCTTTGGCGGACAGAAGTTTGTTCGCAGTCAACTGGAGAAGATCCGGCGTCTGCGGCACATGCTCGATGAGCGCGGATTGAAGATTCCGATTGCTGTAGACGGTGGAATTGACACGACCACCGCACCGCTAGCTGTGGACGCTGGGGCGACAGTGCTGGTGGCCGGATCTAGTATTTTTAATCGCAAAGCGTCGGTCGCCAAGAACGTGGGTGCACTGCGGGTGAGTGTGAAGAAATAGGGGGATGAGGCTGATATTGCCCACATGAAAATCCGGTCTTGGCATCATCGGCACAGGAGAACTGCCGCATTCAGGGTTAAGCGTTCAACTTCAGTAGGATTCGATACAGAGTTCGCGCATCGTTGAACTGCACGAAGATTTCGTAGTTCCCCACTGCCAGTGTGGATGTGTCGAGCGAATAGCGGTACAGGTTCGCGCCCGCATCGTAGCGAAACACCCCGATGATGCCTTGGTCAATACTGACGATTTCTCGCGTCTGTGGGTCAATTACGCTCAATGTTCCCACCGCATTCGGGACGACTGTTCCGAGGAAGTCCGTGATGGAGAACGAAAACGGAATCAGTTGACCAGTCAGGGCCTCTAGCTGAGGTGAGCTTCCTTCACCGAAGGCTGTTTGGGGCAGAGGCTCTTGTGCTTGAGCGCGGTAGACCACCCAATAATGAACCACCTCCGAGGCCGCGTTATCACAATTGTCCACAGCCGATACTGTAAATGTCTTGTAACCGGTCTTGTTTGTATCGAGTGGGCTGTCATCAGGAGCTGTGGCAGCGACGGCTTCCAGCCCCGAGCTCGGGGCTGGATCCGCTACGGTCCATGAGGCAAGAACTGGTTGATGTAAGACGTAGATGTCCCCATTTCTTGGCGTAACGATGTGGATTTTCGGTGGTGCGCTTTCGACAGGCGTACAGCTAGGGGGCAGAGCATCTACCCGTTCGATCGTCCCGACGCCAATTCCCAACAGGAGGAGAATGCCGAGAACCAGACTCAATACCCCTCTACATGGAGCCATGAGCAATTCATCTCCTTTGTTAAGTACAAGATCTATTTTGGATTGAGTCTGCTCTACCTTCTGCGTCTGCTGTCCACCGGATGCTGCCTTTCTGAGAAACGTCATCGTTGATCCCTCCTTAGGATCGTCACTATATCATCCCCCACTTGCTGCTTTTGCAGCCACTTCTCCATTCCTTTGAATATGATCGTTGTGATCTCTAAACTTAGCCTAGCGCACGCCTGTTAAAAAAACGTTAAAACGCGGATACATTCAGTCCGAGGTTCCTTCTCCGCTGACATCTTCCCGTGTCGCGATCTGCGCACTTTTACGACATTCCTCTACCCGGCCGAGCAGCCCATTATTCGAGAAATAGCCTTCTGTATACAGTTTCCTCGATGTCGCATTCTGCGCCAATAGCGACAAGGACTTGGACTTGACTGATTTGATCTTGGCCGGAGGTCAACACTAAACTATCGCCACGGTCACCAAGGAGGGTGAGAGAATTGGAGATTCTGTTCCTCATCGGACGTATCATTGTGGGTATCTTTTACATCTTCAATGGCGTCAACCACTTCCAAAGGCAAGGGATGATGGTGCAATACGCCAAATCTCAAGGAGTCCCTCTAGCCGAACTGGCGGTGCCTGTCACCGGCTCGATGCTCTTCGCAGGCGGGTTGAGCATCCTGCTGGGAGTCTATCCTGTGGTTGGCATCGCGCTCATTGTGATCTTCCTTGTCCCCGTGGCTTTCATGCTGCACCGCTTCTGGGGCATGGATCAGCAGACGGCTATGATGCAGATGCCCCACTTCCTGAAGAACATCGCCTTGGCAGGTTCAACACTGATGTTCCTAGCTATTCCTTCTCCCTAGCCTTTCAGTCTCATGTTGGGATAGTTCGGGACAGTATTTCCGCAAAGCTTGGAGTGCTCGGGTGTTGCGAAGTTGCGCTGCGAGTGATGCGGAGACTCCAAACCCCCTTGCCAGACTTCCAGACACTTTGGGGCTATCAGTTCCACATCGAGCTGCAGATCGAGACGAACTTCACCGTCAATGGGCTGGGAATTCATGAGGTACCTCCACCGGGCTGGAGGATCCAGGCTATTGATCATGGCGGTGTCCAGTTTAACGCCCAAACCTCTGAGTGGCTCTTCCTGGAGCCGCTCACTGCTGGACTTACGTATCGCATAAGCTATCAGATCGAAGTACCAGCGCAGGAGCCACCAGGGGTCTATCGCTTTGACGGCCGTGTGTTGACCGGCTCTCCGAAGAGCACGTCAGTCATCAGGGGTGACAGCGAAGTGCGCGTCATCCTGGCACTGCCCATTGAGATGGCCATAGCCCACCTGAACGATCAAGGGAAGATCGATCTCACACTTTCTAATATGATCAGTTTCTCGCAGTTGCTGCACGCCATTGCCCTCTGGCAGGAACAAGAGACAGTGCCGGGTACAAACGGCCGTCGCATTGATCTGAAGACGATGTTGCGTCTGGTTGCCTACTGGCTCACGGATACGCGCCGGTAAACCAACCGCTGCCCTCAAGGTAGAGTCAGCTACCACCTACAGCTAAGGCTATGCCACTCATCAGACAAACCTAATATCCGTTACCGAGTTAAGAGCAGACCCACCTTCCAAACGAAATGTCCCGAGCTTGCCACAAGCTGACATGTTGGTCAATACAAACTGCTGTTTCATCCAGGCCTGGCCAGTCTCTTGGCCAGCCGGGAATAGCGCAGCTGTTGCTTGTCGTTTCTGACTGCCATTCCCAGGGCCCTCTTGCTCCCCACGAGGACCACCAACTCCTTGGCTCGGGTAATCCCTGTGTAAAGCAGATTCCTCTGCAGCATCACATAATGGTGGGTGAGAATCGGCATGATCACCGACTTATATTCACTCCCCTGGCTCTTATGAATCGTCACGGCATAGGCCATTACCAGTTCATTCAGGTCCGCCGCATCGTAGGGGATGAGCCCTCGATCGGGGTATCGCACCCAGAGCTGCTGTTCCACGAGATTCACATCCACAATCCGGCCGATATCCCCGTTGAAGACCTCCTTCTCATAGTTGTTGCGGACCTGCATCACCTTATCGCCCAAACGCAACTCTCGCTGCGATCCAGGAAGGCTGATCGACTTGCTGGGATTGAGTCTCTCTTGGAGGAGCTGGTTCAGGTTCTCCACGCCGCTGGCCCCGCGATACATCGGGGAGAGTACTTGGATATCTTGAAACGGATCGTACTTATAGAACTGGGGAAGGCGCTGGGTGACCAGCTGGCAGATAAGTTGCGCAGCCTGCTCTGGATCTTCCTCTTTCAGGAAGAAGAAATCACTGGTCTCTGTAGCTTCCAGATAGGGGAATTGCCCCTGGTTGATGAGGTGGGCGTTGACTACGATCCGGCTTTCCTGGGCTTGGCGAAAGATCTGGCTGAGCCGAATGACGGCGAATTCTCCCGATTGAATGAGGTCGTGCAGCACATTGCCTGGGCCCACCGAAGGCAATTGATCGGCGTCTCCCACCAGGATCAGGTGCGCTTCCGGAGGAAGGGCCTTGACGAGGTGGTTCATCAAAAGCAGATCCACCATGCTGAGCTCATCGATGATGACCGCATCTGCATCTAACTTGTTGTCCTCATAGAACTCAAAGCCTCGGGGAGGGCGGTAGCCCAACAGGCGATGGATGGTGAATGCCTCCCGGCCTGTGGCTTCGCTCAAGCGCTTGGCCGCCCGGCCGGTCGGGGCCGCCAACAGGACCGTCCAACCCAGCCACTCCATCATCTGGAGGATCCCTCTTACCGTGGTCGTCTTCCCGGTCCCTGGACCTCCAGTGAGGATGACCGCCTTGCTCAGCAAAGCCGCCCGAATTGCTTCTTCTTGCTCCGAGCTGTACGTGTGCCCGACTTTCGCTGCCTCCCGCGTCAACCGACTCAAAAGCTGACTCACCTTTTCATGCCCTACCCGAATTGGAGTCGTCTTGATCTGCTTCAACTGGTGGGCCACTCCCAACTCTCCGTAGTAGAAAGGTGGCAGATAGATCACTTCTCCCTGTTCGCCTGCATCCTCGCCTTCAGCATGATCTCGCATCACACGGGCGCGTTGGATAAGCCGCTCCACAGCGCTTTCGATGAATGCAGAGGCTTCGGACTCCTCCAGCTCCAACATCCTCATACACCTCTGGGCCAGCTCCGCCCGAGGGAGATAGACATGGCCTTCGTTGGCAGCTTCCTCTAAGGCGTAGAGCAAGGCCGCCTCGATTCGCTGTGGAGCATCTCTGGCGAGTCCCAGCTTCAGGGCGATCCGATCCGCGATCTTGAACCCGATGCCAAAAATATCTTCAGCGAGCTGATAGGGGTTCTCCTGGACGATCCGAATGGCTTCCCGGCCGTAGGTCTTGAAGATCTTAGTGGCATAGCCGGTGCTGACGTCATGGGCCTTGAGGAAGAGCATGACCTCGCGGATCTCCTTCTGCTCATCCCAGGCCCGGGTAATCTGCTGCAATTTGTGGGGTCCTATGCCTTTGACTTCCAGCAATCGCTCCCGCTGCTCATCGAGGATGCGCAGGGTATCCTCCCGAAAGCACTCGATGATCCGAGTGGCCAGAGCTGGGCCGATTCCCTTGATCAAGCCGGAGCCCAGGTATTTTTGAAGACCAGCCTCCGTGGTGGGCAGTACCGTGTGATAGTCATGGACCTCAAACTGACGGCCGTACTTGGGGTGAATGGCCCACTGCCCCTTCAACACCAAGTTCTCACCGGGGGAGACGGCAAGGAGGTTGCCCACGATGGTGACGAACTGATCGGTCTGATCCGAAGAGGCTAAGTAGGCGACGGTGAAGCCATCAGACTCGCTCCGGTAGACGATGTGCTCCAGAGTGCCTTCGATCATCTCCATGTGCTGCCTCCTGCGACCGCAGACTGAAATAACCTTACCCCAAGAGAGCTGAGATTAGCCAGAGAGCGCACAAGTCTCGGTGAGTGAATTCTATCCTGGAACTGATTACCGAGGGCGTAAAGAAGGGTGAGAAGGTCACTCTCACCGGGTTTGGCAGCTTCCAGCCCTATCGCCGCAAGGCAGGGAAGCGCATCAACCCCCGGACGGGCCAACTCATTCAAGTGCCAGCCAAGACGGTGCCCAAGTTTCGAGCGGGGAAGCAATTCAAGGAGGCTTTAGGTAAGAAGAGATAAAGAAACGCAGAGTAGAAAGAGAGAGCGCCCCTGTCGACCGTGGTGCGCTTTTCATTGTCGGGATATCACGGGGTCCGTTACTTTCCGACAGCAGTCCAACTGCGCGTTACGTCTGAACCCTCTAACCGATTGAATCCAAAGCAGTTACGGAGCATTGGAGGCATACTTGGTCTCCCGAAACGGAAGTACGCCACCGCCATTGAATACTAGTGAATAGCTGATATGGACCTTATCGTGAGAATCCAGAGCTATGGAAGTAAACTGTCCTGTATCACGATTGCTATCCACTGTGAAGGTCTGC
>MFGX01000009.1:5577-5883 GCA_001778455.1 Candidatus Fraserbacteria bacterium RBG_16_55_9 | reverse complement strand
CGTTGGTCGCATACTTGATGTCCGTATTGCCATCGTCGTAGTAGCTGATGTGAATTTTACCCTGAGATTCTAGTGCTAGGGAAGTGTAGCGCCCCACCTCACCTTGGCCGTCAACCGTGACGGTCTGCCACGAGCCGGAGGCATTGGTCGCGTACTTGAGGTCTTTATTCGTACCGTCGTAATAGCTGATGTGGATCTTACCCTGAGATTCTAGTGCTAGGGAAGTGTAGCGCCCCACCTCACCTTGGCTGTCAACCGTGACGGTCTGCCACGAGCCGGAGGCATTGGTCGCATACTTGAGATCCT
>MFGX01000009.1:4554-5517 GCA_001778455.1 Candidatus Fraserbacteria bacterium RBG_16_55_9 | reverse complement strand
CCCACCTCACCTTGGCTGTCAACCGTGACGGTCTGCCACGAGCCGGAGGCGTTGGTCGCATACTTGAGATCGGTATTCCTCTTGTCGCCATAACTGATATGGACCTTGTCCCGAGAATCCACGGCTATCGAGATTCCGTATTGTGCAATAGCCTGGCCCTCGACCGTGAAGATCTGCCAGGATCCCGAGACATTCGTTGCGTACTTGGGAGCGTGCGTGAACCCGTCGAGAAAGCTGATATGAACCTTATCGTGGGAGTCTAGAGCTAAAGAGGTGGAGACTGCCCCAGGGATACTGGCTCCGGCCGCGACAGAAATGGTGGAGATCTGCCATTGTGGCTGTGCGTGTATGCCATTGCCCGCGATCAAAACTAGGGAAACTAAGGCCAGACCCAATCCGAAACGCTTAACAGCGTTTGCACTCAACATGATTCCGTCCCTCCTTGATTTGAGCCCAGCACGCTTTAGGAGTGGGTAACTACTCCTAAGGAAGGTCTCGTTCAGCACCCCTCAAGGCCGCACGACCCATCGCTCTTGGGCGCCGCGTGGAGCCACTTTATCGCGTCCAGGCAACGATCGATTATACTAGCTTATGCGATGCGAGCGGAGGTAGAAAAGGGGCTTGCGTTGCGGATGCTCACGTCTTGACATCTCTTCTCCAGCCATCGACTTGGGTTCTTTAAGCAAATCATCACGGCCAGAGCAGGACTCTTAAACCTACGCGCGCAGTGCCCTTCCGGATGATGCCCAACTCCTCTGCAGCTTGACGTGAAAGATCGATGATCCGACTGGGGCTGAACGGACCGCGATCTTTGATGTGCACGACCACAATCCGGCCGGTATCGAGATCCACGACCTTGACGATCGCATTGAAGGGAAGCGACTTGTGAGCTGCGGTCTTGCTCAGTGGGCAGTTGGCGTCAGGGCTGGTCATCGAGGACACGCTGCGCATCACGGTGACAGT
>MFGX01000009.1:4102-4545 GCA_001778455.1 Candidatus Fraserbacteria bacterium RBG_16_55_9 | reverse complement strand
CGTGCGACTACAAACGTTTGGGGGGAGTTGGCGCGTGCGCAAATGACGCTTTGGTACTTAGGGTGAGGAATGTTATTTTGTATGCCGATCAATGCTCGAATATGCGCTGGGCTTATGCATTTGAATCAGGGGAAAGAACAGAGGCTCTCAAGCGCGCAGGGAGGTTCCCATTACTTGATAGCTGGCGGAATCCATCCCTAAATGGCGGAGGCCACCGGTGAGGGTTTGTGTCACATAACCGGAGTATGTGACAACACCCATCTCCCCAATACCCGCATAGAGACTCGCTTTCTTCCCGCCACCCCCTCCAACCCGGGATCCCCTGTCAGATTATGGTATAATCACGCTCCTAAGGTGACAGTTTTCATGCCCACACCCGCTGACCCGATCTGCGATCGCCGCCGATGGTGGAGGCGACTCTCGTCCCCAAGACGACCGTGCCT
>MFGX01000009.1:0-3989 GCA_001778455.1 Candidatus Fraserbacteria bacterium RBG_16_55_9 | reverse complement strand
GCTGCTCGCCCAAGTCGGTTGATCACGCCCTTCGCCGCTTGCATTTCCTTTCACTCTCCCCTTCTGTAGTACAATCTTCACTCATGAACGAAATCGCGCCCAAGCGCACATCAAGGGGGTATGACTTCGCATGACCATTCACAAGGATCTGACTCTGTTTGTGCTGACCATTGCCGGGGTGTTGGCGCTGATGACATTGCCCGTTATGGCTGCTGTTCCTGAGGTGGGGATCAAGGTGCCGCTGGCGGGTCTGGCGTCGGTAAGCTTGAATGACCAACTGCGCCTTGAGGCATCGGCTGTCATCCCCGGGTTCAGCGCGCCGCTGGTCTCGTTTGAAGGGACGCTCGCGGTTAAGGTCTATCCGGGTTCATTGAATATGGGCGATCTCCAGCTGAGCCCCTTCGTGGGGGGCGGGGCCAAATTCTTCTACGCCGTAGGGGAAATGGTGCCCGCTCTGGTCGCCTTAGCAGGCATAGAACATGGACCGCACGAGGGGTTTCCGTTGACAATTTTCGCTGAGGGGAGTGGCACGTATCTCATGATTGGGAGCGCGCCTACGCTCTTCTTCCAACTCGGCCTTGGCGCACGCTACCAACTCTAAAGTATAAGGGGCAGTAAGTTGGGTGGAGTGGCTACCAAGCTCCCCCACCGCCAGGGCCATCACCACCTTTTCCTCTGGGAGGCACTGTAAGCCTGAAAGATTTCGACTCCAACAATAACAACCTGATCGACGATGGAGAGTTCTTTGACATCAGTGGCGCTTGGCTCGCAACGCAGATTGACAATTCCCTGTTCTTCCAAGCGCTGGACCTGTGGGTCTCGCAAACTCAGATTTCGTCAGCCAACGTAAATGCGATACTCCTGAGATTGGATGGCACTGCGCTTGCCCGCGATGGCGAACATCACGCGATGATGTTCATTGCGCGCGGCCAGGGGATCACAGCTCTGCACGCGGATATCTTCACCTTGGCTGGCACGAAGATCTTCTCGGAGGAAACGGCTGCACGATCTTTGCTGTGAAACATGGTGAACCAACAGGCTCAACCTGTGGCTAGCGGGGTCTATCTCTACCTGGTGGCAGTCAGAGGGCAAGATGGCCAAGAGCTGAGAAGTGAGATGTTGTTGGGTGGGCCGCGTTTCATGTTCGGAGATTATGCCCTGTCGCCTTCCCCCCCTCTTCTGCGACATTCTCACTTTTCATTTAAAGCCCGTTATTTGAGATAAGCGCCTTTTGTATGTAGTTTCCCAGATGTCGCACTTCCGACGTATTACGACATCCATGTTGCATTTCGGGACCAATGGCGACAGGGGTAGCCCTTTCTCATGACAATGAGCCTTGAGTAATGGCTCCGTACAAAGAACTGCTGCGACCCCACGAGTGAGATCGGTGACCTGCTGTCCACTCACTGCAGTTGTCCCATCGGCGATGTTCGACTGCCCTGCAGAAACACTGTGGACAGTCCTCTTGATGAGGAAGCTAGAACCAAGCTTTGTGCCACAGCTCACTGTTCGGCCCGTTCACAAAGCAATCGATTCGATTGACACTCCAAGAGACGCAGTCGGGATCTGAGGCGAGAATCCCTCCCACATCCACCCAATTACTCCAAGCTGTGCCGTTCCATGATGACTGCCAGAGTGTATTGCCGGGGCCGCGGACGAAGACATCCAGTTGGTTTTCGCCCCAGGATGCCACTGTTGGTCCAGAGGTAGGTATCCCACCTAGACGCAGCCACCCACTCCAACTTGCGCCATTCCAAGCGTTCTGCCAAAGAGCCCCATCCGGTCCTCGGGCAAAACAATCCATCGTATTCACGCTCCGAGAGACACAGTCAGGATCAGAAGTCAGGAGTCCACCCAGATCCTCCCAAGCGCTCCAGGACACAGCTCCTGCACTAAACTCTTCTCCAATCAAGATCCCAGATCTTTGCCAGAGCGCATTGTTGACTCCTCTAGCGAAGACATCTATGTGTCCCTCACTGGGGGAGGCGGCCGTAGGCCCAGAGGTCAACGATCCATCGAGGTTAACCCAGGCCTCCCATGTCTCTCCATCCCACGCTTTGTGCCAGAGGGCACCATCGGGTCCACGCGCAAAGCAGTCGATCCGAGTCAGTCCCCAAGAAGTACAATCGGGGTCAGAGGTCAGGATTCCTCCCAAGTCCTTCCACTCCCCCCAAGCCAGACCATCCCAGGACTTCTGCCAGAGTGCGCCGTTAGCGCCTCGGACGAAAACCTCTAGGCTGTTCGCGGCCCGAGAAGTGACGGAGGGCCCGGAGGTCAGAATTCCCCCCAAGTCGACCCAGTCCCCCCAGATGGCTACACCCGGCACACTCAGCAAGATAGCCGTCACTCCGAGGAAGCCAGCGAGGCGCATCAGCGTTTTTCTCATCGAGTGGTCCCTCCTTTCGTTGTGAATCTACTGTAGCACTACATCTTCAGAAGCGCCAAATGCGGTCGGATAATGTCACGAAGCTGCAGCTTCTGCCCGTACAGACTTCGTTGCCGGCCCTTGAGAACTTTCTCAGAATGTTCAGAACGGAGAATGCAACAGAAGGATCAGATGCTAACATTTCATCCCTCTACCTGACTGCACCTTAGGAATCTGATGTTCTGGTCCATTCATCAGATTCTCACCCCCTTCAGCAACACCCTGAAGACCCGATTTGACTCAGATGTCAGATTTATCTGACTGATTTCCAAGGAAGCCGGAGTCCCAGACGAACGTTGTCTTAGTACTTTTACTGCTATATCATATGAGCTGTGATTTGGCAGATCGCCCTCTATACGGATGAAGAAGGGAAATGTCCCGTAGAAGAGTTTCTCGATTCCATACCCATCAGCCATCGAGCCAAGATCCTTCAACGGGTTCAGATGTTGGCCGAGTGGGGACCGAATCTGCCGTATCCGTACTCCAGCCAGGTAGAGGGAGCGTTACGAGAGCTTCGAGCTCCCTATGGGAAGTCGCAGTACCGCGTGTTGTATTACGGCGACATACACCGAGTCTTCGTCTTGCTTCATGCCTTCCGCAAGCAGACGGATGAGATCCCTGAGCAGGAGAAGCAAGTAGCTCGGCAACGTATGCAAGCTGATCAACAGGAGAAAGGAGTTTGAGGAGGTACACCTATGGTAAAAACGAAAGAGGCACGCCGTGGCAAAGGCCGCATGATCTCTAAACAGCAAGCGGCGAGATACGAAGAGTATAAGAAGAAGCAATTGGCCGATCCCGCAGTCCGAAAAGCCTATGAAGAGGGCCTTGAGGAACTGCGGCTCGGAGTAAGTATTGCCGCGCTACGAGAGCAGTTGGGACTGACACAAACCCAGCTCGCGGCCATGCTCCACACCAGTCCTTCCGTGATCTCGCGGGTGGAGAACGGAGAGAATGTGGAACTGAAGACACTGCAGAGGATAGCTCGGGCGCTGAATGCGACGCTCAAGATTGAGCTAGTACACGGCACTCCTGCTATAGAGTAGGATCCTTTAGAAGGGTTACGAAAATACGGGCTTGAATGCCCCGTCCTTTGGACGGGGATGAAAAGCCCGCTCGACCGAAGGGCGAGGAAGCCGTTATGCTAGCGGCATGGCTCTCAAGCGGACCAGCCATGCCGTCTACGACGCGAAATACCATCTGGTCTGGGCTCCCAAGTACCGCAAGCGCATGACAGACAAAGTGCGCCAGCGCCTCAGAACTCTCTTCCCTCGGATTGCACAGGACTTCGGGTTCGAGATCGAAGCTGTGGAGATAGCGGTGGACCACATCCACATCTTCCTCTCGTTTCCACCGAGATATTCGATTGCCAAGGTGGTAGGGATCCTCAAGAGTATCTCGACCAGCGTGTTGTTCAAAGAGGACGACAGATTGAGAGAGCAGTTGTGGAGTGGAGAATTCTGGGGAGACGGGTACTTCGCCCGCACGGTGGGGGACAATGTGACGGCTGCCGTGATCCGACGCTACATTCGTCATCATCAGAACCCAGACTCCGATCTCAAGTTGT
>MFGX01000008.1:13540-16227 GCA_001778455.1 Candidatus Fraserbacteria bacterium RBG_16_55_9 | reverse complement strand
GTTCGCCTTCGCTTTCTAGGCTCTCTGGAGATCTCCTACGGCGAAAGACCTGTCAAGCTTGCCACAAAGAAGAGCGCGCTCGTGCTAGCGTATCTGGTGACATTCCGCGATCGCGCACACCCTAGTGAGACACTCGCCGGGTTATTCTGGGGGGAGGCCTCCGAGAAGAGCGCCAACAACAGCTTGCGGTACGCGCTCACCGTGCTACGCAAAGCTCTTCCGTCTGTCGAAGGCAGCTTTGCCCTATCTGATCGCCACAGGGGGTAGCGTGCGCTTCAATGAGAATGCCCCCTTCGAACTGGACACCCTGATGCTGGAGGCAGCTCTCAACCTGGCCAAGCAGGAAGACCCTCTGAGCGCAGAGACTGCCCGCTCGCTCGATGCGGCTCTCGCGCTCTATCGTGGCCCTTTTCTGGAGGGTTTCTTTGATGATTGGATCGTGCAAGAACAGATGTATTGGCAAGATCGCTTTCTGGAAGGCGCCTTGCTGCTCAGCCAGTTCCATGAACTGCGGGAAGAGCAGAGTAAGAACATCGAATTATGTCGCAACGGGCTGAGATTCTGCCCCATGCACGAACCGCTGTGCCGCGCCCTAATGCGCGCCTACGCCCTTTCTGGGGATCGCAATGCCGCGCTCTCACAATATGAGTCATTTGCCCAAGCCCTAGAAGAGGAGATGGAACTGAAACCTCTTCCGGAGACCCAGGCTCTTTACGAAGAGATCGGTGCCAATCGCTGGTGCCCACCCCCCCCGCGCGCGCCTCACCCCGCCAGCGCCCCGTTGCCGCAGGAACGCTATGTATTTGTGGGTCGTGAGGACCTACTGGAGGGCGTCTTGGCACGCTGGAAGCAGGTGCAAGGCGGCGGCAGATCGGCCATGTTGATTCGAGGCGAACCCGGCGTAGGCAAGAGCCGTTTCCTAAGCGAGGCCCTCCGCATTCTTCATGCAGAAGGCAGTTTCTGCCTACGTGCAGATTGCCTACCCACATCACCGGCACCTTTCGATCCCATCATCCAAGCTCTTCAGGAAGGAATCGAGGACGTCCAGAGCCTATTGGCAGGGATTCCTCCTCATCTGCAAATGGAACTGCGAAATCTGATTCCCGATTGGGGGCCGGCGGAGTATGCCGCATCGGCCTCCTCACCTGATCAAGTGCAAGCCCGGCGATTTCAGGCGTTCTCTGGTCTATTCAAGCAACTGGCGCAGCGTCATCCCGTCTGCCTTGTCCTGGATGACCTGCACTTCGCAGACGAGAGCACGCTCCAATGGATCGACTACGCTTTCCGCCGCCTGCAAAAGACTCCCTTCCTGCTTCTGGGCAGCTATCGCGACGGCGAAGTGAGTGACGAGCACCCTCTGACCGTTCTTACAATGGGTCTGGGAGCTCAGGGCTTGCTGGAAGAATGGGAGCTACCTCGGCTCTCGCTCATGCAAAGCACACAACTTCTGTCACAAGTATTGCAGCGTCCGTTGTCCAGCCAGGACGAGCTGACGGAGGCATTGCTCCATCTTAGCGGGGGGAATCCATTCTATCTTTGTGCGTTGGCCGCTGGACTCCATGAAAGCGGCTTGGCACAAGCTACAGCGAATGAGGAGGGCGACTGGAAGGCTCGTTTGGTCGGCTACGTTCCGAAAACCATCCAGGCTGCTCTCGAAGAGCGGCTACGCCGCGTAAGCTCGCGAGGGCGTAAGCTCTTGGAAGTAGCCTCTGTGCTGGGGCATCGCTGGCCGTTTTCCCTGGCCGCGACGGTTTCTGGGCAACGCCGCTCGTATCTCATCGAGACAGTTGAGGAGTTGCTCAAAGCCCGCCTGCTAGTAGACCAAGGGCAGCAATACACGTTTCAGCACGACTTGGTGCGTGATTACATCTATCGCCATCTGCCTCATGCCCAGCGCCAATATCTCCACGAGAAGGCAGCGCTTACCATGGAGAACCAGATGGGGCTGGGTGTGACCGCTCCAGCGACTCTCGCATGGCACTTTGACTTAGCCCAACGCCCTGAAAAAGCCCTTCATTACTGGCTTGCGGCTGCCACGCAATCCGTCCAAAACCACGCCCTGAAAGAGGGCTTGAACTACCTACGCCGCGCGGAAGATCAGATGGTAAAGCTCCCGAAGAACGCCACCCGAACGATGATATTGTACCGGTGCCAGCTCTATACCCAGCGAGCGGCGATCTACGATCTTCTGGGAGACCGCAAGAATCAGCTCTTGGCCATTGAATCCTTAGAGAGATTCGCTGAGGAATCGGGTGATCTGCAAGCTCAACTTCAGGTCCATCTTCACCGTGGATACTGGGCAAGAGTCACAGGGCAGTTTACGGAAGCTCTGGAAGAAGCGAATAGGATGCAGGCTCTGGCCGAGCAACAAGCCGATACTTTTTATCAAGCCGTAGCTCTGCGAATGCTCAGCTTGACCTACGACAGCTTGGGAAGTTTCGGACAAGCGCTCTCGTACAACCAGCAAGCGGAGAAGACGTATGCGTCACTTCCCACTTCCGTAGCTTGCCTACCGATACCCGACAACATGGCAGCGCTCCATAGCTATCTGGGGCAATTTGACAAAGCCTTGGCCTTGTACCGCCACAGGTTGAGCGATACAAGAGCGAACGAAGATCCACTTGCCCGAAAGAACCTGCTCCTAAATCTGGGGATTGCGCTCGAGCATCTGGGCAACTATGCCGAGG
>MFGX01000008.1:13147-13513 GCA_001778455.1 Candidatus Fraserbacteria bacterium RBG_16_55_9 | reverse complement strand
AGCTGGCAGAGCAAACGAGCGATCATTGGGACCAAGCTGCACTCTTGTCCAACATGGGCAGCGCATTGTGGGGAGCGGGATCTTTCGACGAGGCGTTGGCGCATTTTGCTCGTGCCTTGCCCATCATCCGAGAGATCGGCCATAAGCGGGCGGAACTGGTCATGATTGTGAATATGGGGACCGTGCAGGGCGACCTCGGCTCGTATGATCAGGCGCTGAAATGCTTCGATTCGGCCTTGGAGATGATTCAGGACAAGAAACTGAGCGACCTGGAGATCGAAGTCTTCTGGCGAAAGAGTGCGGTGCTCCGCAAGCTGGGCGAACATAAGGCCGCTCTTGAGCTGTCCAGCCGTGCGATGCGGCTCA
>MFGX01000008.1:9177-13124 GCA_001778455.1 Candidatus Fraserbacteria bacterium RBG_16_55_9 | reverse complement strand
AACCTGGTACGAGCCTATTTCAATCATGCTCAAGTCCTTCTGGCCAATGGGGAAGACAGGGTATTGCGGTCCTTCTTGGTGCGCGCCTATCAGGAGCTCATGCGCCGGGCCCAGTGCATCGAGCGAGAAGATCTTCGGGAGATGTTCCTCAAGAACATCCGGGATCATCGGCGCCTCATCACAGCGTGGCATAGGGCGCAAGAAAATGCGGCTTGAATTTGGCTTGCTGTAAGCGATTTAACGTTTTTCTAACACGCTTCCTCTATGCTGGGAACATGATTACCGTAATGACCCTTCGCAGCACACGTAACATCTCCGAAGAGGAGATCGTACGCTGGTTTCAGGCTACGAGGCTGGTGGCCTTAGAGGTGCCGGGCGTGTATGATCTGGCGCTCTGCAATAGCGATGCTCCCACTCTGAGCGGCTTCTATTGCGTACTGGACGTGGAAAACGAACAAGCTCTTGCACAGTTCTGGGAAGATCCCGATGTGCAACAGGTGCTGAATCAGGGCAAGCAACGAGGGCTCGAGTTAATCCTAAAAGCCCGTTGGCAACGGCTAGCGTAATCGCTCGAGGTGGACGTGAGCGCACTTTGAATCTATAATCAGCGTCATCCTTTCTACACTCTTAGGTGAAGATCATGAACAGAGATCTACCGGTACCCAAGCTTGGGGTGACAGAGGAAGTAGCGGAAGGACGTTTCGCTGAGCTTCAAAGAAAGCTTGTGCCCCTGTGGCAGTCCATCCAATCGTTCAATCAGGACGAGCAGACGATTGTGGTTGTGCCCTCGCTGACCCTCGATATGGAGTTTGGTGGAGCCGTATTGCAAGCCTATGAAGAACGATTTCTGTTCTTGCTGCTCCTCTTGCGTCAACCGCGTGCCCGGCTCATCTATGTAACATCACAGACTATTCATCCCCATATCGTAGATTACTACTTGAGCTTGTTACCGGGCGTCATCCCCAGTCACGCTCGGAAGCGACTCTTTCTCGTTTCTCCCTTGGATTCTTCGCCGCGACCTTTGAGTTTAAAGCTCTTGGAGCGCCCTCGATTGATTGAGCAGATCCGCTCGCTCATCTCCAACTTCGATCGCGCACATCTTGTGCCCTACAACACCACGACCCTCGAACGGGATCTCGCCTTGCGCTTGGGCATCCCGATGTATGGAGCCGATCCCAAATTCTTTGCTCTGGGCACGAAGAGCGGAGCCCGTAAGATCTTTTCGGAAGAAGGAGTGCCACACCCACTGGGCATCGAGCATCTTTCCAGTATAGAAGATCTCTCAAACGCCATTCGGGAGATGCGCGCCAAGAAACCCTCGATTCGCCAAGTGCTGGTCAAGCTCAACGAGGGCGTCTCCGGGACAGGCAACGCCTTGATCGATCTGGAAGGACTTCCCCCCGTGGGGAGCTTATCCGAGCGCACGGCATTGTCGAAACGCCTGCAAGCCATGAAATTCGAGCTAACAAGCATAACGTACGATTGGTACCTGGAAAGACTCAAGGAGCGTGGCGGCATCGTCGAAGAACGCATTACGGGTGAAGAGCTTCGCAGCCCAAGCGTGCAGCTTCGCGTAACACCACTGGGGCGCGTAGAGCTTCTATCTACCCACGATCAAGTGCTGGGTGGCCCCAGCGGGCAGAGTTATTTAGGGTGTAGATTTCCGGCGGATACGTCATATGCTCCCGCGATCATGCGGGAGGCGAAAAAGGTCGGTCAACGGTTGGCGAAAGAGGGTGTCCTCGGGCGCTTTGCTCTGGACTTTGTTACTGTGCGCTCAGGCAAAGGAGAATGGCAGCCGTACGCGATTGAGATCAACTTGAGAAAGGGCGGCACGACGCATCCGTTTCTTACTCTGCAATTTTTGACCGAAGGGACGTACGACTCTGAAACCGGCGTCTTCACAACTCCGCGTGGCCAACGCAAGTACTTCGTTGCGAGCGATCATCAGGATTCACCGCTCTATCGCACTTTCACGCCGGAGGATCTCTTTGATATCCTCATCCGGCATGGCCTTCACTTCGATCAAGCGCTCCAGACGGGTGTAGTCTTGCACATGATCTCTGCCCTGGGTGATTCCGGTCGGATCGGCCTCACCGCCGTGGGCGATTCGCCGGAGGATGCAGATGAGCTCTACGCCAAAGCCGTGCGTGTTCTCGATGAGGAGGCACGCATCGCGTTGAATCTGAAGCCTTCCCCAGAGCTTACGTGAGCTCAGCGCATCTACATGCCCAGTGGCTGGCATTTCGGGCAGAAGTAACTGCTACGACCTCCATGAGCGATTCGTTTCACAGAAGCCAAGCAGCGACGACATGGTCTTCCGGCTCGCTCATAGACGGAAAAATCCTCTTGGAAACGCCCCAGTTCTCCCTGAGGCGTACGGTAGGAATCAATCGACGTTCCACCGGCCTCTAGGGCGCGTCCGAGAATGAGCGGGATCGCCTGGAAGAGGCGCCTGCTCTCCTGCGGCGAGAGGGAATTCGCCTGCCTCTTAGGGTGGATCCTCGCCTCAAAGAGCGCCTCATTGGCGTAAATATTCCCTAAACCGGCGATCTTGCGTTGATCTAAGAGCGACCGCTTGATTTCTTCTCTTGTCCTAAGCTTTTGGCGAAATGCGCCCAGAGTGTAGCCGAGTGAGAGTGGCTCGATGCCCAGTTCCTTCAGGGGCTTAAGCTCCTCTAGCTGAGATGATTCAGAGAGATAGAGCATTCCGAAGCGCCTGGCGTCATCAAAGAACAGCTTCTTCTCATCGAAATCGAGGACCAAGCGAGTGTGTCTGGCTGGCTGGAGCAACAATCGCCCACTCATGCGAAGATGCAGGATCATCGAGTATCGCCCGAAGTCGAAGATGAGATATTTCCCCCTACGCATCACGGTCATAAGCTGCCAACCCGTCAAGCAGCGCTTTAGCTGAGACAGAGAGCAATTCTTCAGTAAATGCACCCGCTCTTTGACATCAATGTCTTGCAGTGTAAGCCCAACGATTTCTCGCTCAAGGCTTCGGCGGATCGTTTCAACTTCGACGAGCTCAGGCATGTTTCATCGCTCTTGCGGCGGCCCGCACGATCGCAGCAAATTGGTGGGGGTCGAGTGAGGCGCCGCCGACGAGCGCGCCATCGATGTTTAGCTGCGAAAGGAGGTCTTCCGCGTTCTCCGGTTTTACACTCCCGCCGTATTGGATCCTCACGGATTCTGCAATCTTGCTACCGTAAAGAAGACCAACAAGTTCACGGAGGAATCGCGCACCTTGCTCTGCATCCGTCGGAGATGCCGTCTCTCCCGTGCCGATGGCCCAGACTGGCTCATAGGCGATCACGAGCCTGCTGGCTTGCTCCACCGCAATTGTCTTCAGATCCGCTCGTAGCTGGCGCTCGAGAGCTTTCTCGGTAGCTTGGGCGTGACGTTCTTGGAAGCTCTCGCCAACGCACAAGATGGGGATCAGCTGGTTCTCGAACGCCGCAACGAGTTTTCTATTGATCAGATCATCGTCCTCACCGAAGTGCTGGCGGCGCTCGGAGTGACCGAGGATCACATACGTACAGGCGACATCGCGCAGCATGGCGGGGGAAATCTCTCCCGTGTATGCGCCCTGGCCTCCGAAGTGCATGTTCTGTGCGGCCAATCGCACCCTGGATCCCTTTAAAGTTTCGCCTACGGTCGCAAGAGCCGTGAAGGGGGGAGCCAAAGCGACTTCGATCTCTGGAGTATTCTTGATTTGAGAGAGTAAGACTCCCACGAACTCTTTAGAGTCACGCAGCGTTTTATGCATCTTCCAGTTCGCGGCCACCAGTTTCGTACGCATGAGAGCCTCACATCAAGGCGCTTCATTCTAATGCCCGACTTTTCGGAAGACAATGGCGATGTTTGATTTTCCCAGGGCTGTTGCGGTAGTATGGTGTCGTCGCGATGGATCTACATGAGCGAAAGAGCGAATGGTAGCAGAAAAG
>MFGX01000008.1:8834-9156 GCA_001778455.1 Candidatus Fraserbacteria bacterium RBG_16_55_9 | reverse complement strand
GGATGGAGGGCAGAGGCTCTCCACACTGTTAGCTGGTCTTGCTGCTGTCTTTGCTTTCCTGCTGCAACTGGAGCCGGTCAGGAATTTTATCCTGGAATTCTTTCAAGGAGGAACGGAACCCATGAGCATGCTGACGATTGCGGTTATTGTCTTGCTCGTAATCTTGTTTCTATCGAGCGCGATCCGGATCGTGCGAGAATACGAGCGCGGAGTCATCTTTCGTCTGGGTCGGCTGATCGGAGCGAAGGGGCCTGGGCTCTTCCTGCTCATCCCCATCGTGGATACGATGGTCAAAGTGAGCCTTCGGGTAGTCACTCTCGAC
>MFGX01000008.1:5738-8828 GCA_001778455.1 Candidatus Fraserbacteria bacterium RBG_16_55_9 | reverse complement strand
CCTCAAGAGGTCATCACCAAAGATAACGTCACGGTGCAGGTCAACGCCGTCGTCTTCTTCCGGGTCATGGACCCCAACCAAGCCATTGTGGAAGTCGAAGATTTTCTGCAGGCGACGAACCAGATCGCGCAGACCACACTTCGAAGCGTGTTGGGGCAAGTTGAGCTAGATGATCTTCTCGCAGAGCGGGACAAGCTTAATAAGCAACTACAGGAAATCATCGACGAGCATACGGATCCTTGGGGAATCAAAGTCAAGGCCGTGGAGATCAAAGATGTGAGGCTTCCCCAGGAGATGCAGCGGGCCATTGCAAGACAAGCCGAGGCAGAGCGTGAAAGGCGCTCGAAGATCATCAATGCCGGGGGAGAGCTGCAAGCGTCGGAAAAGCGGGTACAAGCTGCTCGCATATTGCAAGAGCAGCCAGTGTCCGTCCAACTACGATACTTGCAGACGCTCATCGACATCAGCTCCGAGCGAAGCACAAGCACGATTGTCTTCCCTCTGCCTCTCGATATCTTGAAGTCACTGGTGCCCGCGGAGAATCGGGGAAATTCCAAAGGGTAGATTCAGGGAGAGCCTCTAGAAGGTGTAGCGACGCGCTTCGAGCACCTCATGAAGTGATCAGAATCCGTTGCGATATCGACACGTGCCCTTTCGGACGGCGTCGACTTGCCTTCAACTTAAGATCGGTGAGGGAAGAGATATGGACGTGATTGGCAAATGAGAAGAGCTTGGCTCGGCGGGCAGGGTTTTGGTGAGACTTTACCAATTGCCAGGGTTTTGCTTGCCCCTAGGGCAAGATTCTTCCCCAGTCCGAGGACGCGGTTCGAAGCCGCAGGCCAAGCTCTTCTCCCTCCTGGGATAGACTCCCCAGTAAGGGGAATATTGACAATATCACAAACCCGATGAGTTTGTCAAGGGGGGAATCAAAGCCCCTGGCGAACTTGCTGGAGGTAAGGACGCAGATACTCCTGATCGAACGGACCTTCTCTTCTCTCAATCAGTTCCACAAGCTCAATCAAGCCCTGCCCTGCCCGCTCTGAGAGTTCTTTGCCAGTACGATCTAGAATTTCGTAGTCGAAGCTTGGTTTCACTTGGAGATCCAATCCCAGCATGACGAACGAGATCTCTCTACCGGATTCGTACGTAAGTGGGGGCAATGTGACCTGACCGTAATACTCCTGCAACGTACCCTGTCGGTCTAGGAGGGCTGAGATGGCATAGGGGCGGCTGAGGGAGTAAAACTCGAGGGATTGATTCGTAATATGCACCTTCTCACCCGCGGTGTGGTGCAAGAGACGCCCCCAGTCACCGTGGAGTATGAGCAGATCTCCTTCTTGCGCGATGAGTCTGGTCGGCCAAGAATATTTGAACACGCGCTGTGCATCGAATGCCTTGACTATGATGGTCTTGGGCATGATATCACGATGAGCGGTGCTTTCTAAGATAAAGAAGTACGCCCTGGACGTTCATCTCCACCTCTTGTCGGAGTATCACCGGCTCATAGAACTCCCCTAACGCTTGCGATTCCAGTTGAACAAAATACTCTTTGATTGCTTGAGGATCGCTGAGTTCGCGTGTCTTCTCGATGATCGCCTCCACCCATTTGCTAAGCTCTGCTTCATATTCGTCTATGAGCTTATAGGGTTGAGCAAAGGCGCCGTAGTGCGTGAAGTAGAGCCATCTCAATTCCATGTGCCTCAGACGCTGAAGAGTACTCAAGCTGTCTTCGTAATGGAAGGCAGGTGGAGGAGTAGTCATTGTGAAGCCTGTAGCCTCCGGGCGGTAGATACCGACGGCATCTCCAGTGAAAAGCCCCTTCGTCTTCCGCTCATAGAAACACGCATGGTGAGGCGCGTGACCCGGAGCGTCGATGGCTTCCAACACGTAACCGTCGCCCAACTCGAAGCACTCGCCTCCCTTGACGGAGATGACCCGCTCTTCGGCAACGGGTTTCATCGTGCCGTAGTGGCTGAAAAGCACGCCCACAGCCCGCTGAACGCTCGGCACGAGTTTCGAAGGATTGATCAGGTGTGGTGTCCCCAGATGGTGGCAGATGACCTTTGCACTGGGAAAGGCTTCTGCCAGAAAACCTGCGCCTCCAGCATGGTCCATGTGCACGTGGGTGGGAAGAAGGTAGGCTACATCATCGGGGCGAATCTTCAGTTCATCGAGTGCCGCGCGCGTCTCTTCCAGGGTATGCGAAAACCCCGTTTCGATGATGGCGGGCTTGGGAGTTTTCAGAATATAGAGTGCCCCGTAGCGCTGGATTTCCAGCATCCTCGTATCCAGAATGAAAAGATTTCGATCGGCTTCTACGGGTTCTGCACACCGCATCACATGTTCTGGATGATGGCCTCGGCGAAGGCCGTGGTGGAGAGCTTCTTAGCTCCTTCCATCTGACGCGCGAGATCGTACGTGACGCGCTTCTGCTGCACGGTTTCGGTCAGTGCATCGCGGATGAGGCCAGCAGCCTCCTGCCAGCTGAGGTACTCAAACATCAACACCCCGGACAGGAGCAGAGCCGTGGGATTCGCTTCATCCTTGTCGGCGTGCGAGGGAGCTGTCCCATGGGTGGCCTCAAAGAATGCGATCTCGTCGCCGATGTTGGCTCCGGGAGCAATGCCCACGCCACCCACCTGGGCCGCGCACGCATCACTGAGGTAATCGCCGTTGAGGTTGGGTGCGGCAATGACCTCAAACTCATCGGGCCGAGTGAGCACGTGCTGGAACATGATGTCTGCAATGCGATCGTTCATCAAGATCTTCCCATCGGGAATCTTACCGCCATGCTGCTCCCAAAGAGCTTCTTCCGTGATGATCTTGTCTGCGTAGTCTTCCGCGGCCAGCTCATAACCCCACTTTCGGAAGGCTCCTTCGGTGTACTTCATGATGTTGCCCTTGTGAACGAGAGTGACTCGTTTGCGCTTGTTCTGGATGGCATAGGCGATGGCCTTGCGAATGAGGCGCTTGGAGCCCGTCTGGCTGATGGGTTTGACACCGATGCCTGAGTCTTGACGCACGTTGACTTTGAACTCCTTCTTAAGCAGCGTGATCAGCTTCTTCGCTTCCGCGGTGCCCATCTCCCAT
>MFGX01000008.1:0-5698 GCA_001778455.1 Candidatus Fraserbacteria bacterium RBG_16_55_9 | reverse complement strand
ATGACAAAACTCACTTTCTCGGGATGCTTCAGTGGGCTGGGTATTCCGGGGATGTATTGGACGGGGCGCACGCAGGCGTAGAGGTCAAGGATCTGACGTAGTGAGACGTTCAGACTGCGATAGCCAGAGCCGACGGGCGTTTCCAGAGGACCCTTGATGGCCGCTTTGAACTCGCGGATGGCCTGGAGGGTTTCCTCAGGCAGAAGCTCGCCATAGGCCTTCAGTGCCTTCTGGCCAGCGTAGATCTCCAGCCATTCGATGCGCTTCCTCCCGTGGTACGCTTTCTCGATGGCCTGGTCCAACACGTGTTTCGTGGCGCGCCAGATGTCGCGTCCGATGCCGTCGCCTTCAATGAAGGGGATGATGGGACGATCAGGGACGCGAAGTTTTCCGTTGTCCACCTCGATGGCTTGCCCAGCCTTGGGAATTTCTAGCATTGAAAACTTAGCCATAGACTACGTTGGTCTTTTCACCCTTCTTTCTTGTACCCTGATCAGTGCGGTATGGATGGTGGATGATACTGACTTTGGGCGGGAAGGGGCAAGTTCCCTGATGGAGAAAGTGTTTCGAGATCCTGTGCACAATCTGCTCGGCTTCGACCGCGAGCGAGACCGGCTCGTGCTGGATCTGATCGAAACCTCTGAGATCCAGCGTCTGCGCTATATCAAGCTCATGGGTGTCAGTTACATCGTCTACCCCGGAGCAGACCACAATCGCTTCTCGCATTCTCTGGGCGCAGCATTTCTGATGAAACGCATCATCGAACGAATGCAGGGCCTTTCGAGAGACCGCCGTTTCCGGTTGCTTGTGGAAGAGATCCAAGAGTATCGCGAGATTCTTCTGGCTGCCGCTCTGCTGCACGATATTGGGCACTTTCCGCTTTCTCATCTGCTCGAATCCTTCACAAAAGAACATCATGAGAGATGGACGTCACGCTTGGTTGCACACCCCAAGGGAGAAGTTCACCAGATTCTCAAAGCCCAGAATCGCAGATATCCAAGAGTGATCCAAGAGATCATCGAACGCACCTTCAAGCCTTCGTTTGCGGTCAAGCTGATCTCCAGCCAATTGGATGTGGACCGCATGGACTATCTGCTGCGTGACAGCTATCACACGGGCGTGGGCTATGGGAAGTTTGATCTGGAGTGGCTGATCCACAGCCTGCGCATTCTCGAGCATGAGGGAGATTGGGAGATTGCGATTGACCGCGAGAAGGGTCTGCATGCCGTCGAAAGTTATGTGCTCGCTCGCTACTACATGTATCAGCAGGTGTATCACCACAAGACAAGCCGAGCTGCCGGTGTGATGGTCACGCAAATCTTGAAACGAGCTGCTGAGTTGGTCAAGGATGGAGAGGTCATCTCCCCATCCGAGTCGCTATGCAAACTGCTCATTCAGCCAATTCGACTCACGCCAGAAGAGTTCCTTCAGCTGGATGACGTGGTGTTAACCTATGCAATCAAAGAATGGAGCGTGTGTTCCGACGAGATACTCAGCGATCTCTGCCGTCGATTCCTGGAACGACGCGTCTTTAAGACGGTAGAGATTGAGCCGGAACGTTATGAAAGAGTCAAAGGCAGATTGCAGAGGATAGCGAAACACAAGAGCTTCGACCCACGTTACTATCTCGTGCTCGATACCGCGGTAGCGGACCCGTATGAGCTCTTTTGGCGAACGGACCGAGAGGTCAGTGAGAGCATCTATCTGGTTGATCCCGACCTCAAGCTTCAAGAGCTTTCGGAGCATTCAGAGCTGATTCGAGCGATCACCAATCGCAGGGTCGCCCGTGATCGACTCTGTTTCCCTGGCGAGCTGCGCCAGGCGATCGTCCCCTTGATCTAGAGCGACTCGCTTCGCTAAGATTGTGAAGAGCCATGCCATCCTTAACCCTAGTGCAAGCGGTGAACGATGCGCTCCGGACAGAGATGCGCCGCGATGAGCGCGTCGTAATACTCGGTGAAGATGTGGGGAGGATCGGAGGGGTCTTCCGCGCTACCGAAGGGCTCTACAGTGAATTCGGACCGGATCGTGTGATTGACACGCCACTGGCCGAAGCAGGCATTGTCGGCTCCGCTATCGGGATGGCACTCTACGGCCTCAAGCCGGTTCCCGAGATACAATTCTTAGACTTCATCTATCCGGCATACGATCAGATCGTGAACGAACTGGCGAAATTCCGCTATCGTTCCGGTGGTCAGTATAGCTGCCCCGTAGTGATTCGTACCCCCTATGGCGGCGGCATCAAAGGTGGGAGCTATCACTCACAGAGTTCTGAAGCGTATTTCGTGCACACACCCGGCCTCAAAGTCGTCATACCTTCAAGCCCTTACGATGCGAAGGGACTTCTCATTTCAGCCATCCGCGACGATGACCCGGTGCTCTTTCTTGAGCCCAAACGCATCTATCGCGCGATCCGAGAGGAAGTCCCCGAGGGAGACTACACTGTCCCGCTGGGGAAAGCTCGCGTTGCGCGTGAGGGCGATGATGTGACGGTCTACACCTATGGGGCGATGCTTCAAGAGACACTTGCCGCGGCAGAAGAAGCGGCGCAGAAGGGCATCTCTGTGGAAGTCATTGATTTGCGGACTCTCTTGCCCTTTGATAAGGCCACTGTGATAGAATCGGTCATGAAGACGGGCCGGGCCGTGATCGTGCATGAGGCACCCAAGCTCTGTGGTTTCGGCGCCGAGCTTTCTGCCACCATCGCGGAAGAAGCGATCGAACACTTGAAGGCTCCGATCATTCGGGTCACCGGCTTCGATACGCCGTTCCCGTACACTTTGGAAGCTCAATATCTACCTGATTCGGTGAAGATCATACGCGCGATCGAACGGGTTGCGCGCTTTTAGGAGAATCAACTTAAGAGGAGTGATGAGGAGCCATGGCCGTGGAGTTCAAGCTGCCGGACATTGGTGAGGGAGTCCACGAGGGAGAGATCGTCAAGTGGCTGGTCAAAGAGGGCGACGCCCTGAAGGAAGATCAGCCGATGGTCGAAGTGATGACAGATAAGGCAACCGTGGAAATCCCCTCGCCTTCTGCAGGAAAAGTCTTGCAGATTTACGTAAAAGAAGGAGAAGTCGTCAAAGTCGGTTCGGTTCTCGTCGTGATCGGAAAAGAGGGAGAGCAACCCAAACAAGATGGTCGCAAGGTGGAGGCTGCGACCCAGCCAAGCGGAGATGAGAGAGGCTCGAAAGTCAAGATGGCGGAAACGGCAGCCATGACAACTCTGCCTAAAGGGAGGGTGCTCGCTACGCCTGCCACTCGAAAGCTTGCTAGAGAGCTGAGCGTCGATCTCGCTCAAGTTCAAGGCACGGGCCCAGGTGGTCGCGTCACAGATGAAGATGTGCGAGGATTCACTGAGCGCAAAGAGGCTGTGCCTACGCGCACTGCTGTTGGCTCTGCTCCAGCTCCGGCGGCCGAGAGACCAGCCCCTGTGGCACCTCTGCGTCGCGTCATGGGAGATGAACTGGAGGACCGCATTCCGATGCGTGGGATCCGCAAGCGCATCTCAGATCACATGCACCACGCGAAGACCACGGCCGCCCACTTTACATACGTCGATGAGGTCGATGTGACAGAACTTGTCAAAGTTCGTGACGAATTGAAGGCACTGGTTGAGAAGCAGGGTGTAAAACTCACCTTTCTGCCCTTCATTCTCAGGGCTTGCGTGGCGAGCCTCAAGAAACATCCCTACCTTAATGCCTCCATCGACCACGAGAAGGGCGAGATTGTCTTGAAGCACTACTACAACATCGGGATTGCCACCGCTACGGAGGAGGGGTTGATCGTACCGGTAGTCAAGGCTGCCGATCTCTTGAGCATTCTGGAGATGGCTCAAGAGATCGAGAGGCTTGCCGCGAAAGCTCGCGAGAGGAAGATCACTGTGGAAGAACTCCAAGGCGGTACGTTCACCATCACGAGCTTGGGAGCTGCGGGAGGCCTCTTTGCTACGCCCATCGTCAATTCGCCGGAATCGGCCATTCTCGGAATTCATGAGATCAAGAAGCGTCCAGTGGTGATCGACAACGAGATCAAGATCCGTGACATCATGCTCATCGCTCTCTCGTTTGATCACCGCCTCATCGATGGCCATGTGGGTGCAGCATTCGCCAAAGACGTGAAAGCCTTCCTAGAGGACCCCAAGTGGCTCTTGGTAGGGGCATGACGTGAATGAACTGCGTAAAGAAGACTGGCTCTTGGATCTTGGCACGCGCGAGTACACCGAGGTCTGGAAACTGCAGAAAGAACTTGTAGAGCGGCGCTTTCATGACGAGATCCCTGATGTTCTGATTCTGGTGGAACACCCTCACGTGATTACATGGGGGCGTAAGCGTTCTGTGGTGAGTTCGTTTCGAGTTCCCCATGTTTCGATCCCCGTCCATGAGGTCGAGCGGGGTGGGGAAGTTACATACCATGGGCCTGGTCAACTCGTGGGCTATCCGATCCGGAAACTGGAGGGCGAGCAGCGCGATCTGCATCGCTACTTGCGCGATCTGGAAGAGCTGATCATTCAGACGCTGGATGACTTCGGCATTGCCGCACAGAGAAGAGCCGGCGCTACGGGGGTCTGGACGATGGGGCCGTTGCCCCACAAGATCGCGTCGATTGGAGTGGCCGTGCGTCACTGGGTTACGTACCATGGCTTCGCACTCAACGTCTGTACGGATTTGAGGTATTTCCAGATGATCTCTCCTTGTGGCTTCGACGGCTCGATCATGACCTCCATGGATCGAGAGCTAGGAAAGACCGTGAGCCTGGAAGACGTCAAAGGAAGAGTGCGCGCTCGCTATGAGGAATCTTTGAGGTGCTCGATGTCAAGGCTCCATTGGTCAGTCGGCGTTGACCTCCATCCCATATGTCGCTAGAATTTCACTGATCGGCTCGCTTCGAGCGGGCTTTAAGGGGTGATGGCTGTGCGCAAAAGGCAGCAAGACTGCCGTAGCTTGGCTTTGATCATTCATGAGAAGATCCACTGGGTACTCGTGGGGCTCTTGCTCGTGGCGCTCATGGGAGGGCTGAGTGCAACGGCCCAACAGACCGATACCAATACCATTCGTATAGAGCAGACGATTGACCCAGCCCAGATTGTGGCCAGAGGAACAGGCTCGCCCTCAACGGCCATGGTCACGCTCAAACTCTCCGGTCCCGCTGCCAGCGGCGCTCCTCTCGATCTCATGTTGGTCCTGGATCGTTCGGCCAGCATAGAGTTGGACCTTGTCAAGGCGATCGCTCGGACGTTCGTGGATCACTTGGGTAGCGATGACCATGTGGGCATCGTCTCGTTCTCTGATCACGCTCAACTGGATCTGGCGCTTACAGTCGAAAAAGCTAAAGCTCTGCAAGCAATCGATGCACTGACCCCCGGAACCCAGACCGCCTTGGGAGATGGGCTCATGTTGGGGCTCGATGAGCTTGTGAAAAGTGGCCGTTCGAATGCGCTCAAATTCATCATCCTTCCCACGGACGGCGGTAACAACGTGGGCCAAGATCCACTGCTACAGACTTCCCGAGCTGCGGAGAAGCAAATCCCCATCTATTCGATCTCCATTACTCCGGCTGCTCGTAGGCAATTGCTAAGCGAGATCGCTCAAAGGACCCACGGAGCTTTCTTTGCCAACTTCAGTGACGATGTGCTCGAAAGCGTCATGAGAAGAGCCGATCGAGCTGTAGCTGGACGCTTCATCGTGATCACCCAGAC
>MFGX01000007.1:25583-30242 GCA_001778455.1 Candidatus Fraserbacteria bacterium RBG_16_55_9 | reverse complement strand
CAAAGGCGACGCCGAAATCCGCGACACCATCAAGCTGCGGCAGACACGCCCCTTTGTGGCCAAGGATCAGGGCTACCTCATCCCGAAAAAGAGTGTCTTTAACCGTATCATCGGAGACAGCCAGTTTGAACTGCTGTTCGCCCGTTTTCTAGAAGACTGCGACGATCTCGTTTCCTACAGCAAGAATTATCTGGCGGTGCATTTCAAACTGGACTACGTGAACGCGCTCGGCGACATTTCCAACTACTACCCGGATTTTCTGGTCAAGCTATCCGCCACACGAATTGTCATTGTCGAGACTAAAGGCCAGGAAGACTTGGACGTGCCGCTCAAGATGGAACGGCTGCGGCAATGGTGCGAGGACATCAACCGGGTTCAGTCAGATGTGACGTATGACTTTGTTTACGTGGACGAAGAGAGCTTTGAGAAATACAAACCCACCTCATTCCGGCAATTGGCTGATGGCTTCAGGGAATACAAAGAGAAAATATAATCCTCCAACTATAGACATTCATCACCTCTCGCCCCACCGCTCTAAATCATCAATGTAGAACGCCAAGAGGTCTTTCCAAATGTCTGTTTTATCGTTTGGCCCGGGGATCGAGCGCGTCGCGTAGGCCATCCCCTACGAAATTGAAGCAGAGCACGGTGAGAAAGATGAAGAGGCCTGGGAAGAATGCAACATAGATCCCGTTGGGCGTGAAAACGAATTCTTGTGCGCGTGCCAGCATGTTGCCCCAAGAGACGGCGGGAGGCTGAATGCCTAGCCCCAAGAACGAGAGTCCGGACTCAATCAGAATGGCTTCACCTACTTGCAGTGTCGCCTGTACGATGATGACGTGGACAGCGTTGGGCAAGAGATGGCGCACGAGGATGTGACGAGTCGCAGCACCGCTGGCCCGTGCGGCATCGACGAACTCGCGTGAGCGAAGGCTGAGTACTTCACCCCGAACGAGACGGGTCGTGCTCATCCAAGAGAGGACGATAATCACAATGATGATCACGACGATGCTCTTTGAGGGCCCAAGCGTCTGGCTCAAATATGCCGCCAAAGGAACTTCCTGGTTGGCAAGAAGCCCAGTCAGGATGAGAAGCAGTGGCAAAGTCGGCAGCGAAAGCATGATGTCTGTGAAGCGGCTGATGACGGCATCCACGGGGCCACCCAAAAAAGCAGCGATGCCACCGAGCAACGTGCCCAACAGCGTCGCCGCCAACGCGGCCACGAAGCCGACCAGAAGCGACACCCGGCCGCCCTGCATCACTCGCGTCAGGATGTCGCGACCCAAGTCATCTGTGCCGAACGGGTGCATGCCGCATTTCCAGACGAGGACGGCAGGGCGCACGCACTGGCCCAAAAGCTGGGGGTCACTCGGGATGTCGACACTGGGAGCGCAAGGGTGCGGACTGCCAAATTCACCCGGGGGGAGTTCCCCACACTCGCGCAGCAACAGTTGGCGATTCTGGTAGGAGAAGCCATAGGGAGTGAGCCAAGGAGCGAAGATGGCTGCCAACAACAGTAGCATGACCACAGTCCCACCCAGCATCGCCAACTTGTGGCGGCGGAAGCGACGCCACGCCAGCTGCCATGTAGATGGGTTGCGTTCGATCACCTTCTCTGGTATGGGGGCCTTGGAGCGAGCCGCAACCGTGCGATTAGTCATAGCGGATCCTGGGATCGACGATGACGTAGATGATGTCGGCTAACAGGTTGAAGAGGAGAACCAGGAGTGAAATGAACATGAGGGAGACCATGGCCACATTGAAGTCATTGACTACAATGGCGTCGAAGATGGCGCGACCCATGCCAGGCCAGTTGAAGACGGTCTCCGTCAGCACTGCACCGGACATCACCGTGGGGATGGCCAACGCAACCAGAGTGATGATGGGGAGGATCGCGTTCCGCATGGTGTGACGCACGGTGACCAGGCGCTCTGGGAGCCCTTTTGCGCGAGCTGTGCGAATGTAATCCAGGTTGATGATTTCGAGCATGGAGCTACGCATAAACCGCGTCCACGAGGCCATCTGCAAGGAAGAGAGAGCCGCCACAGGCAGGATCAGATGGCGAGCGCGATCAACGATGATTGGCCAGAGGCCCTCTATGCCCGGAGTCTGAAGGCTCCCTGCCGGCAAGAGCCGTAGCTGAACGGAGAAGATGTACATGAGCATGATGCCAAACCAGAAGATCGGGATGGAGACACCAATGAAGTTCACAAATGTCACGCCGTAATCAAACAGGCTGTGTTGGCGAAGTGCCGACAACATGCCGGTGGGCACAGCGATTACGAAGGCAATGAGGAGCGAGAGGCCGGAGAGCAGTAGTGTATTGGGTAAGCGATACTGAAAGACGTATTGTGCTGCGGGCATGCCGAAGCGGCGCGAGGGTCCAAAGTCGCCTTGAGCAGCGCGGCCTACCCAGTACCAGTAGCGCACGTACCAAGGTTTATCTAGGCCGTAGAGCTTGATCAGTCGGTCATAGTCCGCAGCGGTAAACCCCGGGTTGCCTCGACGCAGTTCATCGATGGGGTCACCGGGCTTCAGAGCGAGTAGAGCGTAGATGACCACGGAGATGACAAAGAGCGTTGGGATGATCTGCAGGGCGCGGCGCACCAAGTAAGCAAACATGCGTTCCTCAGGATACCCCGTTTGTGAGAGGATAGCGAAGCCGGGGGTAAGGATATTCCCTTGCCCCCGGCTTCCTACTTACTTCTAGCGTTCCGGTATCTAACGTGCTTGAACGGCGCCGTTCTGAGTCCAACCCCACTCCCACGCATTCCAGAATGGGGTGCGAGTCACGGCGGATCCCTTGGTGTAGTTTACCAGGCCCGCCTTGGCTGTAATGAGCTCCACCCGCTCGTAGAGAGGCACGGACGGTAGCTCCGTGTTATAGATCACCTGCATCTGCCGGATGATCGCAGCTCGCTTGTCAATGTCAAACTCACTCAGCGCCTGGAAGTGAAGTTTGTCGTATTCGGAATTGGCCCAACCCCCAACGTTTCCACCGGCGAAGGCGTTTTCGGGTCTGCCCACATTGTCGAACGCAGCAGTTGACCTGGGGTCATCCGCCCACAACTCACCCGAGAGCTCATCGGCGGGCACCTCACCAATGCCGCCTGCGCTGGCGAATTCGATAATGCCCTGCCAGTTGCAGTTCGACCCGTAGATGAACTCGTTGCTGAAGAGCACGCTGGCTGGCTGGTTGCTGGGATCGTAGGCGATGCCGACCGCAACCAGGTCCTGCTGGAGGATCTCCTGAGTGCGGACGCGGAAACCTGCAGGAGTTGTCGCGTGCGGCAGGCGGAAGAGGACAGTTCGGCCATCCGCTGTCTTGCGCTGTAATACGCCGTTAGGGCCTGGAGTCCAGCCCAGTTGGGCCAAGAGCGCCTTCGCAGCGTCTAGGTTGTACGGGTACTGGTTCAGCTCTGTGTTGAACCCAACGTCGCCTCTCACCACGAACGAGTTACTCACGATGGCACCTGCGAAGACCGTGGGGGCCAACGTCTCGCGGTTGATGGCTTGGATGATCGCCTGGCGAGTGCGAGGATCGCCCAGCAGCAGGTCATCCGCTACTTGACAGACTGGCAGATTGATTGCCTGTCCACCGTATGTTCGCCCACTCACGTACTGACTAAAGTGGAGCTGCTCAATGAACCCGGACGGTGAGACCTCGACGTTGGCTGTGTTGCCCAACTGGCCACGCAACACGGCGGGGTCTACACCCGCAAGACCGATGTCATCGCTGGCGTCCAGTTCACCGCTGAGAATGGCTGCCTGGAGCGTCTCCGTGGCCACGAAGAAACGAACGATCACTTCCTGCACGTAATTCTGAGCTGGCCCTGGCGGTGCCAGGAAGAAGTCCACTCGGCGGGTTCCGCGGATGAATTGACCGCGCTGCCACTCAGCGAACTTGTAAGGTCCACTGCCCACCACGGCATTGGGGTTCGTGCCGCTGCCGGGGGCTGCGCCGAGGAACTGAGCCTGGATGACTGCCGCCGCATCTGCACCGGGTGCCTGCGCGGCTGCAATGGCAGCTCGGAAGATGGGCTCCCAGACGTGCTTGGGTGCGATGTCATAGAAACGGGCCAGGCCGACTCGCCCTGTGGGGCTAGCGAAGAAGAGGTTGGGGGAATTGTAGGCGATCGTGAAATTCTTCTTGTCCTTGGCTTTGATCTCTACGATCGTGTTCGAAAAAGTCCGGAAGGAGACAGGGACGAGCTGGTGCTGCTGCACCTCGAGTGTGAAGAGGACGTCATCCGTAGTGATGTCAACGCCATCCGACCACTTGGCGTTATCTCGAAGCGTCCAGTCCACCTCTTGGCGGAAGTTTCCGGCTTCCACGGTGCCGCTGATGCGGACGCGTCCATTGGATGTGGAGGGAACTTCCGTAGCCAGGCCCGGCAAGAGGTTACCCTCGTTGTCGAAATACGTCAGCCCGATGTTAAAAAGGGCCGTTACGTTCTCCTTTGTATCTGCGGAGCCTTCCCAGGGGTTGAGTTGGTCTGGCTCCTGGTTGGCCCCAATGACGATGTTGTTCTGCTGAGGGCCTAGACGAGCAGAAAGCTGGTGGCTGAAGCTGGAATCCGCCCACCCCATTGCTACGAGGAGCAACAGGCTGAGAACCGCTAAGGTAATCTTACGCATATCTTCCTCCTCTGGTTTATT
>MFGX01000007.1:23394-25518 GCA_001778455.1 Candidatus Fraserbacteria bacterium RBG_16_55_9 | reverse complement strand
ACCTGCAACATAGACTCAGCGAGTGCCCAAAGGTAATCTATGCTACCTTTGTCTCTATACGAAAGTCAAGTCTCGCCTCCTTGACCAGTTCTCTCATTTGATCTCCGCCACCCCGATTGCCTATAATGTGCCTCAAGGGGGATGGATGACCGATCAGCACTGGAAGAACCGCGACGTAATCTCCATCCATGATTTTTCCAGAGAGGATATCGAGACGGTCCTTCACGAAGCCGCTGGGATTGTGCCCAATCCGGATCTGCTCCGAGGCCGAGTCATGGCTTCGCTCTTCTTTGAACCGAGCACACGGACTCAACTCTCCTTTGCCAGTGCGTGTGAACGCTTGGTCGGGCAAGTGATCGGATTCTCGAGCGGCGAAGTGAGCAGCAAGGCCAAAGGGGAGACTCTCGCCGACACCATCCGCATGGTGGAGGGATATTCCGACGTCATCGTCGTACGCCACCCACTGGAAGGCAGCGCGCGCCTGGCTGCGGATACCGCGGACATCCCCGTGATCAATGCCGGAGATGGAGCGAACCAACATCCGACACAGACCCTGCTCGACCTATTCACGATGGAGAAGTTCTCCGGGAAGATCGACGGGCTTTCCGTGGGCATGGTGGGTGATTTGAGGTACGGGCGCACAGTCCACTCGCTGGCCACGGCGCTTACGCGCTTTAAGAGGATCAAACTCCGACTCATCTCGCCGCCCACGCTTCGGATGCCTCCATCGGTTCTTAGAGAACTGGAGGGGAAGATCGAATACGCAGAGCAGGAAGAGCTTGACCTGACGGGCTTGGACGTCGTTTACGTGACTCGTATTCAGAAAGAGCGATTCCCCGACATTGAAGAATACGAAAAAGTCAAAGGAACGTATGTGATCAATGCAGAGGTCGCTCAACAACTGTCACCCACTGCGATCATTCTGCATCCCTTGCCCCGCGTAGATGAGATCCATCCGGAGGTCGATGCCCTCCCGCAAGCGAAATACTTCGAGCAAGCCAAGGCAGGCATTCCTGTGCGCATGGCCCTCTTGAAACTCTTGCTCTTGGGGGAAGACCGCTGATGGCCGAACTCAAAGTCTCCAAGGTCAAGCGTGGAACGGTGATTGACCATATCCGGGCCGGGATGGCTCCAGCCGTTCTAAGGATCCTCGGTATCGATCGCGGTTTTTCCGACGTTGTGGTGGTGGCGATGAACGTCAAGAGTTCTCAGCTGGGCAGCAAGGACATTGTGAAAGTAGAAAACCAGATCCTCGATGAGGAGACGCTGAAGAAGATCTCGATCATCGCGCCTCAGGCCACCATCAATATCGTGAAAGAGTTCGAGATCGTGGAAAAGCGTGGCGTCTCGCTCCCAAAGGAGTTGCGCGGAATCCTCAAGTGCCCCAACCGCAACTGCATTACGAACGCTGCCGAGAAAGTCGAATCGTTCTTCGTGTGCAAGCAAGAAAATCCCATCGAGTTTCGCTGCCACTATTGTGAAGAGCTGGTCGAAGCCGAACGGGCTGAATTGATCCTCTGATGCGGGCTTTTTTCTGTTTGGAGCTGGAATCCCCACTGCAACACGAGATCGACAAGATCACTCAAGTTCTTAGAAGAGCGCGCACCAAAGTGAGCTGGGTAAAGCCCGAAAACTTGCACGTCACCGTCAAATTCCTAGGTGAGATTCCCGCAGCACTTGTGCCCAAGCTAGAAGCTGCCGGGCGTGATGCTCTGCGTGAGAGCGGAATTCAGAAACCTGTCGAATGGGAGCTGGATCGCGTGGGGGCGTTCCCGAGCCTAGAACGGCCGCGCGTGATATGGGTGGGATGCTCGAAAGAACCTGAAGCACTTGGGTGCCTGGCTGTCAACCTAGAAGTGAATCTTGACTCCCTGGGATTCGCGCCGGAGCGCGGGCATTTTGTAACGCACATCACACTCGGGCGAGTGAAGGAAGAGGGCCCTGGCGTGCAGGACCTAGCTCAAGCCTTACACTCCATGAAACCATTCAGCCATCGAGCTCGCGCCAGCGCCATGACGCTGATGGAGAGCCAGCTCACTCCGCAGGGTTCTACCTACAAGCCTGTCTTTCGTCTATCGTTCACACCCTAAGGGATCTCTCCATGCCCTTTGAATATCGAGAACA
>MFGX01000007.1:5195-23369 GCA_001778455.1 Candidatus Fraserbacteria bacterium RBG_16_55_9 | reverse complement strand
ATCGGGGAGACGCTCGAAGAGGCGTTCGCCGAGGGAGCTCGCGCGCTGTTCAATCTGATGGTCGATCTCACCCAGATTTCGCCTCATGAATCGATAGAGATCTCATGCCGAGCGGAAAACCTAGAGACGCTCTTCGTCGAGTGGCTAAATGCTTTGATCGTTCAGAAAGACGCCCTCGGCATGGTCTTCTCGCGCTTCGAGATTACGCACCTTCGCAAGGCCCCAGAGGGGTATCTGTTGAAAGCCAGAGCAGGGGGGGAGCCTCTTGATCCGCTCAGACACGATAGTCGAGTAGATGTGAAAGCAGCCACGTATGCTGGGCTCAAGTGCGAGAAAATTACTGAGGGCTACCAAGTGGAGTGTGTGGTCGACATCTAAGAATCCATCCGAGCTTCACCGCGTTTGACCATCGGATCGCGTCCGCTTGCTCCGGGATGTTTTTCAGTCAACATATCCTTTGTATAGATCATCTCTTCGCGGGTATAACCAGAAAGCTCATACTCGTCGCTTAGCACAATGCAATCCACAGGGCAGACTTCTTCACAGTCACCCACGAAGATGCAGCGCAACATGTTGATTTGAAATTCTACGGAATAGCTCGGTGTTTTTGAGATTTTTTTGTCTTTCGGATTCGGAGCATCCTTGACGTAAATGGCCTGAGCCGGGCAGACGATCTCGCAGAGATGGCATCCGATGCAGCGCTCCATGCCATCTTCCCACAATCGCAAATAGTGGCGACCCCGAAACATGGAGGGCGGCTTCCTCTTGATTTCGGGATACTCGATCGTCACCGGCTTCTCAAAGAGATAGCGGAATGTGACGCTCATGCCCTTGATCAGCGCGGACAGGCCTTCGACAGCGTTTCTCACAGACATGATTTCATCACCGATCTACATCTCCCAACACAGGATCTACACTCGCAATGGCGACCACGGCATCGGCTATATAGCCGCCTTCGATCAAGACTGGCATGGCCTGGGTGCTCGCGAACGATGGCGCGCGCATACGCACTCGCAAGGGTTTATTGCTCCCGTCGCTCACCACCCAGTATCCCTTCTCACCGCGTGGCGATTCGATGGTCACGTAGGATTCGCCCGGCGGCACAAAGAGCCCTCGGTGCGGATGGGGTTTGCTGATTCGACGGTCATCCACGATCACCGGTCCCGCAGGCAGCTTCTCAAGCACTTGCTCCACGATCCGCAGGCTCTGCTCCATCTCCGCCATGCGCACCAGATATCGAGCATAGGCATCGCCTGCTGTCTGCGTAGTGACCTCAAACTCGAAGTCGGGATAGGCAGAGTATGGGAACGCCTTCCGCACATCGTACGCGACGCCGCTGCCTCGCAGGACCGGCCCGGTAAGCGCGTAGGCAAAGCACTGCTCCTTTGTGAGGACGGCAGTGCCCTCGAGGCGCATCCGCCAGATGGGGTTCTTCGTCAGTAGGTCGTGATACTCTTTCCAGTGAGGCCGGAATTCGTCGATGAATTTCTTGACGGCATCCTCGAAGCCGCGCGGCAGATCGCGCATTACGCCGCCGATGCGAAAGTACCTGGGGAACATCCGCGCACCGGCAACCATTTCGAAGAGATCTAAGACATATTCGCGGTCGCGGAAGCAGTACATGAAGACACTGGACACGTTGAGCTCCAAGGCGGCCGTCCCCAGCCAGACCATGTGGCTGGCGATGCGCGAGAGCTCGCACATCATCACGCGGATATACTGCGCGCGCTTAGGGGCTTCTATGCCTAGAAGCTTCTCCGCGGCCAGCACGTATCCCATCTCTTCATTGAGGCTGGAGAGATAATCCATGCGGTCGATGAGCGGCACCACTTGATGATATGTGCGATATTCGCACTCCTTCTCGATCCCGGTGTGCAGGTAGCCGATGTGCGGCTCGGCGTGAACAATTCGTTCTCCATCCAGCTCAAGAACCACGCGGAGCACGCCGTGCGTGCTGGGGTGCTGAGGGCCCAGATTCAAGATCATGGTCTCCGTGCCCTGATGCGGGTCGGAATTGATCCTCTCTAAATCCAGGCTGAGATCAAGTTGTTGCCTGTTCACTGGATGCATATGCTCTTACTCATGCTGTTTGGGGATGACCTCGCTGGGAAGTTTGTCAGCCATGATCCCCTTAAACTGTACGGGCTCCTCGGTAAGTGGGTAGTCTTTCCTTAACGGGTACCCGATCCATTCATCGGGCAGAAGGATTCTCTTCAGATTGGGATGTCCCTCAAACCGAATTCCATAGAAATCGTAGACTTCGCGCTCGAACCAGTTGGCCATGGGCCAGAGCCTCGTAGCGGAGGGTAGCAGTGGATTCTCTCGATCCACTTTCACTTTGATGAACAGCTTGACCAGTTGTTCATGGGAATGCAGCAGATAGATGACGTGGAAATACGGTTCTTTCTCGAGATGATCGGCTGCCGTGAGATCGTAGAGTACATTAAACCGCAGTTCCTCTTTAGCGAGCGACAGCACATGGAGCAGAGCCTCTTTCTTGACTACGAGCATCGCCTGGCCGGACTTGATTGTTTCTTCGCTGATGATGGCTTCCGGATAGCGCTCGCGTATTCGGGTGATGGCTTGCTGGATGTGCTCGGCATTGCCCACGGCTGTTCCTTCACCTGCTTCGCGCAAAAGGTTCAAACATGCTAGCAGAAAGATGGCGCGTTCTCAATGATGAGTGTCATCTAGCATCTGCCATTTCGCCGCTACTACACCCGCCAAATAGAACGAACCGGTGATGCAGAGAATCTCATCGAACTCCGTCAGTTGAAGGGCACGCTGGAGCGCTTTCTCAATATCGGGTTCCGCTTCGCAGGGGAACCTTGGCGAGAACTCCTTCGCAAGCTGGCAGAGCTCTTCTGGATCTACTCCCCTCGGATGCCCGATGCCCGTGAAGACGGCCGTCGCGGCGACCGGTAGGATTTCGCTCAAGCTTGCTTTCACATCCTTGTCGTGAGACATGCCCAATAACAGCACGACACACTTGCCGGAATAATGACGCTCAAGAGTCTCGCGCAGTGCCCGCAGCGAGACCGGATTATGAGCCACATCTAAGATGACCGTGGGCTTATGGGAAATCACCTCGATTCGGCCACGCAGGCGGACGTTGGCCAACCCTCGGCGTATCTGCTCTTCGCTGATGGCCAGCTTAAGCGTTTCGCTAAGTGATTCTACCGTGGCAATGGCGACGGCAGCGTTCCTCCGCTGGTGAGCTCCCAAAAGCGGAAGCTTCAGATTGTCAAAGCGCCGTCGCCACGTCTCGACAGAGAACTTCTCATTGTCCTGCGCTAGGGTGAAATTTCTCTCGATCAGAAGAAGCGGCGCATCCTTCGCTTCTGCGATCTCTTGAATGACGCCTGCAGGTCCAGGGTCTGTCACTCCGGAGATCACCGGGATACCCCGCTTGATGATCCCGGCCTTCTCTTTGGCAATCTTCTCCAGCGTGTCGCCCAAGATGTGCGTATGGTCATAATCGATGCTCGTGATTACAGATACTTCGGGGTGGACGACGTTTGTGGAGTCAAGTCGCCCGCCAAGGCCGACTTCTAGTACCACGACGTCGACCTTCATCTCTGCGAAATAGACCAGCGCGAGCACGGCAATCAGATCAAAGAACGTCAAGGGGTTACCCGCTACGCGTTGCCTCTCAAGATGCGGGTGAAGCAGGTTCATCATGTCAACGAACTGCTCGTCCGGAATGTCGAATCCGCTGATGGAGATGCGCTCGTTTAACCGGATCAGATGGGGTTTTGAGAAAAGGCCGACTTGTTGGCCTGTGGTCTGCAGAATAGAGGCAGCAAGCGCACAGACAGAGCCTTTGCCCTTGGTCCCCGCCACGTGGAGTATCGGGTATTTGCCATCGGGGTTTCCGAGCGCCCCCAAGACAGCGCGCACGCGATCTAGATCCAGAACATCCCGGGTGTAGCGGACATCCATCATCCGCTCATAGTTCGTGAACTGGGTGATATAGTTGTGTGCTTCAGAGAAGCTCCGAAACGGTCTCTTGGGCACGCGATCCCTCCATCCCACATAGTAACGAAGCGGACAATCTCCTGCGACTCTCCATCATTGCTACCATCTGGATCGCTCTGTTATCATGGGGCAACTCAACTGAAGGAAGGTGTCGTTCGTGGCCACGCATTCCCAAAGACTGCTCAAGGAATTGAAAGAGATCCGCGAGGAACTCATCGGTATCGTAGCTCAGCTGAAGCCCGAAGAATTCGATTGGCATCCTCGCCCGGATATGAAGTCCGCCAAAGATCTGCTGAAAGAGATTGGCGCGATGGAGAAGATCTGTGTCAACGTCGCTGCCGGCGGCCCCAAATTGGAGTGGGAGCGTGCCATCTCCTGGAGCGGAACGGACCAGGATTCCATGCTAAAAGATCTGGAATCCGTTCGCGCGGAGACGAATCGCTTCCTTCAATCAGCGACGGAGGAGCGCCTGCAAAAGCCGATTTCACTGCCCGAGGCTTGGCATCAATATTTCGGCCCCACGGTCGAGGCTGAAGAACTTGTCCGCTGGGTCGCCCGCCATGAGTATTATCACGTGGGTCAGCTGATTACCTACCGCTGGCTGCTTGGCTATAACCCCTACAAACAAGGAGCCCCCGCGTAAGCACCTGATTCACGTCATTGATTCCTATGCACCTACGCACCTAGAATGAGACTGTGCAGGCGGACAAGAAGCCCGCCAAAGGAGGGAAGATGCGCGAGCTACTTTCCCAGCGGGCTCGGGGTGTGAAGCGATCAGAGATCCGCGAATTACTGAAGCTCACCGAACAGCCCGGCATCGTCTCGTTTGCCGGAGGTCTGCCCGATCCCGAAACATTCCCCATCGAAGAATTCGCCGAGATCGCTCAGCGCGTGATCAAGGAAGACTACCGAAAATCCCTGCAATATGGCACAACCGAAGGCGATAAGCGCTTTCGCCAGGCGGTAATTGATTGGCTAGCCCAGGACGGTCTACCGTTGACGCTCGATGAGGTCATGTCCACGAACGCAGCTCAACAGGGACTGGACTTGATCTGCAAGGTCTTCCTGGACCCAGGAGACGTCGTATACTGCGAGCTTCCTACATATCTTGGGGCTATTCAAGCGTTTACAGCGTATCAGGCCGAAAAGATTGGCATCCCCATCGAGCACGATGGGATGAATCTAGAAGTCTTGGAAGAGAGACTGGACGAAGCGCGAACAGCAGGCAAGCGCTCGAAGCTCATCTATTTGGTGCCGAACTTCCAGAACCCCAGCGGCATCACGCTGGGCGAACGAAAGCGCAAGAAGCTCGTTGAGATCGCAGAGAAGTACGATCTTCTGATCATTGAGGACGATCCCTACGGTTGGCTTCGCTATGAGGGCGAGCCGATTCCATCCATCAAGAGCTACGATCGTTACGGCAGAGTCCTCTTGCTCGTGTCGTTCTCCAAGCTCTTATGCCCTGGGCTTCGGCTCGGCGTCCTGGCGGCCTCGGCCGAGGTCATCGGTGAAATCGTCAAGCTCAAGCAACCCACGGATTTGTGCACGCCATCGTTTACTCAGAGCCTCGCGTACCACTATCTCGACGCCTATGACTTTCGAGCGCGCATTCAGAAAATCAAGCGCATCTACAAAGAGAAGCGTGACGCAATGCTAGAGGCTCTTGAAACCTACACGCCGGAGCACCCCGAGATGTATTGGACAAAGCCTCAGGGCGGCTTCTTCGTCTGGGTCACATTGCCGGCGTTCATCGATGCGACGGAGCTCTGGAAGCGGGCCCTGGAGAGCAAAGTTGCCTTCGTGATCGGCACGGCCTTCTTCTTAGACGGCAGCGGGAAGAACACCCTCAGGCTCTCCTTCGCTGAACAGAAACCCGAGGTCATTCGAGAGGGCATTCGCCGCCTGGGCCACACCATCGAGGAAGCGATCTCTGCCAGCGTCGCCTAGCAAGTAAGACAACCAACACAGCGAGGCGTCATGATGACGATCATGAGTCTGCCTGCCTTAGATCATTGCGTCTTTCATTTCGACCTTCCTACAATGGACAGAACTCATGCGTGAAAGGGTGCGAGCGATGGGAATGCTCATTGACGGAAAGAAGATTGCCCAACAGATCCGCGAGGAACTCAAAATAGAAGTGGCTCGGCTCCAGCAAGAGCAGGGGGTCACACCGGGGTTGGCCGCTGTGCTCATCGGCGACAACCCGGCATCGAAAGTCTACGTCAACATGAAGGCCAAAGCCTGTGACGAGACTGGGATCTTCTCCGAAAAGATCTTATTGCCTAAAGAGACAGCGCAGCAGGACCTCATGGCAACGATTCATGAGCTCAACCGGGATGACAGAGTTCACGGTATTCTCATCCAGTTACCGCTGCCTGAGCATATAGATGAGCGCGCGGTGCTCCAGGAAGTCGACCCCCATAAAGATGTAGACGGCTTTCACCCGGTCAACTTAGGGAAGTTGCTGTCGGCCAAGTTCTGGAATGAGTTGCCGCCCTTTGTGCCTTGCACGCCTGCCGGAGTGATCAAACTGATCGAATCGACGGGGACGAAGATCGAGGGTAAGAATGCCGTCGTGGTGGGGCGTAGCGTGATTGTGGGAAAACCAGTTGCGATGCTTCTTCTGGCCAAGCAGGCTACAGTGACCGTTGCCCACTCCCGCACGACCCATCTCAAAGAGATCTGTCGGCAAGCAGATATCCTGGTCGTCGCTGCGGGTCGGCCCAAGCTGGTTACAGCGGATGATATTCAACCCGGAGCAATCGTGATCGACGTGGGCACGAACCGAATGCCCGACGGAAAACTGGTCGGCGATGTGGATTTCGAAGCCGTCAAAGAGGTGGCAGGCTTCATTACACCGGTGCCCGGTGGTGTCGGACCGATGACGATCGCCATGCTTCTGAAGAACACGGTCGAGGCAGCGAAGGGCATGGCGGCCATGCTGGACGTCGTTGGTACAACCTCTTGAATGGAGGCATGCCAGACAATTTACCCGCACCTCCCTCCTCCGGCATGAGCTAGGTCATATTTCCCCCTGATCGTGATCATAGCCTCTCTGGCCTGACCGAATTACAGTAGCGGCAGGCGGAAGCGTAAGAGAGCGGGCGTGATCAGCGATGGAAGCAGAAGAGACAGTTGCTGCCCTTCCTCACAATGTGCAGCGTGATGAGTGCGCCGCCGGTAGCTTCGATTTCATCAAAGAGGTCGAAGACCACTCCGGCGAGAGGATTAGCCGTTGCTTCCAATGTGATAAGTGTGCTACCGGCTGTCCCATGGCCGAGCACATGGTGTACACGCCGAACGAACTCTTTCGCTTAATTCAATTGGGCGATCAAGCGGGCGTCCTTGCTAGCAACACGTTCTGGTACTGCATCTCCTGCTACACTTGTTCTGTACGCTGCCCGAATGACATCGACATCGCGCATGTGATGGACTCCGTGCGCGAGCTGGCCCTGCGTGCTGGCTATGCACCCGCACTGACTCAAGCCCGCGACTTTCACAGGATCTTTCTCGGTTGCGTGCGCCGCTTTGGGCGGGTGAGCGAGCTGGAGCTCATGGCCCGTTATAACTTGCATCGAAAGAGACCATTTCAGCGTTTGTCGCTGGGGTGGACACTCTTGCGCAAAGGACGTCTGGAATTTTGGCCTTTCCGAAGACGTGGCCTGCGGGAGCTGTTCAAGAGAGTCGAGGAGTTGCGATGACCCACTTCTATCCTGGGTGCACATTAAGCTCTTCGGGTAAGGCCTACAGCCGCTCGCTCTATTGGGTCTTCCAGCGACTCGGGCGCCAGATCGAGGAGTTACCCGACTGGTCTTGTTGTGGAGCGACTTCAGCTCATGCGTTGGATCGAGACTTGGCCTATGCCCTGCCTGCCCGCAACCTAGCCATCGCCCAAGAGATGAGAAGTGATCTGATGGTGGCTTGCTCAGCCTGCTACCATCGCCTCAAGACGACCCAGCAGGCTCTCGGCAACCCGGAGCTTCAGAAGCGAGTGCAGCAGTTGGTCGACCGTCCACTCCATGGATCTCTTCAGATCAAGAACGTCCTCGAGATTCTGACAGAAGAGTCGTACTTAGAGCGCATTCACCAAGAGAGAACGCACGAGCTTGCAGGTCTGAAAGTTGCCTGCTATTACGGCTGCTTGGCAACGCGCATTCCGAGGGTGGCTGGCTTCGACAGAGTCGAAAACCCCACGTCGATGGAACGGCTTGCCTCTGCAGCCGGGGCGAATGTGCTCCATTGGCCCTACAAGACCGAATGCTGTGGAGCCAGCCTCTCGGTGACAAACGAAGCGCTTTCTCTTACGATGTGCGACCGGATCTTGCAGATGGCCAGAAGATGCGGTGCCGATCTGTTAGTGACGTCTTGCCCGTTCTGCCAGTACAATCTTGATTGGGCTCAATGGAAGGTGAGCCAGGAAGAGGCGCAAACAAAAGCCATCCCCGTGATTTTCATCACCCAATTGTTGGGTCTGGCGCTCGGTGGCGGAGATAAGGAGCTGATGCTGAGCTCAAACTTGGCAGGTGCGGAGCACGTGCTATGCCCACTCGCGAGGACAAGGCAACCATTGCTGGTTCAGAAATGATATGTCGAATCATTCGTTAACAATGGAAGGCACCGTATTGGTGGTCGGCGGCGGCATTGGGGGAATTCAAACCGCCCTCGACCTGGCTGATTCCGGTTACTACGTCTATCTGATTGAGGAAGGTCCGGCCATCGGCGGGCACATGGCCCAACTGGACAAGACCTTCCCCACGAACGACTGCGCCATGTGCATGCTCTCCCCGAAGCTTGTCGAGGCGGGAAGACATCATAATATCAAGATCCTGCCCGATACAGAGCTGCTCGCTCTTGGAGGGGATCCAGGGAACTTTGTCGCCCGCCTGCGGCGAAAACCCCGCTATATCGACATTGACAAGTGCATCGGCTGTGGCGATTGTGAGAAAGCCTGCCCCATCACGATTCCTGACGACTTCAATGGGAACTTAAGATCGCGCAAAGCGGCCTATCGCCCATATCCGCAGGCCATACCGGCCGCTTACGCCATCGAGAAGCGCGGGGTCTCGCCGTGCAAGAACGCCTGCCCTGCGGAGACCAGCGCCCAAGGCTATATCGCTCTTATCGCCGAGCGCCGCTACGCGGAAGCGCTGGAGGTCATCAAGCAGTACAACCCGTTTCCCTCCACTGTCGGCCGCGTCTGCCACCACCCCTGCGAGAGCGTGTGTAGTCGGGGGCAAGTCGATGAGCCGATCGCCATTTGCGCACTCAAGCGGTTCGTGGCGGACCGTCTGGCTGGCCAGCCGGTCGCCATACCGGAGCGCAAATACTCGGAAGAGATCGCGGTCGTCGGCTCCGGTCCAGCAGGACTCTCCTGTGCTCATCAGCTCGCACAATTGGGCTACAAAGCTACGGTCTTCGAGGCGCTTCCAGTGGCGGGAGGCATGATGCGCGTGGGCATCCCGGCCTATCGCTTGCCCCGCGAGGTCGTCGATCGGGAGATCGACGACATTCGCAGGGAGGGCGTTGAGATCAGACTCAACAGCCCCATCCGCGACATGAACGAACTGTTCGGGCAGGGCTTTGGAGCTGTCTTTCTTGCTGTGGGCGCGCATCGACCTCAAGAGCTGGGCATCCCTGGGGAGCGGGGAACTTTGGGTGTTCACTATGGGGTGGCCTTCCTGCGTCAGGTGAATTTGGGACAGACTGTTGATTTAGGGAAGAAGGTCATTGTGGTGGGCGGGGGTAACACGGCTGTCGATGCTGCCCGCACGGCGGTGCGCCTGGGAGGCGGCAGAGCCGCAACCTCAATTACCTTGCTGTATCGCCGCACGCGGGCGGAGATGCCCGCCCTTCCCGGAGAGGTGGAGGCCGCCGAGTCAGAAGGTGTAAGAATCGAGTTCTTGGCCTCCCCGATAGAGGTCTTGAGCGAAAACGGTCGACTGCGGGGCATCCGGTGCGTGCGCATGAGATTGAGTGAACCCGACTCCAGCGGTCGCCGAAGGCCGGTCCCCATCGAGGGCTCTGAATTCACTTTGGAAGCCGATACGCTGATTGCTGCCGTGGCTCAGGCTCCCGAACTCTCGCTCCTGGCCCCCAACCACGGATTGCAGACGACTCCTCATGGGACATTCGCGGTAGACATGGAGACGCTAGCTACCAACCGGCCAGGGTTTTTTGCCGGGGGTGACGCCGCCCAAGGTCCCGGAACTCTGATCGAAGCCATCGCCGCCGGCCGTCGCGGGGCTCTCTCCATTCATCGCTATTTGCGCGGGTTGCCGCTGCGTACGCCGCGCGAAACGCAACCTCTTCCCATGGCTGAATCCACTCCGGAGGAATTGACTGCTCAGCTCACCCAGGGCCGGATCCAGCGGCAGGCACGAGCCGTTTTGCCCACGGCATCGGTGGAAGAGCGCCTAAGCGGCTTCCGTGAGGTCGAGTTGGGTCTGACGGAAGAACAGGCCATCACAGAAGCTCAGCGATGCCTGTCCTGCGGTATCTGCGCTGAATGTTATCAATGCGTGAAGGTCTGCCAGGCCCAGGCCATCCATCACGAGATGGTCGAGCGCATCGAAGAGCTTCACGTCGGCGCGGTCGTCTTGGCTCCAGGTTTTGAGACGTACGATGCCCGATTCCTGGATGAATATGGCTTTGGGCGGCATGCCAACGTTGTGACGTCTGTGCAATTCGAGCGTCTGCTGAGTGCCTCTGGACCCACCTTAGGGAAAGTGCTGCGCCCCTCAGACAATCAAGCTCCAAAGAAGATTGCCTTCATCCAGTGCGTGGGATCGCGAGATCTTCGGCACCTAAGCTACTGCTCGGGCGTGTGCTGCATGTATACAGCCAAGGAAGCCCTGGTCGCCAAAGAACACGATGCCCGTATTGAGCCCGCGATCTTCTATATTGACCTGCGCGCCTATGGCAAGGGTTTTTCACAGTTAGTGGAGCGTGCGAAGGCACAAGGTGTTCGCTACATCCGCTCGATGGTCTCCCAGGTTGTTGAAGTCCCGGAGACGAAGAACCTCGTCCTACGACATAGAGATGAAAACGGAAAGCTCTGTGAAGAAGAGTTTGATTTGGTCGTACTCTCTGTTGGCTTGCGACCGCATGTGAAGAGTCAGGCTCTGGCAGAGAGGCTTCATATCGAGCTGAACGAGCATGGCTTTGCTCAGGCACAGATGCTCAGTCCCGTGGAGAGTTCGCGTCCAGGTGTCTACGTAACGGGTGCATTCACAGGTCCGAAAGACATCCCAGAGACAGTCATTCAAGCGAGTGCCGCGGCAGCCGCTGCCGGTGAACTCCTGGCCAGATCGCGAGGCACGCGCACTCAAGAGAAACAATATCCTAGGGAGCTTTCACCGGATGGCGGGCCGCGTATCGGCGTCTTCGTCTGCCACTGCGGCAGCAACATCGCTGGGGTCGTAGACGTGAGAGCTGTGGCTGACTATGCGCGGGCGCTGCCGGGCGTGGTGCACGCAGAGAACGTGCTCTACACCTGCAGCCAAGACAACCTCAAACACATGAAGCAACTCATCGAAGAGAAGAGCTTGAATCGCATCGTTGTCGCTTCGTGCACACCCAGAAATCTAGAAGGGCTTTTCCAGGACACGATACGCGAGGCCGGGCTCAACAAGTACCTTTTTGAGATGGTGAACATTCGCGAGCAGTGCTCCTGGGTACACTCGGATCAACCGGCGAGAGCGACAGAAAAGGCAAAGGATCTCGTGCGCATGGGTGTGGCGAAATCACGGTTGCTCAAACCGCTCTCGTTGCAATTTGTGAATGTTATACCCAAGGCGCTGGTGCTTGGTGGGGGACTATCGGGAATGACGGCGGCTTTGACGCTTGCCGACAGTGGTTTTGAGGCCTTTCTCATCGAGAAGAACGATGAATTGGGAAGTGACTTGCGGCCTACGCATTGGACTCTTGCAGGTGACGACGTGCAGCGTTTTCGAGCTGAGCTGATCAACAAGGTCCGGTCGCACCCGCGAATTCGCGCCTATACACGCGCTACGATCAAAGAGATCTCCGGTTTTGTGGGGAACTTCTCGACTGTGATCGCACACCCTCAGGGCGAAGCGCACATTCAACATGGTGTCGTGATCGTCGCTGCGGAAGCCGATGAGCACAAACCCACTGAGTATTTCTACGGCCATGACCCGCGTGTGCTCACGCAGCGAGAACTGGAGCACCTCATTCACGAAGAGCCTCAGGCCATCAAGAACGCGAAGACGGTTGTCATGATTCAGTGCGTTGGGCGTGACGAAAAGCGCCCATATTGTTCACGCACCTGCTGCGCCGAGGCGGTCAAGAACGCTCTGGCTCTCGTCGAACGTGACCCCGATCGACGCGTCTACGTGCTCTACCGCGAGATGATGACTTACGGGTTTATGGAAGATTACTACCGCAAGGCGCGTGAGAAGGCAGTCATCTTCATCCGCCATGAAGAGCAGACACCCTCGCAAGCTCACAAGCTGGGCGATCAACTCCTCGTGACGGTGCAAGACGCACAACTGAAGCGAGCGATTCTCATCAAGCCGGACTTGCTGGTGCTAAGCACAGGGTTGGTGCCCGACCGAGACAACGAAGAACTGAGTCGCCAACTGAAAATTCCCGTGGATGCGTACGGTTTCTTCGTAGAAGCTCACATTAAGCTGCGCCCGGTGGATTTCGCATCTCACGGAATCTTTGTGTGTGGTTCCTCCCACGCGCCGGGCCAGATTCCAGAGCTGATCGCGAAAGCCAAAGCGGCCGCGGGGAGAGCGGCCACGATCTTAGCGAAACAGACTCTGGAAGCCGGTGGCGTGGTAGCCGTGGTCGATGATGAGAAATGCACTTCGTGCTTGACGTGTGTCAGGGAGTGTCCGTACGGGGCGATCTTCATCACTGCCGAAGGCTTAGCAGAAGTGGAAGCGGTCAAGTGTCAAGGTTGCGGGATCTGTGCCTCGGACTGCCCGGTGAAGGCCATTCAACTGCGACAATTCGAGGACGCGCAAGAGCTGTCGATGCTAGAAGAATTCTTCGTGGGAGCCTAAGCTATGCCGGAAGTAGGACAAGAGAACTTCGAGCCGAGGCTAGTAGCCTTCTGCTGCCACTATTGCGCGTTTGCAGCAGCAGACTTGGCAGGCGTCTTGCGACTCAAGTATCCATCCAACGTTCGCATTATCCGGTTGCCTTGCACGGGAAAACTTGACGCTCTATATCTATTGAAAGCGTTTGAAGTTGGTGTCGATGGTGTCATGGTCGCCGGCTGTTTGGAAGGCAGTTGTCATTTCATCTCTGGAAACCTGCGCGCCAAGAAACGAGTACAAGCGACGCAGGAGCTCTTAAAGAGGATTGGCATCGAACAGGAGCGCTTAGAGTTCTTCAACCTCAGCTCAGCCCAGGGCAACAGGTTCGCTCAGATCGCTCACGAGATGACACTGCGCGTTCGCGCACTGGGGCCGTTGCATCACGCCGCTTTAGCCGCCAACCCGGCTGCTGTAGCAAAGGGGAGTGGATGAGTATGATCGTAGCGGATCAGAAGCCACTGGAAGAGATCTTGCAGATGCTGGCATCTTACAAGAGAGTACTGGTCTTGGGCTGTCAGTCGTGTGTGGCCGTCTGCATGGCCGGAGGCGAGAAAGAAGTTGGGATCATGGCATCGGCGATCCGTCTCGCCCGAAGGCAGCAGGGCCGCGACGTTGAGATTGTCGAAGGAGCAGCTAAACGTCAATGCGACGATGAATTTAACGAACCCTTTGCCGGTACGATTGAGAAGCAAGAGGCAGTGCTTTCCTTGGCCTGCGGGGTGGGTGTAAATAAGCTGTCCGAGAGATTCGCTCTGCCGATCCTGCCAGCGCTGAACACTCGATTCTTTGGCGAGGTCGAGCGCCAAGGGGTCTGGACAGAGGTCTGCGCCGGGTGCGGCCAATGTATTCTGCACTTGACGGGGGGAATCTGCCCCATCGCGCGGTGCGCGAAGAACCTCTTAAACGGCCCTTGTGGGGGTGTGCGCGATGATGGCACCTGTGAAGTGAAGCCAGATCTCCAGTGTGCTTGGATTCTCATTTATAATCGTCTGCAGCAATTGAATCGACTCGACTATCTGGCTGAAATCATGCCCGCCAAAGATTGGTCTGCGGATCGTGCCGGTGGTGGACCTCGAAAGCGCGTGCGGGAGGATATGATGCTATGACCGGTGAGAGCAACTTAAAGCGAATCTTGGAATCCGCTGGCTTTGCCGTGACAGCGGAATTGGGCCCGCCCAAGGGCGCCGACCGGCACGTCATCGAGAATGGCGCCAAGCTCTTGGGTGACTGGGTAGATGCCATCAACATTACCGACAATCAGACGGCAGTCACCCGCATGAGCAGTCTCAGCGCCTGTGCTATCGTAAAAAGCATGGGTCTGGATCCCGTGCTGCAGATCACGGCCCGCGACCGCAACGCATTGGCCATCCAAAGCGATATTCTCGGAGCCTCAGCCCTAGGCATTCGCAACGTGCTTTGTCTCACGGGTGACCACATCTCCATGGGCAACCATCCGAAGAGCAAGGGTGTGCATGACATCGATTCCATCCAGATGGTGCAGATGGTGAGAAAGATGCGAGATGAAGGGGTTTTTCTATCGGGAGATAGGATCACGGGAGAAAAACCTGCCGTCTTCATCGGCGCGGCTGAGAATCCCTTGGCACCGCCTCCGGAGTTTCGCGTCGTTCGACTGGGGAAGAAAGCAAATGCCGGAGCTGACTTCATTCAGACACAGGTCATCTTCGACGTCGAGCGTTTTCGAGTATTCATGGCTCAAGTTCGCGAACGAAAACTTCACGAGAAACTTGCCATTCTGCCAGGCGTTATGCCTGTCAAATCTGCCAAAGTCATGAACTACATGAACACGAAAGTGCCCGGCGTGCGCGTGCCAGATGAACTCATCCAACGCATGCAAGCGTCACCTGACGCGAAAGCCGAAGGAGTCACAATCTGTGTCCAATTGATTCAAGCATTGAAAGAGATCGAAGGCGTGCGAGGTGTGCACATAATGGCTGTTCAATGGGAGGAAGTCGTGCCCGAGATTGTGGAGCGAGCTTGCGTGCGCAAAAAGCAGCCGGTCGGTAAGTTCGCTTGATTCGCTCAAGGAGGGAAATGTGCCGTACGATGCGACAAAACTGAAGGATTGGCAGATTGCCGAGCTCTCTGAACCCAAGATGCCCTTGCCAGAAGAATGGCAAGAGCGAATGGGGCTCAAGAAAGAAGAGATCATCCCGTATGGAAGAGTCGGCAAGTTGGACTTCATGAAGATCATGGAGCGCCTCAAGGGCAAGCGTGATGGCAAATACATTGAAGTGACCGCCATCACTCCAACACCGTTGGGAGAGGGAAAGACGACGACGACATTGGGCCTCATCGAGGGCATGGGCAAACGAGGTCTAAACGTCGGCGGATGCGTCCGGCAGCCCTCGGGTGGGCCGAGTATGAACATCAAGGGCACCGCGGCTGGCGGCGGCAATGCTCTCCTCATCCCGATGACCGAGTTCTCCCTGGGTCTCACCGGCGACATCAATGACATCATGAATGCCCATAACCTGGCCATGGTTGCATTGAGCGCCCGGATGCAACACGAGCGCAATTACGACGACGCGCAGTTAAGCAAGATCGGCCTGCGTCGATTGGACATTGATCCCACGCGCGTGCAGATGGGCTGGATCATGGATTTCTGCGCTCAGACGCTGCGGCACATCATCATCGGTATGGGCGATCGCATGGATGGCTACATGATGCAGTCACGATTTGACATCGCGGTGAGCTCAGAGCTCATGGCCATCTTGGCCATCGCGAGGGATCTCGCGGATCTGCGCGAACGGATCGGGCAGATCACCATTGCCTTTGATAAGAAAGCGAATCCGGTTACTGCGCATGACCTTGAGGTGGACGGCGCCATGGCCGCATGGATGCGCAACACCATTAATCCCACGCTCTGCTGCTCCATCGAGTACCAGCCCGTCATGGTCCATGCAGGGCCCTTTGCGAATATCGCTGTGGGTCAGTCCTCGATCATCGGCGATCGTCTGGGGCTCAAGCTCTTTGACTATCATGTCACGGAGAGCGGCTTCGGCGCGGACATTGGCTTCGAAAAATTCTGGAATGTGAAGTCTCGTTTGAGCGGTCTGAAGCCGCACGTATCGGTGCTTGTAGCAACCATTCGAGCTCTCAAGATGCACGGCGGTGGACCGAGGGTTGTACCTGGCCGACCCCTGCCAGACGAGTACACGAAGGAGAACGTCACGCTACTGGAGCAGGGGATGGACAATCTGCTCCATCATATCCAGATTATTAAGGCTTCCGGAATTGTGCCCGTGGTCTGCATCAATGCCTTCCACACGGATACGAAGAAGGAGATTGCTGTCGTCAAGAACACGGTGGAGAAGGCAGGCGCTCGCTGTGCTCTTTCAGAACACTGGCTCAAAGGCGGCGATGGCGCTCTGGAACTGGTCGATGCCGTCGTCGATGCTGCCGAAGAAGAGAGCAAGTTCGAGTTCCTCTATCCTCTGGGGATGAAGCTGCGCCAGAGGGTGGAGAAGATCGCCAAAGTCGTCTACGGAGCGGACGGCGTGAGCTGGACTTCTGAGGCCGAAGAGAAGCTTAAGAAGCTCGAAGCGGATCCGAAGTACAGCGACTATCAGACGATGATGGTCAAGACCCATCTCTCGCTCAGTCACAATCCCGATTTGAAGGGAGTTCCCAAGGGGTGGACATTGCCGGTCCGCGATGTGTTGATCTTCTCAGGTGCGAAGTTCCTGTGTCCGATGACGGGTACGATCAGTCTCATGCCGGGGACGGCCTCCGATCCGGCCTTCCGCCGGATTGATGTCGACGTGAAGACGGGCAAAGTGATGGGACTCTTTTGAAAGGGTAATCCGAGGAGGTGGCCGTGGAGCAGCTGTGGGCGCTATTGAGCTTAGGCTTTCTATTGGGGCTTCGGCACGCCCTCGACGCGGATCATGTCGTAGCCGTCTCGGCGATTGTGGCACAGACGAGACAGTTAACGAAGGCGGCGCTCGTCGGCGTGCTGTGGGGCGTGGGGCACACATTCACGCTGAGCATCATGGGGCTCCTCGTGCTCTTCGGCAAACTCTCCATTTCGAGCTCTCTGGCTCAAGCAGCGGAGTTCTTGGTGGGATTCATGTTGATCTTGTTGGGTATCTCGACGCTCTGGACGCTGCGTCGCCAGAGAATCCACTTGCACCGACATTCTCACGGCGCGGAGGAGCACATTCACTTTCACGGTCACGCGGGCGCGCGGGAGCATACCCATGAGCATCCGGAATGGAGTTGGAAGCCCCTTGTTGTGGGCATGATCCATGGGCTGGCCGGCAGCGCGGCACTGATGCTCTTGGTGCTGGGCACGGTTCGCTCTGAGCTGGCGGGTCTCTTATACATTCTCGTCTTTGGTGCCGGCTCGATTGGAGGCATGCTCTTGGTGAGTTTCCTCCTGGGGCTGCCCGTAGTCTGGGCAGCGCACGCTCCTGCATTGCAGCGAGCGCACCGCGCCATTGCTCTTACCGCGGGTCTCGCCAGTATCGTCTTCGGCTTGTGGATGATGCTCGAGATTGGCACTCTCGAAGGCTGGTTGGGGCCTTGATGATGTTGTAAGGGGAAGAAGGGAGATGGACCATGAAGATGCAGCAGGTCGCCAAGGCGATGGAGAAAGTGGGCATCCCCGGCCGGGATGCGTATGAGCTGCCATCGAGTGAAAAGCGCTTCCCAGATGGGGCCCATTATCGCATGGAGATCTCGGGTGTAGAGCGCCTCAGTGTGCTTGAGGCTCTGCTGGACGAAAGCGGGAAACGCAAGATGCCCATTCACAGGATGATTTCCGTCGTGATGGGTGCGACGCTCTTGGACAAGAAGGAACTGAAAGACTTCGCAAAGTTGGCGGCCGAAGCGAAATCGGAAGTGATTCTGACGCCCGGGCCACGCTCCGCCTGGGATACCGGACGGCAGCTTGTCACCCCCGAGGGCGGACTCTCAGGTTTGAGATTTCGTGGGTCGGATCAGCTGCGCTATGTGATCACAGATATCATGCGAGCAATCGAGTTGGGGTTTCGGGGTTTTCTAGTCATCGATGAGGGGCTTCTGTGGCTCCTCAATGAACTCAAGAAGAAGGGTGACATACCCAAGGATGTGACGTTCAAAGTCTCGATTTATGCCGGACATGCCA
>MFGX01000007.1:609-5179 GCA_001778455.1 Candidatus Fraserbacteria bacterium RBG_16_55_9 | reverse complement strand
AGTCTTGCAGACCCTGGGCGCAGGAACATTCAATCCCGTGGCCGATCTGTCGCTGCCGCAGTTGGCTTCGATTCGTCAAGCGATCGACATCCCAGTCGATCTGCACGTCGTACTTACAGAATCGTTTGGTGGTTATCTGCGATTCTACGACGGTCCGGAGATGGCGCGGATCTGCGCACCCTGCTATTTCAAGATCGAACACGGACCAGCTTGCGCAGCCGGACCTGGAGCGCTCTACAAGCCCTGGACAAGCCCGCAACTCTTGGCAGACATGGCACGCGAGAAAGTGAAATATGCCCAGACGATTCATGAGCTGATCCAAGAGAACTACCCAGAAGCTGTCATGTCGAAACTGGGAGCGAAAGATCTGGCCATACCGAAGCCCTAAGGGGGCAGATTGGCCCAAGGAGTGGACCATGCCGAAAAAAGAGAATGAACCGCAGCGTGAGAAGATCACAATCCCGAAGCTCAGGGAAATGAAGGCGAAGAAAGAGCCCATCAGTTGGCTGACCTGCTATGACCATCCAACTGCTCTGATCATGGATCGCGCCGGGATCGAGATGATCCTCGTCGGCGATTCGGCCGGCATGACCGTGTTGGGCTACCCCACAACTCTGCCCGTAAAGATGGACCAGATGATCACATTCACGGGGGCCGTCTGCCGGGCGACGAAATACGCCTTCGTCATCGGGGATATGCCCTATATGAGCTATCAAGTCAGCATAGAGGAGGCCATTCGAAACGCGGGTCGCTTCATGGCGGAGTGCGGCACCGATGCGGTGAAACTTGAAGGCGGCGAACGTGTGGCTCCCGTGATCGAAGCGCTCACGAACGCGGGCATCCCGGTAATGGGACACATCGGCCTCACTCCTCAGTCTGCATCACAGCTGGGAGGGTATAAAGCGCAGGGCCGCGACGCAGAGACTGCTCGAAAACTCATCGCAGATGCCAAGGCACTTGAAGAAGCCGGCGCGTTCGCGATCTTGCTCGAGTGTATGCCCGCGCCGGTAGCCAAGATCATCCATGAACGTCTGCAAATCCCGGTATTGGGATTGGGTAGCGGATGCGACGTGGATGGGCAACTGATGATCGTGCACGACATGCTTGGGCTGTTTGAGAGATTCGTGCCCAAGTTCGTCAAGCGGTACGCCAATCTGAGTCCGCTTCTGTTGGAGGCATTCACGAACTATCGAGAGGACGTGAAGACCGAAAAATTCCCTCAGGAGGAGCATTTCTATACAATGGCGGAGGGGGAGCTTAGGAAACTGGGCGAATTGTTTAGCAAGCGCGGCTGGCAGAGCGGGGGGGGCCAAAGCTCAAGAAGGGGGTGACAGGGTGAAACTCATTGTTCCATTTGAAGAGATCAGTAGAGACGACGTCGCATTGGTGGGAGGCAAGACCGCTTCAATTGGCGAACTGACACGCACTCTTTCTGCTAGGGGTGTCAAAGTTCCTCCGGGGTTCGCGATCACTACGGATGCGTATAGGCTCTTCGTCGAATGCGCGGGCATCGCCCCTAAGATCCAAGCACTGTTGAAGGGGTTTGATCCGGTAGATGTGGAAGACCTCGCAAGGCGCGGCCGCCAGGTGCGAGCTCTGTTTAAGGGGGCACCTCTGCCTCAGGATCTCGAACGGGCGATTCGGACGGCCTATCAAAAGATGGCACAGGCGTGCGGCCAGAGGAGAGAGCCCGAGGTAGCTGCACGCTCGTCGGCAACTTCCGAGGACTTGGCCGAGGCTTCGTTCGCAGGCCAGCACGAAAGTTATCTGAATGTGCGAGGCGCGGAGGAACTCTTGGCACGCGTCGTGGATTGCTTCGCCAGTCTCTTCACGGATCGAGCCATCTCGTATCGGTATAACCGAGGATTTGATCACTTTGAGGCCGCATTGGGCATCGCTGTCCAGAAGATGGTGCGAAGCGATCGGGCTGCTTCAGGAGTCATGTTCACACTGGACACCGAGACGGGCTTTCGCAACGTCATCTATATCGCCTCTTCGTATGGCTTTGGAGAGCTCGTCGTACAGGGTCGCGTCAACCCAGATCAGTTCTATGTGTTCAAACCGATGCTCCGGCGAGATTGCTGTGCGATACTGGAAAAGAAGCGCGGGAGCAAGCAAGTGATGCTCGTCTCGCCTGACGGGGAAGCTCTCAAGGTGAAGAAGGTACCGCGAAAGCAGCAGATGCGGTTTTCATTGGAAGAGCGCGAAGTCCTTCAACTTGCAAAGTGGGGGCTTCTCATCGAAGAGCACTACAAGACGCCCATGGACATCGAGTGGGCCAAAGACGGCTTGACGGGAGAGTTATTCGTAGTGCAGGCTCGACCTGAGACCGTCCACGCGACGAAAGAAATCGGAGTACTGGAGACGTACGTGCTTGAAGAGCCAGGAAAACTGATCATTCAGGGTGAGGCCGTTGGGTCCAAAGTCGGACAAGGTGAGGCTCAAGTCATCTTAGATGCCAAAGAGATTGCCAAGTTCAAGCCAGGCCAAGTGTTAGTCACCGAGATGACCGACCCCGACTGGGAGCCGATCATGAAGCTGGCGTCGGCGATTGTGACCGATCGTGGCGGCCGAGTCTGCCATGCTGCCATCGTCTCACGCGAACTGGGACTACCCTGTGTGATCGGCACGGAACACGCGAGCAAGATCATCCAGAGCGGGCACAAGATCACAGTGGATTGCTCAGAGAACGTCGGAAGGGTCTTCCAGGGCATTCTGCATTTTCGTGTCGAGCGAATCTCGCTGACAGAGATTCCTGCCACAAAAACGAAGATCATGATGAATGTGGGGCTACCGGAAAAAGCCTTCTTGCAGACTCACATTCCGAACGACGGCGTGGGCCTAGCGCGTGAGGAATTCATCATCAGTTCACATATCGGCATTCACCCGATGGCGCTAATTGAGTACGAGAAACTGAAGAAACGTGCCAAGAGCGACAAGAAGATTGCTCGGTTGATAAACAAGATTGACAAGCGCGCGGACTGCTACGAAGACAAGCGCCAGTTCTTCATCGATCAGCTGGCAAGCGGCATTGGGAAGATCGCTGCGGCCTTCTGGCCCAATGACGTCATCGTGAGGCTTTCCGATTTCAAGACGAACGAATATGCTGGACTCTTGGGCGGTTTTCTCTATGAACCCGAAGAATCCAATCCAATGCTGGGTTGGAGAGGGGCCAGTCGCTACTATGACGCCGATTATAAGCCGGCCTTTGGCTTGGAGTGCCGGGCACTGAAGAAAGTTCGCGATACGCTGGGGCTTGTGAATGTCAAAGTGATGGTCCCGTTTTGCCGCACTCCGGAAGAGGGCAGAAAAGTGATCGAGACGATGGCCGAGTTTGGACTCAAGCAGCATGAGAACAACCTCGAGGTCTACGTGATGTGCGAGATCCCGAGCAATGTGATTTTGGCGGAAGAGTTTTGCGACATCTTCGACGGGTTTTCCATAGGTAGCAACGATCTGACTCAGCTTGTCTTAGGGCTTGACCGCGATTCGGAGCTCGTATCCCATATTTATGATGAGCGCAATGAAGCGGTAAAACGACTCGTTCGACAGGTCATTGACGTCGCGAAGCGCCGGGGGAAGAAGATCGGCATCTGTGGCCAAGCTCCCAGTGATTTCCCCGAATTTGCGGAATTCTTAGTCGAGTGCGGCATCGACAGTATCTCGCTCAACCCAGATACAGTGATCAAGACGCGCCTCTTAATTGCGGATAAAGAGAAAAGTCTTAGGAACTGACCCTTCTTCTCCGAAAGCCCGCATGACGTAGCGCAACCCTTCGTCTGATTGAAATCATGGGATTGCAGATCAGGATACTTTAAAGTGAAGTTGTAGAAAGGAAGGAATCCCCTATGGTAGAACTTCAACGTCGTGGAGAGTTAAAGATGCTCGGAGCGGCTCGTCATTTCTTCGATGAAGCCGTGAAGAAGCTCAAATTGACAGAGGACATGAGTGAGTTATTGCGCTACCCCAAGCGCAAGCTCATCGTGACCTTCCCGGTACAGATGGATGACGGCCGTGTAAAGCATTTTGAGGGCTACCGGGTACAGTGCCATCCGGTGTTGGGGCCAGGCAAGGGCGGAATTCGCTACCATCCCGACACCGTCCTGGAAGAAGTGGAAGCACTGGCTGTGCTCATGAACTGGAAATGCGCCGTGGCCGGCCTGCCGTTCAGTGGGGCCAAAGGTGGAGTCCGCTGCAATCCCAAGGAGATGTCCGCACGCGAGATTGAGCGAATGACCCGTAGATATGCCGCGGAGATCGCCTTCATGATCGGCCCGGATGTAGATATCCCGGCTCCCGATGTCTACACCGGTGAACGCGAGATGACCTGGATCTTGGATACCGTGAGCATGCATCACGGTGGTGAATTCATGCCCGGCCTGGTGACAGGGAAACCCCTGCTTCTAGGAGGATCGGTAGGCCGCGACACGGCAACCGCTCGAGGCGGGTTCTTTGCAACCCTCGAGGCTCTCACTCGCACGAAGACGAACTTGGAGAAAGCCACGGTGGCCATTCAGGGCTTTGGGAATGCGGGTTGGCACTTCGCGCACTTTGTGCATGACGCCGGGGC
>MFGX01000007.1:0-563 GCA_001778455.1 Candidatus Fraserbacteria bacterium RBG_16_55_9 | reverse complement strand
CAGCCAGGGCATTGATCCCTATGAACTTAAGGAACACAAAGACAAGACGGACAGCGTGGTAGGCTTCAAGGGCACCGAGCGGATCACCAACGAGCAGCTGTTGGAGCTCAAGTGCGACATCCTCGTTCCCTCGGCGCTGGAAGATCAGCTCCATGAGGGCAACGCGTCGAAGATCCGAACTAAGCTCATCGTGGAACTGGCCAATGGGCCCACAACCCAAGAAGCCGATCAGATTCTGTATGACCGGGGGATTCTCACCATACCTGACATCCTGGCTAACGCCGGCGGCGTGACGGTCAGCTACTTTGAGTGGGTACAGGACCGTTACCGCTACTTCTGGGAGGCCCAGGTTGTGGATGACCGCTTGAAGAAGTTCATGACGGAGGCGTTCGGCAACGTGGTAGCCATGTCCGAGAAGGCCAAGGTCAACATGCGTCTGGCCGCCTATATGGTGGCGATTGATCGAGTGGCCGCAGCCGCGCGGATTCGCGGACTGTACGCGTAGTGCGCGACATATGAAGATGAGGAGGAAAAAGAATGCCCGATACAACGCATACGATTGA
>MFGX01000006.1:24838-26414 GCA_001778455.1 Candidatus Fraserbacteria bacterium RBG_16_55_9 | reverse complement strand
CTGTACTCCGTGGTGCAAAGCCGACCTCTCCGCATCTCGCCTTCGAATCCGATGCTATTGTCCGTAGCTTCGCATCTGCCTCCCATGGGGATGTCAACTTCCAAAGGCACGATCTGCTCCACTTGTGCTGCCGACACCCGCACCAGAGATAGACTCTTTAATCCATGCTCCGCAAGATCTTGGACCCTAGCCGTGGAAGATACTTCTGGCTCCGAGCTTTCTGCCAACTCTTCAGTCCGGACTCCTTGGGCGACGAGGCAAAGAATCGATGCTAGCACTGCACAAATGCATTTCCCTTGAGACGATAGATGCATGACCCCTCCTTTACAAGTTTCTTGTGTCGATGTGTGCGACGTTTACACAGACGATGACCTCACGGCCGGCGGGCACTTCAAACTCTCGCTCTGTGCCATCGGAGAGGATCACCCGGACCCGGCTGGATTCCCCACCGGTATTCACGTGGATTACGCAGTGCCCTTGAATGTTCACGGTCCAGTTCTTAGGTTCTAAGAACTCAAGCTTCGCGAACACGAGCGTGACCAGTTCGCCGGACGGGGGCTCTAGAGCCAGTGTCACGGGCACGCCAAGAGAGCTATTGAGAGCATCGGGAACTGTGATTGTGATTTGTCCCTCATGAGTTCCTGCTCTGAGTCCCACGATGGCTACGGACACATGGATCTCTCCTGGAGCTATGCCTTCGGTAGCGCTCAAGTGCAGCCAAGGAACGTCCACAGCCGCTTGCCAATGGAGTGCTCCGCTACCTGTGATGTGTAGTGTTTGTGCCGGGGGATCGTTCCCGCCCACTATCGCGCGGAAGCTCAAACGTACCGGCTCTACTTGGATGCGGGGAGCTTGTAGAACCGTGAAAATGATCTGGCCGTTCGCAGCCGTCCCGTTCGGGGTCTTCACAGAAAACGTTCGAGCCCCGGGAGGAGCATCCGTGGAGATCGTTAGGGTGACAGGCAAAGAAGTATCTGTTCCACCTTGCTTGAGAACAGCCGTGACACCGAAGCTGCTGAATGTCACGGCGGTAGCTCCACTTAAATTCGTGCCGGAGATGATCGCTTGCGCTGTCGTACCCTGAAGACCGCTTGCTGGTTCAATTCCCGTAACGGTAGGAGCAGGTGGCTGATTGGGGGGCTGGCCCAAGAGCAACACGCCCGCGCCATACTGGTTATCTGTCCCAGGGGTGCCGAAGTCTTCCGCACGCGCAGCGAAAAAACCTTGGATCTGCTCTGGGGTATACTCTGGGAAGGCTTGTTTTACGAGTACAGCGGCACCCGCGACATGCGGGCTCGCTGCGGACGTGCCGAAAAAAGGATCGTAGGTCTGACTGGTCACCCCATCTGGCGCGGAGACGTCCGGCTTTATCCGACCGTCCTTCGTTGGGCCTTGGGAGCTGAATCGCTCCAACCGGCTGCTCTGCCAGAAGACTGCCCCTACGGTCAAGACATTGGCGGAGATAGCAGGTTCAAAGAAGCTGACGCTTCCCTGAGGGACGCTATATTCAAGCCGCCCGTTGAGGAGGATCAGGTCCCACTTGATCGGTTGCGCATCCGGCGCCCTTTGCACGGCG
>MFGX01000006.1:22156-24813 GCA_001778455.1 Candidatus Fraserbacteria bacterium RBG_16_55_9 | reverse complement strand
TGCGAAAACGAATAGACTCGACGGCGGATGTGAATTCATTGTTGCTTGAGCTTCGCGCCACGATGCTCAGAGTGCTGTCCAGGAGTAAGAGATCGTAGTTGTTCTTGGAAGGACGACAAGGGTCTTCCCAAGAGAGCGTGATATCGACCACATCGTCGGCATCCGCTTGGAAGCTGTCGGTCTCATCTGTGGCCGTGAAATTGAGCTGGCCGTCGTTGTCATCGTCGCGGAAGTCGCCTTGCCAGTGGCCTTGCCCGTCGTTGCCGGATGCGGCTACCCACATGGTTCCCGCTTGACGGACTCTTCGAAATTGTCCCTCCAAGAAACCTCCGTTAAGGCAGCCGGTGAAGGCGCCCCACGAGGTGTTGATGACATGGACGCCTTGCTGGATGAGGTACTCGACGGCCTGCGGGACATTGACCTCAACAGTCAATGCATTGACCAAGAAGAATTGAGCATCCGGTGCGATGTCGTAGACAATCTCGGCTACACCTGTTCCATGGCTTGCTTCGTCGTCGGGTTCACTAGAAAACCCTTCCACGGGCATGCCAAACGCGCGGGCAGTCACTCGTTCCGCAGGCGGAAGTTCGCGGCCCAGGAGTGACTTGTATCCCCGAAAGCCCACATCGAAGATAGCCACCTTGACTCCTTGCCCCTTAAGCCCTGCTTGCTGCCAGATGTCCGCGCCCATTGCACGTTGCCCCTGGCTGACGATGGCTCCCTGATAGGGCGAGAGCACATGGGGGAAGCGCAAGGCTCGCACGTCTGGTTGATCCGCTAGATTTGTGAGCGATTCGATAGGCACAAGCGCTTGGATGAAAAGTTGATAACTCCCCTCAAGCTTGCCTCCGGAAGCGAGGACAGCTCGCTGGACCTCACGTATCGTTTCCGATGAGTAGGTTTCGATAATCACCCGGATGCGATGAGAAGCCAGTTCTTCACGTGACGTGCCGTGCAACGTGGCCATGGCAAGATTCTCGCTGGTATTGGGTGCTCGCACGAGTTGAGCCAGGGCCGATTGCAACTTGCTTAACGAGGGTCCTTCGTCGAGGCGGGGGTGGTCTTGAGCCAGCGCTCCGACAACGCTTCCGATCGTAAGTAGAGTCAGGCTGATGCATATTTTCAGTTGAGTCATTGAGGCTTATTGTACCGGAATGCGAATAAGGGATCAATCGTCCTTGGGTAGGCCCTTCTCAGGCACCGGGCAGAGGTCATTGATCACACACATCGCGCAAAGGGGTTTTCGGGCTTTGCATGTCTCTCGCCCGTGGCGAATGAGGTGCAGATGAAGCTGGTACTTGAGATGATCTGGCACGAGAGCGTTCATGACGTCGTGCGGGTCCTGTCTCTTCTTCACGAGCCGGAGCCTGCGGGTGATGCGGGTGATGTGCGTATCTACAGGGAAGTAAGGTTTGTTCAGGCTGAACGTGAGAACGATGCCTGCGGTCTTCTTGCCCACGCCATCGTGCTTCAGTAGTTCTGCCAGCGCTTGCTCGCGGCTAAGTTTTTTCAAGTAACTGAGATCGTAGGTGCCTCGCTCTGCCTTGATCACGCGGAGAACTTGCTGAATGCGGCGGGCTTTCTGGTGGTGGAGTCCACCCACCTGAATGGCCTCAGCCAACTTGTTCACGTTGGCTCGTACAATGGCTTCATAGCTGGGGAAGCGCGCCTTAAGTGATTTGTAGGCTCGGTCGCGGTTGGAGTCGTTCGTATTCTGAGAGAGGATGGTGAGGATGAGAATATCCAGAGGGTCGCCATGGCTTTCCCACGGGATTAGGCCATAGAGCTCCTCGAAGCGCGCGGCGATTCTCAGCACGCTTTCTTGATGATTAATGGGTGCTAGCGCAAGAGCACGAGCTTCTTGACTTCGCTGCGGAGGATCTGGCCATCAGAGCCACGGACTGTGACTACGTATAGGTAGATACCGTTGGCCAGCCGCTGCCCCTGGGTATTCCGAGCGCTCCATGTCAGAGTGTGACCAGGCGCTTCCCCGCTATCAAAGATTCGTGCGCCCGCTAAATCGAAGACCATAACCTGCATCGCCCTTACCCCATCGGCCATGAAAGTGACTGCTCCTGAATCCGTAGAGAGGGCTTTGACGGATGGCGCTGCCATGGCCTGATCGCCGGAAGTCAGCTTGACTGTTCTTGGAACCACTTCCGCATAGTTGGAGGTTTCGTCGCCGACCCGTATCTCATCGTAGAAGACCCGCTGAGCCGCAACGGTGGAATTACTGCCCACATAGATGCCCATCTTCAGGAATACGCTCGTCATCGGCGTGCCGGGACACGGCCCCGCTTTGCCCGCCTCAGGTTGATTGCTCTCCTGCCCGTGGACATTGGGGCCCTCTCGGGTGGCCACTTTATACTTGCCCCTCCAGAGTTCAATCAAGCCATCGCTGTCGGGAGACCAGATGGCGTGAATCACCCAGTCATACCAGACTCCCTTTCTGTATAGGCCTCTCCAGAGGGTATAGGCAGTATCGTTCGATCGGTTCGTTCCCCCGTATTTCCCGCTGAATTGCCATCTCCCTCTGTTGGCCGTCAGAGTGAAGGATGGATTCATGCCGCAATCTAGATCTGGATTGGTATCATGCAGCTGCCAGAGGATGGCCCACTTGTCATCGAACCCCGTGGGCAGCATGTTGCTGAAGCCGT
>MFGX01000006.1:10771-22104 GCA_001778455.1 Candidatus Fraserbacteria bacterium RBG_16_55_9 | reverse complement strand
CTCGGGAAGCCCCGGGAGATCGAGTGAACATGGCCGCATAGGCCCCTGAGCGAATCGACCGCAGGGGATCTTTCACCACCTGGATGGTGGCCGGGGAGCCCTCAATGGTTTCAAAGAAACCTTGGGTAGTCCCGTTCTCAAACCCGCTACTGAAGATGAGTTTCGCGTCGGCGCTGCCCGCCAGAGCATACCCTGCGAAAAACGCGAAAAGCCCTAAAATGATCTTTGCCCTCATGTGCGTAATCATACTATATAGAGTCACCCTTATAGAGTCACCCTTGTCACAAACCTCCCTGAAACCACTATATACGCAGTTGATACCCCAAGTCGGTCCTACAGATCACATTACCGTCATTCGTCGCGTTCGGTATGCACCCGGCGACGCGTGCGCTTGGTCTCACCCTTCCGGCGCTTCTTGGTAAGTGTTCGCTCTCGGGAAGCGCGGGTAGGTCGAGTTGGCCGCCGTTTCTTGCGTGGCAGGAGTGCCCGCTGCACGAGCACCTGGAATCGTCGGATCACATCCTCGCGATTGCGCCACTGGCTGCGGGTCTGCTGAGAAACCAGATGCAGAAGGCCTTCTTTGTCCATGTGGGACTCGAGGGCTTTGGAGATTTGAGTTCGTTGTGCTTCGCTCAGACTCGGAGAATGCGCCACATCGAAGATCAACTCCACTCGAGTGGACGTGCGGTTGACATTCTGGCCGCCGGGACCGCTGCTTCTGCTGAACTGAAATCTCAGCTCGCTCAACGGGATGGCCAAATCCTCATTGATGCGCAGTGAAGTGTCATCCTTCATATGGGTTCATTATCTTGCTACAATGATCTGGGTGCAATCAATCATGACTTCGAAGAAGTTTCCCGTTTCTCTACTCGAAGAAGTGAGGCAGAATCTGGAGCGCTTGCGCCGAGATCTGACGGTGCTGAATACGCCCAACTCCGAGGATGCTTCTTTTGCAGAGGGCTACTGCTTTCAAGCATATGAAACCCTGAACGCCAAGACTCTTCAGAGAATGGATCGTGGAGTTGTTGAAATGCTGCGGGCATTCTATAAATCATTACGCATGCTGAGCGAGGGCCATTCCGGCTTTGTCACTGCCGATGAAGAAATGCTGGGAAGGGCATATCGCATCACCCTCGAAGCGGCGATCGAGATGGGAGAAGAGTTGCTTGAAGGCTGAACGAATCGCGATCTCATTTCAGCATCTACATAAGGTCTACCCCAACGTGCTGGCAGTCAAAGACCTCACGCTCGATATCCAGCAGGGAGAGTTCTTCGGCCTTTTGGGGCCCAACGGTGCGGGCAAGACGACGAGCATCCAAGTGATCGCAGGCTTGGTGAAACCCACATCTGGACAAGTCATCGTGAACGGCCTTGACGCTGTGCGGGACTACCGCCGCGTGCACCGCATGGTAGGAGTCATGCCTCAGGAAGAGGTGCTCGACAGCTGGTTTCTCAGCGTGCGCGAGATTCTAGTGTATAACGCGGGCTACTTTGGGATTCCGGCCCGAGAGGCCGGGCGACGCGCCGATGAATTGCTGGAACGCTTTGACCTGGGGGAGAAGCGCAGCGCGAAAGTGAGCGAGCTTTCTGGAGGCATGAAGCGGAGACTCCTCCTGGCAAAGGCGCTCATCCACAATCCTGAGATTCTCATTCTAGATGAGCCCACGGCGGGGGCTGATGTGGCGCTGCGTCGCCAGATCTGGCAGTTGATGAGTGAATTGAACGCTCAAGGCAAGACGATTCTTCTTACCACTCACTATCTGGAAGAGGCCGAACGGCTCTGCGAGCGTGTAGCCATCCTAGACCGCGGTGAATTATTGGCTGTGGGGCCGCCTGCCGAGTTGACACGGAGCTCTCACCGTGACTTTGTTGAAATCGAGCTGGCCTCCTCCGCCCCCCGGGATCTCAAGTTGCCTGGGCTAAACTACACTGTGGAGAACGGGAAGTTGCGCCTGGCAGGTACACTGGAAGATGAGCACGTCCTGGAAGTGTTAAATGCACTGGCGCGAGAGGGTGTCAAGATCAGTGCCATTCATGCCGAGCGCGCTCGCCTGGAAGACGTCTTCCTAGAGATCACCCAAGGATTCAGAAAATGATCGGCTTTTACACGCTCTGGAAGCGCGAGATGGTTCGCTATCTCAAAGGCTCTCTGGATACGATCGCGCCTCCCATCATCTCGACGATTCTCTTCATCTTCGTCTTCGGCCTGGCGCTGGGATCGCGCTTGGGAGCCGTGGGAGAGTTCCCATACATTCAATTCATGCTGCCCGGCGTCATGATGATGTCTGTCATTATGAACTCCTTCTATAACCCGGCCTACAGTGTGTTTCAGTCTCGATGGCAGGGGAACATCGCCGACTTTCTGGCGAGTCCGCTCTCGTACTCTCAAATGGCGGTGGCGACCATCTTAGCGGGCATGTGTCGCGGGATGATTGTGGGTCTGATCGTCTTGGGAGCGGCCTTTGCGTTTACGAGCCTTCCGCTCGCTCATCCGGGGCTCATGGCGCTCTATCTGGTGTTGGTCTCATTGGCATTTGCCAGCTTCGGCTGCATTGTCGGGCTCTGGACCAAGGGCTGGGACGGCGTGAACGCTGTGTCCATCTTCTTGCTCGACCCTCTGGTGATGTTGGGCGGTGTCTTCTATTCTCTAGAGATGATTCGTGGGGTCCCCATTCTGGAAGTGCTCACTCAGATCAACCCGTTCACGTACATCACAGGTGGGTTTCGCTATAGTCTGCTGGGCATTGCGGATACCGATCCGTTCGTGGGGTTAGGGATCACCGCGATGCTCGGCGTTGGGCTGCTGCTTGCCTCCATTGCTCTCTTTTGGCGGGGCTATCACCTCAAGCACTGAGAGATTTACATCCCTAGTTCCGCTCGGGTCTGGATAAAGCTCAATAACTGCTCCCTGGAGATCAGCCCCAGGAGTTTTTCATCTTGGATGACCAACACTTGATTGATTCCATCCACAGTCATCTGCTCAAGTACCCTTGCTAGCGTATCCTCCGGGCCTACTTGGATCGTGCGCTCCAGCGGGGTCATCGCCGCTTCCACGGTTGTGGTTGCCCAGGAGGCTTTCGGGATCGTCTTCACATGATGAAGGGAGATGATTCCCAGCGGCCGCCCATTATCCATTACGGGGAAAGAGCGGCGTCCTGTCTTGAGGAGGACTTCTTGGATGAAGCGATCCAAGGTGAGGTCACGGCGGACCTGAGGGAGATCGCTTTGAAGTACCTCGCGAGTCACGCGGCTGCTTAGCATCTCGCGGAGCGCCAATTGCTGGTAGCTCATGGAGGCCGCATTGTCGAGGAACCAGCCGATGAACGCCAGCCAGATTCCGCTCAGCCAATCGCCATCCAGTAGGGCCAGCAAGAGACCTCCTAAGATGAACAGGTAAGCCACTCCACGGCCGATCCAAGAAGCGATCCTCGTGGCTCGGACGAGATTGCCTCCAATGCTCCACAAGATCGCGCGAAGCACTCGGCCTCCATCCAGTGGGAAACCGGGGATGAGATTGAAGAGCGCGAGGGCAAAGTTGGTATAGCTTAGCCACTCAGAGAGCGCGGCCAATGGAGACCTTGGATTCGGCCAGCTCGCGGACAGTGCCCAGAAAAGGAGCCCCAACAAGGCGCTTACTGCCGGACCGGCTATGGCAATGAGTAACTCTTGGCGGGGCCGCGTGGGCTCGCGCCCGATTCGGGCCACGCCTCCGAAGATGAAGAGCGTGATGCTCTGAACCGGAAGGCCCGTTCGGAGGGCCACAACACTGTGCCCTAACTCGTGAGCCAACACCGAAGCAAAGAAGAGCAGGCTGGTGACAAGGCCTACGATCCAATAGATCCCTTCACCCAAGGAGGGATAGAATCTGGGCCAGGATGGATAGATATCTGGAAAGTAGTTGGCGGAGAGCGTCCAGGTGACCAGCGCGAAGACGATGAACCAAGAATAATCGAGACCGATCTCGATGTGAAAAACCTTCCCGAGACGCAGTGCGTTGCGGACGGCAAGGTTTGCTCGAATGCGATCCAATAGCCTCACTCCACGATCACTTTGCCTCTCATAGACGGATGGATGGCGCACTGATATTCGAAGGTGCCGGGAGTGCTAAACGTGAATGAGAATTGCTGGTTCTTAGAGAGAGTTCCGGAGTCGAAGAGCCCTGCAGGATTGGTACTGGTGACCGTGTGAGGAGCACTGTCCTTCTGCACCCACATCACTTTCGCTCCCTTCTTCACCCGAATCAAAGAGGGGCGAAAGTCGAAGTTGATGATCTCTACAGTTTGAGTTTCAATGGGTGGAGGATTTCCATTCCCGTCCTGGCCGTACAAGCCCTGCAAGAGCTCGCATCCGCTGAGCGCTCCACTGAGGAGCACGCTTCCGCTAAAGAGTCCGAAGGTCTTCAGAAGGTCTCGTCGTGTCATGATCTGGTCTCCTCTTGTGCCTGCTGTTTCAAGAGTATCTGAGAAGCCGGTCGTAATCAATGTTGACTTGACAACCTCGCAAGCCATGTGTTATAAGCGAGAAGCGACAATCTCTACGATCTTAACTTGAAGAGACCATCAAGGAGGAAGCAATGAAGGAGTTCTTAAAACTTGCCATTATCGGTGTGATTTTCGTGCTTCTCATGAGTATCCAGGGTATCGCTACATCTCAACCTTCTGCGCAAACGTTGATGAATCAGCTGCCCAAAGCCGTCTTCTCCTACTCGCCTTCCAGCCCCATGGTGGGCACGTCCATCTTCTTTGATGGATCACTCTCTTGGGATAATGATGGCTCTGTCAAGTTGTATCAATGGGACTTTGGCGATGGGACGAAGGGTGCGGGCGCTCTGTACACTCACGCGTTCTGGACAGCAGGGACCTTCCTTGTCGCACTCACCGTTACCGATGATCGGGGTGCATCGGGCACCCTGAGCGGGAGCATCACGGTAAGCGCCACCCCGGCGCTCGTTCGAGCTCCCATAGGTTTGACGGCCAACGGAGTTTCGCCTAGCCAGATCGATCTCGCCTGGCAGCACCCCGCAGGAGTGGCTGGTTTTGAGATCGAGCGAAGATTGGAGAGAGGGAGCTGGTTCCCGAGAGAGACAGTCGGTCTTCAGAGGACCTTCTCGGACACGATGCTCGCAGAGGGTACGAGGTATTGCTATCGAGTGCGGGCGTTCAGCCCGGGTGGACCTGGTATTTCTCGGTCGGATTATTCCAACGAGGCTTGCGCCACGACCCCGCGCCGCTTGGGGACGGATGAGCAAGTTGTCCAGCGCGCTGAAATCTCTCGTGCCCGCGCCGAGGCTGTGCGATGGTATCGAGCTGCACTTCTCGTGAAGCTAAACGGTGTGCCTAAGCTCAACCATTACGACGCCATGCAGGCGCTCTATGATGTAACCGGCAAGTTTAGTCAAGATCGATGGGAGAGGGCCATCAGCTATGCGGATAGCCAAAAAATCTCTGATCCCTTTTTGAAGACCATCGATATGATGCTCCATCTGCAGGCGGACCAGACTCTCGAGGATATGATGCGGAACTACATTGGGCTGACGGACGAAGCGTACTTCCGTTGGTTTGAGGACTACCTCCTCATGGACTTCGGACCCAAGTTTGACAAGTCACCCTGCGGTGATCCGCGCGAATGTACGGACATCCTTGAGTATCTGGCGAACGCAATTGAAATCGAAGCAGATGCTTGGGAATCGCAGGACCTCGAGCAGCTGACAGAGGCGTTTCGCCAGGAAGTCTGGTTTGCCGGATACGTGGATTCTCTAGACGACTACGCGGAGAAGTTTGGCGGCGCGACGATCCAGCGGACCACATTCCTCTACGATCTTCGCTACAGGGGAACGAAAGTCGTCGACTTGGTCTACTTCGAACTGACTTTCCTCGTCTTTACGAAGGACGAGATGGAGGAGATCGGCACATTCTTGGATGGTGCCTGGCATGCGGGCAATGCTGCCGCCCCTTGGTTTACGCCGGGGACGGCTGGAAGACTCCTAAACATGGCGCAATTGGCCTCCATCGCTAAGACCATCGGGGCTGCTGCTGGCAACATCGAGCTGTACGATCTCAGCGGCGCCAAAGTCGATCACGCGGTGGGGAGTGGTGCGACCTGGGCGACCCGTCTGGCTCGTGCCGGCCGGTCTTTAGCAAACGGGGTTTACTTCTACCTCATCACGGTCACCAACCCCGATGGCAAGGTGCTCCAGCGACAGGTCGGCAGACTCGTCGTCTTGCGATAAATAGGTCTCGTTACGATACAGTAAGATTAAAGGGGATGGCTCTTATAGCCATCCCCTTCACTTTTCTGTAAGGGTTAGCACTTCTCTCAATGTTGAAATCTTAGGCCCGTGCCATTCCTCATCACCCGAAGCATGGGCATCTTTGTAGGATGCTCGAATGAGGACCGCATGCATGCCAATTTGAGAAGCGCCCATGAGGGCGTTTCCCGCCAGAGATCCGGAACGACGGAAGAGCAATTGCTGATGAGGCCAATCTTGTACCCTAGGACTCTCAACTCTGCCAAGGTTTCGACCGCGTCAGGTCGCGGGAGAAGGGTTTGACGTGTGAAATCCAGCATCCTCCGAGCGGCTTCTGAGATCTGAGCAGCTTTTACGTTTACATGTAGAGATCGGCAAATTTGTTCAATATTGGCTTCTAGGGATGGGAAAGCCCCTGTCGCTCGCTGGTCGTAGGTTCCAACCCACTGGTATGCAAAATCACGCTGTGGTGCAGCAAGAGCCATGGCCATCTCTGACAGCAGACTCTCGTGCTCAGCCTTGTAAAACTGATCCACCAACGTCCCAAAGAGATCGAAAACGACAGCTTGATATTTCACAGTTTCTTTCCGAGAGCACCGAGTACTCGGCGGACAATTCCATCCGCATCCAGTCCGTATTTCTGATAGAGTTCTGCTGGCGTCCCCGATTCGGCGTACACCTCGACCCCGATCTTCACAACCTGGCGCGGAGCGTTTGCCTGAGAGAGCGCTTCGAGCACGGCATCGCCCAAACCTCCACGAGGGCTGTGATCCTCTACGGTCACAAAAAGCTCTGTATCTTGGGCAGCTTCTGCTAGAACAGTTTGATCTGGCGGGTGAACGGTGGGCAGGTGAATCAAACGCGGATTTAACTTCTGGGTCTTCAATTTCGTGGCTGCCAATAGCGCTGGATAGGTCGTCTCTCCGGTCGAGACGAGCGTGATCCCCTTGCCGGGGATGAGTTCAACGCCCTTGCCAAACTGGAACAAATACTCTTTGGCAAAGATGGGCGGGAGTGGATTGCGTGAGAGTCGCATGTAGACAATCCCTGGGCATTCGAAAGCGGCGAAAGTTGCTTGTTTCGCCTCTTCATAGTCTGCTGGACAGATCACCGTGGCGTTGGGAAGAGTACGAAATAGAGCGATGTCCTCAATGGCCTGAGCGGAGCTGCCGTCTTGCCCTGTGCCGATCCCGCCGTGGCTGCCCAGCACGAAGGCGTCAAAGCCAGGAATGGCAACGGATTGCAGCAATGGCTCAAAGCCTCGCTCCAGAAATCTCGCAAACGTCGTGATGACGGGTTTTACGCCTCGGGCAGCCAGTCCGCCGGCTGCCGCACACATGAACGCTTCTGAAACTCCGCAGCTGATCCAGCGCCCCTTTTCGTAAAAGGGCTCTTTCCCAAACTCGCCAAACTTCTCTCTAAATTTGAGAGTTTTTGTCGATTTATCGAGATCGGCTCCTAAGACAACGAAGTTCTTCTCCACACCCAGCTCTACCAGGGCTTCCCCGAAGGCATCTCGAACATAGCGGCGTTCAACCGCTTTCGGCTTGCCAGAATCATCCACAAACTGGCTGAATTCAACGGGATATCTCATAGTATGGATGCCTCGGCTTGAAGGGTGGCGAGCCACTTTTCGTATTGCTCGCGGGTGGGGGATTTCGCATGCCAATCGGGATCGTTCTCGATCTCAGGAACGCCTTTCCCTTTGACGGTGTTCGCAAGGAGAATGGCGGGCTTCCCTCGCGCGGATTTCGCTTTCTGGAATGCCTGTGAGAGCCACTCAAAATCGTGTCCACTGAGAGACGTCCCATTGCGCTCAGGGAAGGGGATCTCCGAGCCGACCACCTCCCACCCAAAGCTTTTCCATTTATCCCCCACAGGAAGAAGTTCTGTGGTCTTAAACACGAAGTCATCATTCTGGAGCCAGTTGAGATCCAAGACAGCCGTGAGGTTATCGAGTTTGTGGTAGGCAGCATTCCGCGCGGCTTCCCAAGTGATCCCCTCTTGCATGCCTCCATCCGAGACGAGCAGATAGACGTGCGTCTTTCGTCCAGCCATTCTCTCCGCGATGGCCATGCCGATAGCTTGAGAGATCCCTGTGCCCAGACTGCCAGTGGAGAACCAGATTCCCCGCTTGGGCCAGAACTTTGGGTGGCCCTGCAGGGTGCCCATCTGCTCACCGGGAGGCGTCTTGGGGTCGATCCGACGATATGTCTTTAGCATGTCCCCGGGCAAAAGACCGGCCAGGGATTGAGCAGCGTAGAATCCTGGTGTAACATGGCCCTTATCCAGCACAAAAATATCGTTTTCCAGAGAGTCAGGCCGCTTGCGATCGTAGCGCATCTGCTCAAAGTAGAGTTCAACCAAGATCTCCGCAGCGGAGTACGAACCGCCGAGATGTCCAGATTGCGCTTCGTATACCAGTCGAAGTGCAATCTGCCGCAGTTTGTTTGCGAGCCTTTTTTTCTCTCGAATATCCATCTAGTTAGCTAGCTAGTTAATTAACCAACGATCTTCTGTTTGGTCTTCTCCCAGTCGGCCAGGAACTGTTTCAAACCTATATCCGTGAGCGGGTGCTCAAAGAGCTTCTGGAGGACCGAGAAAGGCATGGTCGCGATGTCCGCTCCCAAGAGCGCTGCTTCCACCACGTGCACGGGGTGGCGCAGACTGGCCGCCAGGACTTCTGTGGGTAGGTTGTAGTTCTGGAAGATCTGCACGATCTGGGAGACGACTTCCATTCCGTCGCCGCTCTTGTCGTCGATACGCCCGACGAACGGTGAGACATACGTAGCTCCGGCCTTGGCTGCCAGGAGCGCTTGCGAGGGGGAAAAGGCCAGCGTCACGTTGGTCCGGATGCCCTCTTGTCTCAGTCGCTTAACGGCTTTCAGGCCCTCGGGGATCATTGGGACTTTCACTACCATATTCTCGTGGATCTCTGCCAATTCCAGGCCCTCTCGGACCATCCCTTTGGAGTCCGTGCTCACGACCTCACCGTTTACGGGACCGTTGACGATCTGGCAGATCTCTTCCAAAATCTGGCGATAGCCCTTGCGGGTGCGCTCCATCTCTTTTGCCAGAAGAGTGGGGTTCGTCGTTACCCCATCCAAGATGCCCCAGCTGGCTGCCTGCTCGATCTCTTCCCGATTGGCCGTATCCACAAAGATCTTCATCGAATCGCGCCTCCTGTTTGGAAATCTTCTCGTAAGCTCCGCATGGTGCTGATGTTGATTATGTCCATAGCGGAGTTAAGTTTTTCCGCCTCATCAGCGGCTTTGGGAGTCTCCAGAATAAACGGCAGATTGCGTAGCTTTGGGTGATTGACAATCAGTTGGAAACCACTAAGGCCAATCTGGCCCCGGCCGATGTGCTCATGCCGATCGCGCCGTGCTCCCAGGGGGTGCTTCGAGTCATTCGTGTGAATGAGTTTCAATCTCTCTAAGTCGATCTCGCGGTCCAATTCATTCAACATCTCATCCAGCCCCTTGGGTGATGTGAAATCATATCCGGCTGCGTAGCCGTGGCACGTGTCAAAGCAGACGCCCAATCGCTCGGATTGTTTCACATTATCTAGAATCACTCGCAGTTCTTCAAATCGTACTCCCAGAGACGTGCCCTCCCCAGCGTCGTTCTCCAGTAAGATCATTACATCGGGACATTCGCGTGCCTCGGGGCTATTGAACACTTCATCGAGCGCCTGTACGATTCTCTTTAAGCCTGCCTCAATGCCTGTGCCCACGTGAGCTCCGACGTGAGTGTTGACGTGAGGAATGCCTAGTTGACCAGCGCGTCTCACTTCTTCGCGCAGAGCTTGAATGGACTTACTGTAGACGTCCTCCTTTGGGGAAGCCAGATTGATGAGATAGCTGGTGTGAATGACGACATACTCTAAAGAGCTCTTGCTACGTTCCTGTTTGAAAGCTTCGAGTTCTTTGGGCTGAAGGTCTTTCAGATGCCAGCTGCGTGCATTGTGAGAGAAGATTTGTAGAGCATTGATGCCCAACTCTTCTGCTTGAGCGACGGCTTGGTGAAGTCCGCCGGAGATCGAGAGATGGCAGCCTAGGAGCATATTATTCTCTCTAACCCAAAGAGTTTCATCGCGTTCCCCGTCGTCGCTTCTGCTAGCTTCTCCAAAGAGAGATTTCTCAGTTGAGCCACGCATTCGGCCACATGCCTCACATAGAGCGGCTCGTTTCGCTTGCCTCTCTGGGGCACCGGAGCTAGATAGGGACAGTCTGTCTCCAAAATCAATCTTTCCAGAGGGATCGCTTTGACGGTATCTCTTAGAACGCCGCTCTTCGGGAACGTGACCATCCCGTTGATTCCAAGATAAAAGCCCAAATCTAAAATCTTCTGAGCTAAAGCAGCATTGCCTGTAAAGCTATGTACGACTCCAAATGCATCACCGTCTCTCAAGATCTCCAGCACGTCTTCATCGGCTTCTCTGTTGTGAATCACGACAGGTCTTTTTAAGCGATGAGCGAGCGCGAACTGATCTCGAAACGCGACCAGCTGCGCCTCGCGCGGTGAGTAGTCTTTGAAATAATCAAGCCCGATCTCACCCATGGCTACCACTCGCTCCTCGTTCAGCAGAGTTTCTAGCCGAGTGAGAACTCTGGAATCCAGTTGATTGTTCTTTACGAAGCGGCCCGCCTCGTGAGGGTGAATCCCCACAGCGGCAAAGATCTCATGCTTGTGGGCCAGATGCACCGCTTGCTCGCTGGAGTCGAGGTCTGTCCCCATCGTGATGATCTGGATGCCTGCTTCAAGAGCTCGCTGAATCGTTTCTTCTCGGTCGGCATCGAATTGTTTTCCATCCAGATGAGCGTGGGTGTCGACGAGTTGGACAGCCTCCATGATCATGTAATTGTAGGGCATTTTCAGCGTAGTACAAGGATTTTCTCATGCGCCAAGTGTGTTAAGATCGTAGCCGTACGCCGGTCTACATCTTGAGGTCATGAGCCTGTAGTATACTTAAAACAGAAAAGCTAAGGCGAACGCAAGGAGGGAACAATGTGGCTAAGAATCCGTAGATGGTCTGTACTTTGGGGGGGTCTCGTTTTGAGCATCATCTTATTTCATGATTTGT
>MFGX01000006.1:0-10717 GCA_001778455.1 Candidatus Fraserbacteria bacterium RBG_16_55_9 | reverse complement strand
CGATAGGCTGCGCGCTGCTCAATTCGGAATCTGGGCAACTGCTCTCTGCAGGCTCTTGGGCCTATCTTGCCTCCCACTGTGGTCTGTGGGCTCAAGAGAAACTCATCAATGATCGCACCACGGACAAATTCCCCAATATCACACAGAGTGAGACTGCCATAGCCGTCTACGACATCGGCTTTCGACTCCTTGGGGATGAGAGCACAAATGATGGCATAGCGGATCAGGTCGTGATTGCCTGGAATGATGCAGGTGTTAGGTCTGGAGGCATAGGGTACGCCACTTCGAAAACGGCCGGACTACTCTTCACCGATCAGGGCAACATTCTTGATCTGCCAGGAGCCGACAATTGCTGCGACCCGGGCGTCGCAGTGGATAGCTTCGGCATATACTACCTGGGTCTGGTTGCGTTCCGACCTGATCTGACTACCACTATAGGTGTGGCGAGAATGCTTCCTGTCTCCTTCCCAACCTTCGGTGTCCCAGTTGAAATTCCGGGTATCATTGAGGGAGATCGGCCCCATATTGTTGCTAATCCCTTCAATGGGGGAAGGGCCTGGGTCTGCTTCACTGAATTCGGAGTCAGAGATGGTGATGCTCAAATTATGCTTTCGTTCACGAAGGACGCAGGCGTAAGCTGGTTCCAGCCATTCATCGTTGGAGGAACAGGGAGGGAGCAAGTCTGCAGGATGGCTGTCGGGCCGAAGAAAGATGAGTTCGGTCGCGCCGACGTCTATATCACGTGGGAGAACTTCTTACTTACTGGTGCTCGTACCTTCTCTATCCGCAGGTGCGCTTTCCCTTGCGAGGGGCCGGCAGACTTGGGTCCTGTCGTGCAGGTTCCTTTCGCATCGTCTGGCACCGGGCAAGTGGCAGACTGTCCAGACAGTGACCTGGCTAATGATCCAGATACGAGGAACGTGATGAACGGCTTCATCAGAACTTTCGAGAACCCCACAGTCGCGGTAGACCGAAGTGGTGGAACTTTCAACGGTCGCGTCTATCTCGTTTGGAGCCACGCCATCATTGCTCCAGGCGTTATTGAAGAAGGGGATATCTATTTCATGGCCTTTAACGAGGATCTGAGCCAGAAGATCCTCCCTAAGCAAATCAATGTTGAGGATCTTAATGAAGGCGCAACGGGCCAGTTCATGCCCTTCATCACGGCGACGGGTAAGGGAGTTGTCGCTGTAGCCTGGTATGACCGTCGCAACGATCCGGTGAATGACTTAGATATCGATGTCTACATGGCTAGGTCCTACGATGGAGGAACAACCTTCGAAGCGGACGAGAGAATCACGGACACGTCGTTTGGTATCCCACCCCTCAACCCCAACTTCAATCCCGGGATCGCTAACTGTTACATGGGAGACTACAACGAGGCCACGGCAGACAAGAAGCACGTCTATCTCGCTTGGGGAGGGAACACATTCCTCGCATCAGATGACAGCACGCCGGATCCAGATGTCTTTGGCTGTAAGCAAAAGGTGAGCATGGAGATGGAAGCCAGTGAGCGGCTGAAGGCAATGGCACTGCTCCCCATGGGGATTCTGTTCGTGGGAGCTTGGGTAGCGCCTCGCAGGCGGCGGTGGGCATGGATCATGCTGCTGCTGTTCGCTGCGGCGTTCATGAGTGCGGGTTGCGGTATTGTCCCGGACATACTGTGTTGAGTGTGGGGGAGCTGCTGCACATTGCTGGTTTAGCCAAACTCCTTGAGCACCTTAGGCATGATTCTTAGAAGATCTCTTGGGAGCATGGCTCGCTCACCCAGTTCGGGTTTTAAGCGATCGGCTAGTAAGCCATGTAGATAAACACCTGCAGGTGCAGCCTCTTCTGGAGGCATACCTTGAGCGATCAGGCCCGCAATCAGGCCGGTGAGCACATCACCGCTGCCGCCGGTCGCCAGGCCCGAATTCCCGGTTGAGTTGATGGAAATTTCTCCGGAGGGACGCGCTGTCACTGTAGGAATGCCTTTGAGCACCAATATCACACCCAAATCACGAGCCGTCTTTCGAGCAATCCCCACTCGGTCAGACTCGATGGTGGAAATCTCTTGGTCGATCAGTCGTGATAGCTCACCCGGATGCGGAGTCAGGATGGCTGAAGCTTGTAGCTTCTTGACGATCTTGCGCCCTTGGGGTGTAGCCAAAGCGTTCAGACCGTCCGCATCGATCACCATGGGAACCTTGACCTGCGGCAGGAGCTTGTGAAGAAGCTTCACAACAGAGGGTTTGCGCGAGAGCCCCGGCCCGATGGCCAAGACGTCCATCCCCGGTTCCTTCATGAGGCGTTCGATGATCTCTAGAGCTTCTTCTGAGAGTGCCCCACCGGTTTCGGGTAGCGGGAATTTTACGGCCTCAAGCAGACGGCGCTCGATGATCGGGCTCAAGCTCTCTGGATACCCCATATAAAGCAGACCTGCTCCACAGCGGAGTGCTGCCTCGGCGGCCATGACCGCTGCACCGGAAAGCCCGCGCGATCCGGCGATGAGAAGAACACGCCCGTAATCGCCTTTGTGGCTGTACGCTTTTCTCTGAGGCAACCGAGCGCGCACATATTCATCATCAACCCACTCTATGCCGCTTTCGAAGGATGCTTTCAGTGTTGCGGGGTAGCCGATTGGAGTCGCAACGATCTCGCCCGCATAGCCTCGACCGGGATAGAGCAGAAGTCCCAATTTGGGGTACTCGAGTGTGACGGTAAGATCCGCTTCCACGGCGATGTTGCCCACGTGGCCCGTATCGGCATCTACGCCGGAAGGCAGATCGGCAGCCACAACAAACGCATCACACTGGTTGATCTGCTCGATGATGGGCTGCAAAAGCTCGCGAACAGGGCCTTTGACCCCAATTCCCAAAAGTGCATCAATGACAATATCTGCGCGTTGGAGCGATGCCTTCAGAGTAGAGAGTGCCCTTTGCTGCATCAGATATTGAATCTTGCATTCAGCGCGCTTGAGGATCTCAGCTTGAGTTTGCGTCTCCGGCGAGAGTTGATCAGGAGAGCCGGCGATGAATACTTCTACAGTCACACCCATGCTCATGAGATGTCTGGCTACGCATAAACCGTCCCCGCCGTTGTTCCCCTTACCCGCGATGATCAGAATACGGCAGTCGCTAAGATTCTCGATACGATCGTGAAGCACTTGCGAGATGCCGCGTCCGGCGTTTTCCATCAAGATTAGGCTGGGAATGGCGTACTTCTGGATCGCTTGGGTGTCAAAATCCTTCATCTGCTGACCCGTGAGGATCTTCATTCCTCTAGCATTCTATCAGCGAGAGAACCTCGCAGACGATCTGCTCCGTCACCTTCTCTGTCGTGTCAATCCAATGAGTTTCTGGATCACGCTTAAAGTAGACCATCTGCCGTCGTGCGTGATCGCGGGTGCGCTTCTTGATCAACGCGATGGCTTCTTCCACTGTGGGAATCTTGCCTTCCAAATGCTCGAACATCTCTCGATACCCGTTGGACTTGTACGCCTGCGAGCCAGCAGGCACCCGATCTTGGAGATCTCGGGCTTCTTCCAGTAGTCCTCGGGTGATCATCTCATCCACTCGTTGATCAATTCGCTTGTGGAGCAGTGTGCGCTCGCAACGGAGACCAATCTTTAGGAATGCATAGGGAGTCTTTAGGGAAGCAGCATGCTGGAGCTCGGTGATCGGCCTTCCCGTGAGCTCATAGACCTCAAGGGCCCGCACGATCCGTTGAGGATCATGGGGGTGAATTCTCTTCGCGGCTTGAGGATCAACTCGTTGAAGTTTTTCGTACAGTTCTTCGAGTGGGCTATCTCGCAGTCGGCGGCGTAGCTCTGGGTCAGCCGCGGGACCCTCGAAGAGTTTTCCGACCAATGCCTCGACGTAAAGGGTGCTTCCCCCGACCACAATCGCTCGGCCACCCCGATGGCGAATCTCTTCGAGTATGTGCATCGCATCGCGACGGAAGCCCATGACATTGTAGAGTTCATGCGGATCTTTTGTGTCGATCAAATGATGGGGTGCGTGCGCGTGCCATTCCGGAGGGGGTTTGTCGGTTCCAATATCCATGCCTCGGTAAATTGATCGAGCGTCGGCGGAGAGGATCTCCGCTCCCTTTAAGCGCAAAGCCAACTCATACGCCACTCGGGATTTCCCTACGCCGGTGGGACCCAGGATTAGAGGAATTGGATCGTCAGATCTCACTACACATCTTCACTGAGGAGCAGCTGGCGGAACCGCTTGAGCTCTTCCTTACGCGTGGGGTGCTTGAGCTTGTCGAGCGCTTTGATCTCGATCTGGCGCACCCGCTCGCGTGTGATGTTGAATTCTCCCGCGACTTCTTTGAGCGTCCGGGGATGGCCGTCTTTGATTCCGTATCGCAAGACCAAGATCTCCTTCTCGCGCTCGCTCAGTTGATTGAGCGCGCGATCCAACTCCTCACTCATGAATTGCTTGTACGCCTCTTTGGTGGGAGAAGGTGCGTGCTCATCCGGGATGAGATCGCCCAGTGAATCCTCCTCATCCTCGCCGATGGGCCGCTCCAGAGAGCTGGTATACTGCGAGACGTTCTCCACGCGCTTGACCTTCTCGACGGGCATCCCCAATTGCTGAGCGAGAGTCTCTTGATCGGGAACGGCTCCGGTCTCTTGCAGGTGTTCCTTCTTGACGCGGTGGAGTTCTCTGACGGTCTCGATCATGTGGACCGGAATGCGGATGGTGCGCGCCTGATCGGCGATGGCGCGAGTGATGGCTTGACGAATCCACCAGGTCGCATAGGTGGAGAACTTGTAGCCCTTGGTGTAATCGAACTTCTCGACGGCCCTCATGAGACCGAGGTTGCCCTCTTGGATGAGATCCAAGAAGGATAGCCCTCGGCCCAGATATTTCTTGGCGATCGAGACGACCAACCGCAGGTTGGCGTTGATCAACGTACAGCGGGCTGCTGGGTTGCCCTGAGCAATCTCTTTGGCTAGCTCCACCTCTTGTTCGCGGCTAAGAAGCGGGATCTTCCCGATCTCCTGCAAGTACATCTTGACGGGATCGCTGGTTGAGGTGGTGAGGTCGTCTTCTTCCTCTTCTTCAGCTAATAACGTCTCCTCGTCTAGTTCTTCTTCGAGATCTTCCTCGGAGAACTCGGGGATGTCGTAGAATTGACCATCCAATTGACCGTCCAAGCCTAAGTTTTGGTCTTCCGGAATGAATTCTGCCCCGCCCCTCTGCTCACTCATCTCTTCTCCCGCCTCCTTTGGCTACGCTAGCCCCCCACCCCAATTGCCGAAGGAGTTGGCGGCGTTCCTTAAAGAGTTCTTGTTGCTCTTGCTGCAATGGTTGAATTGTCGCATTGTCGTGACGCCTCTGCGACTCTTTGATCTCGCGCTCCAGTGCGTTCAAGCGACGTTCCACGCTCATCAAGCGAAGTTGCCCGAGGAGTTGAGCGATAGCCCTCTCACTGTCCGCATCGCGGCGCTCGCTTACGGCAAGTTCACGCAGCTCCTCCTGATCTTCCGAGTCGAGCCGCGAGAGCCACTCGTTGAGAAGGTGCTGGCCTCGAGTGCCTGCGATTCGATCGGGCGGAGCTGCCTCCTCCCGATAGAGCGAGAAGAGGGTCTCCATAGCCCGTGAGAATCTCTGGAAATCCTCGGGTTTAAGTTCGCGCGTCGCCCGTTCGATGGGGTACTCCCCCTGGAGCATGAGGTACATCAAATGCTCTTCCACCCCCCAACTTTGTTTATCCGGGGCACCGCTGCCAATTATAACGCTCGCCTCACGTCCTTTCACCCCCAAGAGGTCTTCCATGGGGATATCTAGGCTCCCGGAGATCTCCTTCAGGACTTGAGCACGAAGCGCGGGGCTTTCTAAATCTTGAAGAAATGCCCGCGCTGACGTGAGAATCTGCTCTTGTCCCCTGAGGCTACGCGCGTCATTCTCCTCCAGCAACGCTTGGATGTAAAACTCGGGGAAAGGCACCGCTTGGCGCAAGAGGTTTTGAAATGCTTCTTGTCCCTCTCGACGTAGCAGTTCGTCTGGATCTTCTCCGGTGGGCAAAAGAACGATAGAAACTTCGAGACCGGTGCTGAGGAGTTGCTTCATCCCGCGCAGCGTTGCGGAGCGACCGGCCACATCTCGGTCGTAGGCGATGAGCACGCGTGAGACGAAACGCTTGAGCAATCGGGCTTGCTCTTCTGTGAAAGCCGTACCCATGCTGGCTACGGCGTGGGCGAACCCATGCTGGTGGCTCATGATGACGTCCATGTAGCCTTCAACGAGAAGGGCTTCTCCATGTGTTGTGAAGGCCGAGCGTGCCCAGGGTAGCCCATAGAGGAGTCGACTCTTCTCGAAGAGTGGCGTGTTTTTCGTATTGAGATATTTGGGTTCTTCGTTGCTCAGCGTGCGCCCCGCAAACCCAGCAACCTCGCCTTGGCTGGACAAGACTGGGAAGATCACTCGGTCCCGAAAAAAACTCCAGCGACCCCGTTCTCCTTCCATCACTACGCCCGAACGACTCAACTGCTCTTCTTGGCCCTTGAATGCTTTGAGCAAATCCTCGCCTGCAGGTGGAGCGTACCCCAGGCGAAATCGCGAGATGACCTCCGGGGTGAGCCCTCGCTCCAGTAGATATTGCAAAGCCCGCTTTCCCACGGGTTCTTTGAGTCTGCGCTCGTAATGGCGCGCAACTCGTTCCACGAGTTCTCGAAGTTGAACCAAGCTATCAGAGGGCAAGCGCTCACTCTTGAGTGAGATGCCCGCTTGGGCAGCTAAGCGATTGACAGCTTCTGGGAACTCGATTCGCTCGATCTTCATCAGGAACTTGAAGACATCTCCCCCTTCACCGCAGCCGAAACAATGGAAAAGCCCTTTCTCTGGGCTGATGGTGAATGAGGGGGCTTTATCGGGGTGGAAAGGGCAGATCGCCAAGAAATTCTTCCCGCTGGGGCGCACGGTCACATATCGAGAGATCAGAGCAACGATATCCACTCGCGTGCGGATCTCCTCAATCTCGTCGCGCGTGGCCATGGTCATCTCCTCACCCCAGTCCTGCCAAGAACGGATTCGTCCAACGCTCTTGGCTCAAGCTCGTCTCTGGGCCGTGTCCCGGGTAGACGCGCCAATCGCCCTCCAGCTTAACGAGTCTCTCTAGGGATTTCCGCATCTCGATGTCCGAACCGCCTGGGAAATCCGTCCTCCCAATGGAGCCGGCAAACAGGAGGTCTCCGGTGAAGATCACACGTTCACGACGTTCGAGCAGGATCACGCTCCCTGGCGTGTGGCCGGGCGTCTTAAGGACTTCAAATTGTACTTGTCCAACTTCGAGCGTGTCGCCTTCTTGAAGAAGTTGATCGGGCTTGAGGACATCGCCGAGGAGAATTTGAAAGAGTTCGAGATCTTCACGGGGCAGTAGAAGGGGTGCCTTGAGTTGCCCTTTGAGATATTCATCTCCGCCAATGTGATCGGGGTGAGCGTGGGTATTCACGATGTACTTCACGGCCATCCCAGCGACGATTTCTACGATCTTTGGGCTGGGTTCTCCGGGATCGATGATCATCGCTTCTCCCTGAGATTCCACAACATAGCAGTTCGATTGATAATCTGTGAGAATTCGCTTTTCAACCTGCATATTCACTTATCTTCCTGAGCTGATGGGAGCGCGGGCAAGGGTGAGAACATACACGTGTGGATAGCCCGCGGACTGCAGTGCGCGACTGCATTCTGTGGTAGTCGCGCCCGTCGTATAGACGTCGTCGATCAAGAGAATTCGCTCGCATTGAGCCGGACGTAGCGGAGCAAATGCACCTCTCAAATTCTCTAGGCGCTCTTGCCCAGAGAGCTCCACTTGGGGTCGGGTTTCCCGATGCTTCCAGAGCGTGGCGAAGACGGGCTTATCTACCAGTGCTCCCAAGCGCTGAGCTAGAAGCTGTGACTGATTGAATCCGCGAGCCCACAGGCTCCTTCGGCTCATGGGCACGAACGTGATCCCCTCGATGCACTGGAAAAGGCCCTCTTGTTCGAGCGCTTGTGCGAGCAGTGGGGCAAGCTCTCTTGTTAGAGCTGGCTCTTTCTGAAATTTCAGGCGCTGAGTGAGCCGAGCTAGCACGCCCTCGTAGAGGCCGAACGAACGTGCGCACTCAAACGGGACTTTCTCAAAGGCGCAGCGCACACAAAGATCGCGCCCTTCTTCGAGAGGATCTCCACAACGCGCACACCAAGGAGGCATAACTCGCTGGATCTGGGATAGACAGCCTTCACAGACAAAGCGAAGCCCTTTCGAGCAATCCTCCTCCAGAGGGACTTCACAAAGAGGGCAGCGCGGTGGATAGAGCAACGTCAACGTCCCCAAGACGGCTCCGTTCCCCACAGCTTGCAGGGTTTCCCGCACGGACATAGCTTAGATTTCTTTATAGAAGAACGGGCTGAGTGAGCTCAGTCGCTCCGTGTAGTCCCCCGGGCTCAGGAACCAGAGAGTGGCCGCAACGCTCGAGAGGAGAGAATTGCCGTCTTGTGGAGTGAAGCAGAAGCCACGCAGTTCTGTGCCCTCTTGGCTGAGGTGGAGCGAGGGCAACGCCACTACGGTGTTGCTCAGAATGCGCCCATAGTACCCGTGGTCGCGGCCGAAGGAGAAGATGAGGTTCGCGCTGTGCTTATGGGTGACGGCGATGCGTGGGTTCTCTTCCAAGCGTTGTCGGATCTTCTCCAGAGTCGTCGGGCGCTTGAGCTGAAGATCAAACCAGATCGTGTGCATATATTGCGTGTTGAGGACAATTGCGGAAGAGAAGAGGTTGAGATCTAGCTCTAGCGTCTGAAAGAGATGGAACGCGTCGCGAGCGTGGTGTGTGCCGAAGCGCTCGTCCCCATGATCTCCCACTTCCGGAGAAGAGACGGATTCGCTTTCCTGGCTGATGTCACTATCCCGGCGCATGCACACAAACCGTCCGGCTTTTAAGTTATCGCGTCCCTCAGCAAGCGCCAGTGTGTGAACCAGCACAGCCAGATTGTGGGTGTTGCAACTGACGACTTGAATGTATTTGTCTTTCCCATGGGCAAGCGCCTCGTCGTTGACTCCATGCACGTACATCTTGCCGAAGCCAAACTCGCTCCCCTGAGCGATGAATCCAAGAGCGCTCTTCTCAAATTTCTCGTACAGTTCTTTCTTGTTCTTCCTGCCCGTGCCTTTGGGTGTGCAGTCGATGACCACGGCGGCTCGTTCGAGCGCTTCCAATTTCGAATACGTGGGGAGTATCCCCAACTGTTTGAACTGGCCTACTTTCTCTTCGTCGACGGCGAGCTTGGCCCCCTTTTGAACGAGTTGGTTGATCCGAGGGCGATCCTCCAAACGCGGACTGTTCTTATGAAAGATGATCTCGTCAATGCCGGCTTGCTCTCTCATCACCGAGAGAAGCCCGATCAAGGGTTCCCCAATAGTCCCTGTTCCGACGACGAGTACGCTTCTCTGCTTTGCCATGGCTACCCCCTTCTCTAGTCCACCATACTGAGAAAATACTCGTGAATGCGAGTATCGTTCGTCAGTTCCGGGTGGAAGCTACTGACTAGCACATGCCCTTGGCGTGCGAGCACGGGCGCCCCCTCGTGTTCGGCGAGCGCTTCTACGCTGGAGCTACGTCTTATGATCTTTGGAGCGCGGATGAAGACGGCATGAAATGCCCCGATGTTCTTGATTTGAAGATCGGCTTCGAAGCTATCCACCTGGCGACCATAGGCATTGCGGGATACAGCAATGTCGATCAGGCCCAGGCCCCTGAGTTTGCTGTCCACGATCTCTTGAGCGAGAAGAATCATCCCGGCACAAGTTCCATAGAGAGGCATTCCTTTGCGGTGGCGTTCTTTGATGGCTTGATCTAGCCCGTCTTGGGCCATGAGGTGAACCATGGTTGTGCTCTCCCCACCGGGGAGGATGAGTGCATTGACCTCTGCCAGGTCTTTTGTCGTGCGCACGTCACGTGCCTCGACGTCCAGTCTCTTCAGAACCTGAAGATGCTCGCGGAAGTCCCCTTGGAGCCCCAGTACGCCGACCTTCATTTTTTTCAGTGTCCGCGTGTCTGGAGCATCTCTTCGGGCTTGAGGAGTCCGATTTCGAGACCCTTCATTGGCTCGCCCAATCCGGCGGAGATCTCGGCGAGTTTCGCCGGATCGGTGAAGTATGTCACGGCGAGCACGATCGCGCGCGCCCGCTTCTTTGGATCGCTGGACTTAAAGATGCCGGAACCTACGAATACGCCATCGCAGCCGAGTTGCATCATGAGAGCGGCATCGGCGGGAGTGGCGAGTCCTCCAGCCGCGAAGTTGACGACGGGCAGTTTTCCGGCTGCTTTGATGAGCTTTAGAATCTCTAGAGGTGCGCCCCACTCTTTCGAGAGCTTGACGAGTTCATCATCGGGGGAATTCACCACTTGGCGTAGTTGACGATTCATGACACGCATGTGGCGGACGGCCTCGATGACGTTGCCGGTGCCGGCCTCGCCCTTGGTGCGGATCATGGCGGCTCCTTCGGCCATGCGTCGGCACGCTTCCGGCAGATCGCGTGCACCGCAGACGAAGGGCACCTTAAATTGCCACTTGTCAATGTGATTCTCCGGGTCAGCGGGAGTCAAGACTTCACTTTCGTCGATGTAATCGGCCCCGAGAGCCTCCAAAATTTGCGCTTCCACGAAGTGACCGATTCGGCACTTGGCCATCACGGGGATGGTCACTGCCTCCATGATCTCTTTTACTTTGGTTGGGTCAGCCAT
>MFGX01000005.1:9328-9650 GCA_001778455.1 Candidatus Fraserbacteria bacterium RBG_16_55_9 | reverse complement strand
AGATCAGCCTGGAGAGACTCCAGCTTGAGCGAACCGGTCACCTTCTCCCCGGTTCGTAGGAAGATCACATCTGAAGGCCGATCACTTCCGTTGCCCCGCACGATGGCCACGATCTGATCGCGCCGGAAGGTCTTCTCGCCGAAGGTAGAAGAGCTCAATGCGAACTGATCCTCCGGAAGAGTCGCGCTCACAACGCTCCCATCCGTGAAGAGGATCAGATCGAAGCTCTGAAGAGAGCGCAGGAAGAGCGGCAAGACGTCTTGGGGTCCGAACACCGACTGTTGGCCTTCTTGGGCCCGTAAGGCTGGTCCGTCTGCCAGGA
>MFGX01000005.1:8736-9317 GCA_001778455.1 Candidatus Fraserbacteria bacterium RBG_16_55_9 | reverse complement strand
GCCAACACAACACTCAAAGCGAAGATTCTCCGCAGCATGTCTTACCTCCATCTTGGAATTGACTCCAGTATACTCTGTAACGAGCCAATGTCGATAGAGTACAGGGTCAGTACATTCATGAGCCCCCACCGAATTGGAGTTTCTTCGGTTTTCCATGAACGATCACCACGTGAACGCCTCGCTCCTTAAGACGCCGGCCCAGCAGAGTTTTCAGCTCACTGGGCTGTATGCCTTGCACATCAATCTCATCGAGTGCCGTTGGCCCACAGGCCGCGATCAGTTCTTTCAGTTTATGGAGTCCGGGGATCTCCTGATGGCCAGGGGTCATGGCCGAAATACGATTGTACAGGACGATCACCAGTACGTTGTGTCCGTGTTCAACGGCATTGATAAGGCTGGGAATGCCCGAATGCAAGAAGCCCGTGTCACCGATGATGGCAATCCCTTTGCGACCCGATAGACTCATTCCGGACGCCGTCGCGATGGGTGTCCCCAAGGCGTAGGCCGTGTCGATGACTTGAGGTGGGAAATATCCCTGAAGGATCGAGCAGCCTACATCGCCGGCAACCTGATGCTCTTCT
>MFGX01000005.1:7517-8714 GCA_001778455.1 Candidatus Fraserbacteria bacterium RBG_16_55_9 | reverse complement strand
GATAGAGCATTTCAAAGCCGCCGCAGGGGATGCGGGATAGGGAGTCGCTGAGTTGCGCTTGCACGTCGAAATTGAGCCCCTGGGGATCGAATGAGAAGGCCTTTTCGATATGGCTGTTTTCGAGTTGTCCCACCCGGGGCAGATGACCTGTAAGGCGCCCAAGCAGATGGATATTCATGCCGCGGCTATTCGCAAGCGCGCCCACGCCTTCCTCGACAATGGGAGCAACTTCTTCGACCACGAGAAGGCGCTTCAACCCCGAGAGAAACTGCGCGATCAGGCCCTCGGGCAGCGGGTAGGCATATCCCAATGCAAGGTGGTTCTCGTGTGTTACCAGCGAAGAGGGAAAGCCACAAGAGATTACCCCATCTGCTCCCGCGCCGCGATGCACGCGATGCAGCTTCGAGTCCTCAATGCGCTGGATAAGCTTGGGCCAAACATGCTCGAAGTGATGCTTGTGCCGTTCGAGGAGGAAGCGGCCCCAAGGCCGAGAACGATCAAACGAGGGCGGTTTGCCCAACTTCGCGGGTTTTTCTAGCTTCCCCGTCATGGCGGTGAGTCGCCCCGTGATTTGCAGGAGAACGGGGATCCCCAGTTCTTCGGAGAGGGTGAGTCCTTCAGCGGCGGCCTGTGCCAGGCTTGAAGGGTTGTGAGGGGTGAGCACAGGGATCTCGGCCAGTTTCGCGTACCAGCGAGAGTCTTGCTCGTTGGTGGATTTCGTGGCTCCGGGGTCGTCTCCGCAAATGACGAGAAGTCCAGCACCGATGCCGTGCGTGGCCGCATTGATGAGGGGGTCTGAAGCCACGTTTAGGCCCACTTGCTTCACGGCGACCACAGCCCTCTTGCCGGCAGCCGAAGCCCCCAGTGCTTGGGAAAGCGCCGTCTTCTCTTCCACGCTGACCTCCACAGGCAATCCCACATCGGCCATGCAATCCAAGAGCGTGGTGCACGGGTCGCCGTAGACGCCAGTTACCAGAGCCACGCCGTTCTCTTTCAATATCTGAGCTAGGGCTTGCTCGCCCGTCCACTCGGCCATGGTGTCCCCCCTTCGCGATTTGACAACGGATTTCGTAATCTGGCAGTATAGGCAAAAGCCATCGGAGAAGGCAAGAACATGTCGACCAAGAGGAGGTGAGAGATGATTGAATCTCTCAAGAGCAACAGCAAACGGTTTCCGTCCCAGAAATAGAGAAAAGG
>MFGX01000005.1:7229-7506 GCA_001778455.1 Candidatus Fraserbacteria bacterium RBG_16_55_9 | reverse complement strand
GAAAAGTATGCATGTTCATCCCATGAGGCAAGCCATAAGAGGTTTGCTCCTCTGTCTCATGCTAGTGGGGCTTACGGGCAGCATGGGGTTGCTCGCGCAAGCGGGTGATCTCATCCGGGTCTGCGCCAGCGGCTGCGACTTCGCCGATCTTAGAGAAGCGGTGGCCAAGGCGCCAACTGGGAGCACCATTTTCGTCGATGCCGGTGAGTATGCTGGACCGGTGATCATTGCGAAGAACCTCACCATCATCGGATCAGACCGCAATAAAGTTGCGATC
>MFGX01000005.1:0-7218 GCA_001778455.1 Candidatus Fraserbacteria bacterium RBG_16_55_9 | reverse complement strand
GGTGGCGGCAGGCCCCTTCCAAGTGACGCTCAAGAACTTGACCCTCACCAAAGGGCTCAATGGCCTACAGGCGCAGGCTCCGGCAGGGGTTCCGCCCCAGGCTTCCCCGGCGTTGACCCTCGAAGGCGTAACGATTGCTGGCAATGCGGCCAACGGGATCGCTCTCTTCGATTTCGCGCGGGCTTCCCTCTGTGACGTGCTCATCACGAAGAACGGGATCTCCATATTGGGTCTTCCCATCGGCGGCGGGATCTCCCTTCGAGGTAGCTCGCGCATTGCCATCGGCCTGACGTTCAGCGGGCAAGCGTGTGAGCAGACCATCGTGCGGGAGAACGCTGCAAACGGGATCTCCGCTCTCGACAAAGCTTCCGTCTCGATCGGTGCCAATACACTGGTCATGAAACATGGCTTGAGCGGGGTGGAGCTGGGTGGGAGCTCTCGTGCGACGATCCAGGGGCTCGTTACCCGTGAAAACGCGTGCTACGGTGTGGCTGTGGAGGACAATGCGCAGGCGACCATCACGTATGGTCAGTTCGAGAAGAACGGCAAAGCGGGCCTGCGCATCGGCGGCCCAGCCTCGACTCTACCGGGATGCTCCACCAATACGGATTCCAAGATACATGCGAACGCGACCGTCACAGGCACCGTGCTTGCAGGCAACCGGATTGGCATCCTGGTCGGAGACCTTAGCAAGGACCTTGAGGAAGCCACAGTACAGATCGCGGCGGTCACTCTGGTTACCAATGGCTGTGACATGCTGGTAGACCCGGTGGCGACGAAGAGCGTGACCGTCACAGGCACGACCCCGAAGCCTTGTTCCTGACGCGATGATTCTTGAGCGAGAAGGATCGAAAAGGAGGAGACAAGAATGTCTGATCTAAACCTCAAGCGACATAACCGGAGGACGTTTCTCAAGTATGCAGGGGCGAGCGCGCTGGCGCTCTCTGTGAGCTCACTGGGACCCTGGGTTCAAGCTCAGGGGCCGATCCTGATCGGCATGGCCAACCCCTTGTCCACCTTCTTCGGCGAAGCCGCCGAGAAGGCGCTCCGATTGGGGATCTCCCAGATCAATGCGGGAGGCGGGATGATGGGTCGTCCGCTGGACCTCATCGTCTCTGACAGTGCCGGTCGCGCCGACCAAGCGGGGCTGGCAATCCAAGATCTCTCCAATCGCGGGGCGCAGTTCCTCACCGGCCTCTTCTTTAGTGAAGAGCTGGTCGGCACCATACCCACCATCCCCGTCGTGCGCAAGATCTTTCTAGGCACCGGAGCCTCCACACCTGCAGCCACGATTCAAACAAGTCGCGACTATAACAACTACAAATTCTTCTTCCGCGTTGGACCGATCAATTCTTACCTCATATTGCAGGCCGCCGTGACCTTCGCTCGGGGCTTCCTCGAGGGCGGACTCAAGTGGAATAGCATCGTGCTCTTCGCTGAGGACGCCGCCTGGACCAAGGCAATCACCGACGGCTTTCCCACGCTCTTAGCGGCCTTTGGCTCTAAGCTCCAAGTAGCCGACACCATTCGCTACGCGGAGGACACGACCGATTTCACCTCTCTCTACTCCCGCGCCGTGAATGCCATGCAAGGTCGGGTGGGTGGGCTCTTCACCGTCATGGCCCACACGGGTACACGCCCGACTGCACAATGGGCCACTCAGCGCGTGCCTCTGCCCTATGTGGGCATCAATGTGCAAGCCCAAGACGGACGCTTCGATCAGCTGACCCAAGGTGCTGCGGAATCCGTCGTCACCTTGACTACGGGCGCGAAGGCCCCGATTACAGGGAAGACCGTTCCCTTTGTCGACGCGTTTGAGAGCTTCAGCTTCAAGCCGGAAGTTGCTGTCCCCAGTTACAACGCTTTCAGCAGCTACGACGCGCTCTTGATGCTCAAGGAGGCCGTCGAGAAGGCCGGTGTGCTGCCGGACAATGAAGCCAACACGGATCTGATCATTCAGCAGCTGGAACAGTTCGGAGTTCGTGGGCCGGATGGAAAGCCCGGCAATCTGTTTGAGGGCACGACAGGAAAGTTGGGCTTCTACGAGCGGGGCGAAAAGCCGGTCACCCCATTGGCGGCCGACCAGGACTTCCCTCATGACGTACGCTACGGGTCGGGGCTGGCGGAGGGCCTCTGGATCCAGTACCAAGGCGGCGAGCAAAAGGTCATCTTCCCGCCGAATCTTGCCACGGCTGGCTTCGTATTGCCGCCCTGGTTGAGATGAGGTCGGCAAGGAGTTGAGAAGCGGGGAGAGGTCGTCCGGCTCCACGAACGACCTCTCCCTCTTCCTTTGGAAACTCTCACAGAAGTCGTAGGTCGAGTCTTCAGTCCTCAAGTGCTCATCTTGGGTTTCCTCATCAGCTCCCTCTACGCACTCGTGGCCGTCGGCTTTACGATGATCTTCGGCGTGGCGGGCGTGCTCAACCTCGCCCACGGGGCCTTTGTGATGGTCGGAGCCTATCTTGCCATCTGGGCCTTCGTCATACTGAAGTGGAGCCTGCCTGTAGCCTTTGCCTTTGCTATTCTCGGAGTGGCGGTCATAGCCCCCTTGGTCTATCGCGTCTTGATTCGCCCGATCGAGAATCGAACCGTGACGGTCTTTTTGGCCACGCTGCTTCTCGCCGTGTTGCTCGAGCAAGTTATCATCTTGTTCTTTAGCGCCAAGCCTCGAACGGATCTGCCACCCTTCATCCAAGGAGGGTTCGTTTTGTGGGGAACCAGCATCCCGTACAATCGCCTATTGGCGGGTGTAGTTGCACTCGTTGTGATCGGCTTGCTCTGGGCCTTTGTGACTCGCACGAAGACGGGTAAGGCGATTCTTGCCCTCTCCATGGATCGCAGGGGAGCGGCACTGGTCGGGATTGCTTCCCATCGAATCACACTCTGGGTCTGGGCAATCTCCGGTGCTCTGGCAGCGATCGCTGGTCTCTTCATCACATCGTTCTTGGGGATCCAACCCTTCGAAGAGCGCGTGTCGTTGGTGATCGCTTTCTCCACGGTCGTCTTGGGTGGGCTCGGGAGCATCCCTGGCTCGCTCTGGGCGGCATTCATCATCGGCTATGCGGAGACGATCGCGCAGGCCTTCGCTCCCGAGGCCCGTGGTTTGGCCTCTTTGGTCATTCTGCTCATCGTTTTGACCATCCGGCCCCAAGGTCTCTTCGGGAGGGCGGCGACGTGATCCTTCACCGGCGGGGTCGCACACGGTCCTACCCCATTGCTGTGCTTCTGCTCTTATTGCTGATCGCCTCAGCGTTGGTGCCGCAGTTCTTCCCGAAGAACAGTTTCTTGCTGAGTGTCTTGATTCTGGCGAACATCTGGGCCATCCTGGCGATGAGTTGGGACATCCTCTCGGGATATGCCGGTCAGATCAGCTTTGGCCACTCGTTCTTCTTTGGATTGGGTGGGTATACGACCGCGTTTCTATCTGTCTTGTACGGATGGTCGCCCATACTTGTCATTGCGTTGGGTGGCGTTGTGGCGGCGCTCGGAGGGCTTCTCATTGCGGCTCCAGCGCTTCGTCTGCGCGGTCCCTATCTATCTTTGATGACGTTGGTGGCGGCGCTGGCGCTCGATCGACTTCTTCGATTGCTCAAACCCGAGATTGGGATTCCCGGAGCGGAGGGGGCCATTCTGTGCATACCCCAATGCCTTCTCACGTACAACACTGCCCTGAAATACTACTACTCTCTCGGGCTGATGATCCTCATTGCCGGGGCGCTCTATACGCTGGCGCGTTCGCGGATTGGCTTGGCGTTCGAGGCCATCCGTGACGATGAGGAAGCAGCGCAAGCGGCTGGAATCAACACGGCGAAATATAAGACCTTGGCCTTCGCCATCAGTGGTTTTGTCGCGGGCGTAAGCGGCGCGTTTTACGTCTATCACATTGGATCAGCGTCTCCCTCATCCCTACTCGATCTGGAACACTCCATCGAGGTGATTGTGGCCGCCGTGCTCGGTGGAATGGGTACCATCATCGGCCCGATCTTTGGGGCCTATTTCCTCGTGCTCGTCCGCGAGTATCTGCGTTTCTTGGGAGGCTGGCGCTTCTTCGTGCTCTTTGCCGTCGCTCTCTTGGTGCTCTTCTTCGTTCCGAGGGGAGTGCTACCGGAGCTGCGCTTAAAGCTCCGTCAATGGCTGCAATCCGGGAGTGGACAAAGGCGCAACCAGAAGGTATGACTATGACGATGAAATCGAAGACAAACACGATAGGTCCCATTCTGGTGTTGGATCGATTGACGAAGTCGTTCGGTGGACTTCATGCGGTGAGTGAGCTCAGCTTCGATGTCCGAGACGGGGAGATCTTGGGATTCATCGGTCCGAACGGCGCAGGCAAGACGACCGTCTTCAACCTCATCACCGGCGTCTATCGGCCCACAAGAGGGAGAGTCCTCTTCCAAGGTCAAGACATCAGCGGGTGGCCTCCCTATCGCGTCGTGAATGCAGGCATTGCCCGGACGTTTCAGATCCCTCGGCCCTTCCGTCACAAGACGGTCGATCAAAATGTAGAAATCTCTACGCTTCCCAATGAGATCTTCACGCGCTATCCCTCGCGGCGTGAGCGCCGCGAACGGGTCTTGCAATGCTGCACTCGCACGGGGCTATGTGAGGTCTGCGGCCAGGATCCAAGCCAGTGTCATGATGTGAGTTCGTGCGCCTGTCGGCGGGAGTTCCCCAATACCCTTCCTCATGCGGGACTACGAAAGCTCGAAGTTGCCAAAGCTCTGGCCACAGAGCCGGCGCTCTTGCTTCTCGATGAGCCGTTTGCGGGCCTGACGGTTGCGGAAGTGGAAGAGCTGAGCGAGCTGCTTCGAGATCTGCAACGGGAAGGAAGAACGCTGGTCATCGTAGACCACAATATGCGGGGCTTGATGAAGTTGGTGGAGCGCGTCGTCGTGATCCATTTCGGGACCAAGTTGGCAGAGGGAGCGCCGGGTGAAGTGGCTCAGAATCCGGTCGTGCAAGAGGCATATCTGGCAGGCAGCGGTGCGGGCGATGAAACTGCTTGAGGTGAACGGGCTGGATGTCTTTTATGGAAAGGCGCAGGCGCTTCGTGGAGTCTCATTCACAGTGCAAGAGGGCGAGTTTGCCTCCGTCATTGGGTCGAACGGCGCGGGCAAGACGACGCTCTTCAACGCGATCTCGGGGCTCTTGCCCTACCAGGGAGAGATTGGCTTTGCGGGTCAAAAGTTGCCGAGTAAGCCGCATGAGATCGTGCAATCAGGCCTCATTCACTGCCCAGAGGGGCGGAGTCTCTTTGCCTATCTAAGCGTACTCGACAATCTGCAACTGGGTGCGTACCGTCGCAAAGACAGAGAGATCGAACGCGACCTCCGCGTGGTCTTCGAGCTCTTCCCTCGCCTTGAGGAGAGAGAACGTCAACTGGTGCATACGCTTTCTGGAGGTGAGCAGCAGATGGTCGCCATTGGCCGAGCGCTCATGGGACGACCCCGGCTCTTGTTGCTCGACGAGCCGACCTTGGGGCTTGCCCCGATCGTGCGCTCACACATCTCGCAAGCTCTGGATGCCATCCAGGAGCGATATCGGATGACGATCTTGCTCGCAGAGCAGAACGCGGATTTTGCGTTCAAACACTCCAAGCGAATCTATCTCTTGGAAACAGGTCAGATCGTCCGTGAAGGAACGGCGGAAGAACTGAAGCGAGACGACTACATCCGTCAAGCGTACTTGGGAAGCTAAGCCTCAATCCTCGTCTTTCTAAGTTTCTCGTAAGATCCCGTCGACAATGTCCTCAAGTCTTCTGGCTTTTCCGCGTTCTTTCGCGGCTGCCGTGATCTTACGAGGTAGCCGTGATGTAAGTTCCGCAAGGAGGTCCTGTGCCTTCTCTCTCGTCGCCTTCACGCTGGCCGGGTGACCGAGGGCAAACGCCAGAAGCTCGACAGCCTCCTCTGTAGCTCCTTGTTTGATGAGCAAAGTGGTCATTTCTACCAACACATACAAGGTCAGAGGAACAGCGTGCATGTCCGTAGATGTGATCAGGGCTTCGCGAAAGTGCCTCTCAGACTCACGAAATTCTCCCAGACCACAGGCAGCATGGCCCAGGTTGTTGAGGCAAAGGGCCATGACGTATCGATCGCCAATCTCTCTCAGTAGGGCAAGGCTTTTCCGACAGAGTCGCTTTGCCTCTGCATATTCCCCCAGATCACTGGCGAGCCCACTTACAGGTCGTTGCATCTCTAGCTTAACAGAATGAGACGTGCCATAATGCGGGCATGAGGGACAAGGACTCACAGCCCAAGGACTGGAAAGAAGCGCGACGGAGACGAGCCCTGGAATTGCAAGAGCGTGGCTGGAAGCAAGGGGACATCGCAGAAGCTTTGGGCATTTCACCCGCTGCGGTTAGCCAGTGGGTTTCCCAGGCCCGCGCGCAGGGTGCCGCCGCCTGGCGCGCCAAGCCTCGTCCCCGCGAGCCTCGCAAACTCACGCGCGAGCAGTTTGAGGCGCTCCCGGAATTGCTCTCCCACGGTGCCGAAGCGTATGGGTTCTGTGGGGATGTCTGGACCTGTGCACGCGTGGCTACGGTCATCCGCAGAGAGTTTGGCGTGTCGTACCACAAAGCGCATGTCTCCCGCTTGCTCCAGCAGCTGCGCTGGACACCGCAGCTGCCCATCGAGCGAGCGGCCCAACGCAACGAGCAGGTCATCCAGCGGTGGCGCACTTTGATCTGGCCCGAGCTCGAAAAAAGGCGCTGAGGGAGGGTGCGACGATCGTGTTTGTGGATGAGTCGGGCTTCTATCTGGTGCCGGGGCTGGTGCGAACCTACGCACCCTGCGGTCAGACCCCGATCCTGCGCTGCTGGCAGACTCACGATCATCTGTCGATGATGAGTGGCATTACGCCCGCGGGCCAGCTGTACACGCGAGTTCGTGAGCAAGCGCTCACCAGTACGGGCGCCGTGGCCTTCCTCAAGCACCTGCGGCAAGTTCTGAGAAAGGTGCTGGTGATCTGGGATCGCTCGCCCATTCATCGCGGTGAGGTGCGGCAGTTCCTGACGAACGGCGGTGCGCGAAACGTGCACCTGGAAGCACTGCCGCCCTATGCGCCGGATCTCAACCCACACGAAGGGGTGTGGCAACACCTCAAGCACGTGGAGCTGCGGAATCTCTGTTGTGCGGACTTGGCGCATCTTCGGCAGGAGTTGCATTTTGCCGCCATGCGACTACGCAGCAAACCCCACTGCGTACGGGCCTTCTTTGCCGG
>MFGX01000004.1:3032-7305 GCA_001778455.1 Candidatus Fraserbacteria bacterium RBG_16_55_9 | reverse complement strand
TGACTGGTGGGAATCCTGGGTCATTGCGAGCGCGGATTGGTCTCAAGATCTCAATGCGACTACCGTATCCGAGAAGAGCATCGTAGAAGTAGCCAGAGGGATCTTTGGGGGAAGACCGAACGTCCCCAACCAGAGAAATTGGCACGCGTTCGTTGAGAAAGGTAACGAAGAAGAGAGGGCGAAACGCCAACAAGGACTTTGGGGCAGGGTAGAGGTGCAAGAGGAAGAGGCCCTGCAACTTGTCTATCTGGGACAACTGCTCCATTTCGCCCAAGACACGTCTGCTCACCGTGGGTATGAGCCTGGGCTGGGCCATGGATTTGCCACCATCGCCGGAAATGACCCAGACGCGCTTCAGGACAAGAAACGAGAGATGGGCATGGTCAGATCGACCAGCGAGTTTCTCGCTAGAGAATGTGACAAGCTCGGGAGAGAACACGAGAAGGTAGAGGACATCGGAAGCCAAGTGGAGCCTCTTGTCGAAAGGCTCATCCGGCTAGCTCCCGGGGGATGGAGGTTTTCCAGCAGGCAAGCAGATTTAGCCGCCGTGATGGAGAACATCCACACGCTGGGGCAAGCCGTAGAGGAGCGCGAAGAACAGGCGATTCCTCGCTGTTGGGCTATCATGGGGCACCAACAGCTGATTCCAAGCCCCATAAAGATCGAGTATGACAGGAATGGAGAGCCCACGAACCTGGAAGAAACCAAGAAGTATATAAACGATTTGGAGAGCTCTGTGTCGAACTGTGACAAGGACAGAGTGAATCGGTTGTACAAGAAGGGCGTAAACCTCGCGCAGCCAATTGTGCTCAGTGAAATCAACAATAGAAGTATGCCCTTCCCTGAATGGATCTCCCTCGGATTCGTCGTTTTGCTTACGGCTCTGGTTGCTCTCTGATCGCGATGTGATGCACATCATAGCCTTCGCGCGCTTCCTTGCCTTAGATTTATTCTAAGAAGGGTTAGATAAGGCAGGAGTCCCTAAAGGAGGGAGCACTATGTCACTTAGTAGAATTCTACCTACGGCTTTTGTCGTATTATCGCTCGGCTTGGTCATCGGAGCGTTCGGCCAACCCGTAACTGTTCAGGTGCCGATATGCCGCGTGGAGGTGACTTGGGAAGGATTGGAGACGGCGAACGTGGATCGCGCCTCCGGCAGGAGCTCAACCAGCTCCGCTCTTATGGATCTCTGGTTGTGGGGCATGGCAGCTGCGGAGCTTCCCGCAGGGGTGCAACTTCCACAAAATTACCAGTGGGACAATCAGCACAAGGACGCTCTCTCGACGTTGGGTCCAATAGATAGCCATAGTGTGCCCACCAGCTCCAATCCATGGAAGCCTCGAAGCCCCGTTCTACTCTTTACCAAGTCCTTTACACGAAGCATCGAGTTGCAGATCACCACTCGCACGCTGAACTTCGTTGAGAGCTACGCGGGAGTTAGCTCGGGCATCTTCCAGTTGGAAGACCCAGGAGCACAGGTGCGAAAGGAAACACTATCGTGCCCACCCTCGCAGGAGATCCGCCCAGGCACGATCACGGTCACGGGCAAAGGGTATCACAAGTACGCTTACAAGATCACAACGACAGCCTTAGCGTCGAGGAATGTCCCTGGGGTGACCTTCAAAGAAGACTAAGGCTCATGGGCTTTGCCGCTTGACCTTCGGCTTTGGCTTGGCTAAGCTATGCCAGCCGAGGCGGCGTAGCTCATTTGGTCTAGAGCGTCCGTCTCATAAGCGGAAGGTAGTGGGTTCGAATCCCACCGCCGCCACCACAAGCTTCGCTTGGCATACAATTGACATACACTGGGGGCGTAGCTCAGTTGGGAGAGCGCTGCGTTCGCAACGCAGAGGTCGCCGGTTCGAATCCGGTCGTCTCCACCAAGGTCAATCCCCGCAACCCTCCATATAGCCACACGAGCAGATCTTGTGACATCCCACGACCAGTGTGAAGGGCCTCCCACATTGAGGACAGCAATTGGGGTCAGAATGGAGCAGTCGCTCCCACTCCTCGATGCGAAGAGGAGCCTTCTTGGGTGGATGCTTCTTTCGCGGTTTAGGTTTCCGCGGCTTCATGACTCAATCTGCATTATAAACGAACGGAAGAGCCACTTGCCCACACTTGGAGTGAACGACTAGAATGAATCATGCAGGCGGAAGATTTTGTGCACCTGTTCCGAAAATACCTCAGGAGACGGAAGCTTCACATCACGCGGGCCCGGGATCGGATCGCAGAGGAGGTCTTCCGAATGCCAGGCCATTGCGATGCTTCCGACCTCTGGGCGAAGCTTAGGGAAGACCAGATCGCCCCGGCGACCATCTATCGCACGCTGGAACTCCTGACCGATGCGGGTCTAGTAAGAAAGCTGCTCATCAAGGACCGTACATGCTATGAGGAGAATCTCGGACGCCCCCACCACGAACATTTGATTTGCGGTCAATGCAAACAGGTGGTCGAGTTCACCGACAGAACCCTCGAAGACCGCCTGGCGGAAATCGTCGAGACCCACGGGTTCCGGCACCAGACCCATCAGGTCCTCATCTCGGGGCTCTGCCCTGCTTGTCAAGGTAGAAAGGGAAACAGCGAGCTCTCCGGCCTAGGGGGGCCGGAGGCTCGCTGCTAGGTGTACCTGTAAGGAGGTGGTTCTGGCCTCTCCTGCAGCTCTAAGGAGGTCTCTAAATGTCTAGCAAGCATCGCCATTCTACTGGGCAACCGGTGGAAATAGAATGGAAGCCAGGTGAAAATTCGGTGGAAACGGCGTTTCCGCTCATTCCAAGCGGGTTTTCTAGAAGCGAAGGGTCAATCCGAGGACCCAACCCCGCCGATTGTGGTAACTTGCGCTGAGCAGGTGCTCTCCCACGCGCAGGGCAACCCCTCCAAAGACCGTGAGGTAGCTCGCTGTTTCGCTATAGCCATTCGGCAGAATCTCAACCAAGGGGATCAGGCCAAACGCGCTTACGATGATGACGCCGCCCGGAGCCGCGATGTGAACTCGTTCTTGGGCAGCTATCCCGCCTCCTCCATGGAGAAAGAAGGCCTCTGTGAATGGCAGCGAGAGCTTCAAATAGGCTTCTGTTTCCGGACCATAGTTATAGATGCGCTCAACGGGGAAGGGCTGAGGGCGGCCTACGTCGAAATACTCGGGGACTTCGTCGTCGGTGAACGAGACCGATCCCCCCACGCTCAGTGCCGAAGATAAGCCGAGTTCCAGCCCAGCACTGAAGATGCCCTCGGAGTTCAAGCCGGCATTGAGACCCAGCGAGAACGAGGAGAATGGCAGAAAGCCCTCATCGGGTGACTGGGGCTCCGGAGGGAAAAGCGGGGGCAATGCCGGTTCCAACCGGATGCTGAGCTCACTGCGAGCATGATTCTCTAGGGTGATCGTCTTCGTCCAACGCTGATAGCCGTCTCTTACAAGGGCAACGCGCACCTGCCCGGGTTCAAGCTCTATTTCCAGAGGACTTTGGCCACGAAGTTCCCCGTTGAGGAAGACCCGAGCACCTGCCGGCTGAGAAGCGACTTTCAGATATGCCACAGCGGGCGCGACGAGAAACTGGGTCCAGTCCGCCGCCCACTCACCCGGCTCCACGGTGATCTCAATCATCTTCTCCACTTGTGGCTTGAGGGCTTTGGGATCGCCGCTGAGCTGTGGGAATGGATACGCATCCAAGTCGCCTTGGGCGCTCAGCGAAAGAAGCGGAATGGGTTTAAGGAGGGCAAGCGCTTGCAGAGATTCTAGGCCCAGTGGCTCGGTCACTACGAAACTGTAGCTGGAGTTATCCGGCAGAGTGTGTTTTCCAGCCTTCAAGAGATTGTTTCGTGAGAAACCGTTGGGGAAGAGCAAAGTCACTTGGCCTGCCGGATCGATGTCGTAGATGTACACGTACGCGTCCCGGTTGAGCTCTACGTCCAGCTTGACAGGTTCTTTCGGGCTATAGATCTGATGATCTGCCTTGATCTGAATGGAAAATGCGCTCTCGGAAGGTGCAACGATGATCCCCTGTGGGGCAGGCTTTACATCGCCAGCTGCACTTCCAGCACCCGCCAAAAGTAGACCGATGAACAAGAACAATCTGAGAACTTTGAGCATACCCTCACCTTCTTGATCTCACATGGGGATGACTAGGTCCTTGGGGAAGGGTGTCAAGCTGTAAACCTCACCCTCGTCATCGCAGTAGTACGTGTCCTCGATCCGAATTCCAAATCCTCGCTCGGGATAATAGAGTCCAGGCTCCACGGTGAAGACCATGCCTGGTTGCAGTTTCGCATCCCACTT
>MFGX01000004.1:109-2966 GCA_001778455.1 Candidatus Fraserbacteria bacterium RBG_16_55_9 | reverse complement strand
GTAGCCTTGTTGAGATTTCGGATTGCTTTTCACGACCGCGTAGCCCCGCTTCTCGAAGAACTCGCAGGTCAGGTGCTGATAGCTCTGGGTGAGCCCCCCCACCTTGAACTGGCCCACTACGGTCTCGAAACATTCCATCACGTCCCGATAGGCTTTCTCAACCTCTTTGGGAGCGTATCCCAGACAGAACGTACGGGTCAGGTCGTGGAAGTAGCCACCGAATTCTCTTGGAAAGAGATCGAAGACGATCGTCTTGCCTAATTGAATTGGGTCACTCGGGTTGCCCGAGGAGTGGGGAACGCCCGTATCACGCCCTATGGCAAATATGAAATCCTCTGCCGATATCAGTCCTCGGCGCGCTAGCTCCAAGCGGATGAACTCTTTCACATCGGCGATGGTCAGCGGTTTCCCATCTTCCGCCACGAGAGTCTCTTTCTTTACGGCATGCGACTTCAGGAATGCAACGACAGCATTGACGACGTCGCACGTCCCTTGCCCAACGCTCTTAAGTCTTTTGATCTCGCTTACGTCTTTCGTTTCGCGGGCCACTTGGAAAATATCTCGATCGTACTCCCCCATGATCTCAACCCCAGGGACTTTGGCGGAGAGCGCTTTAAGGAACGTGTAATGCGCACCAATCGAACCCGTGCCATAGACCGCAACCCGGCCCTCAATGTGAAGTTCCTCGAAGATTCGACGATAAAGCTCCACACGGGCCTCCATCGGGTTGGGATACTTCTCCGCAAGCTCGTGGAGTGGCCAGCGATCAAAGTTGACGAGCTCAAGTTTCGTGGCTGCTGCGGCATCACGCTCCATTGAGCGGTAGAGTAGCTGTGCGGGCTTGCCCCGCTTGAGGACCACCGTCCCCACCAGACGCTCTCCGTTCACCAGATACGCAAACGCGGGGTTCGTCTCTTGAGTTCCATCCGGACCCTCCACAATGGCAACGTCAATCTTACGCTCCGTCATCAACCGCTCCAGATCACTCTTCATCTTTCATCCTTTCTAGTTCGTTGATCGATCGGCGTGTAGGTGCGCTCTCCAGGGCCGACGTACTGTTCTTGCGGGCGAATCAACGCGTTATGGCGATACTGCTCCAGCACATGAGCCGTCCAGCCGCTCACACGGCTCAAGGCAAAGATAGGTGTGAACAGATCCAAGGGAATGCCCAGCATGTGATAGGCGACAGCAGTGTAAAAATCCACGTTGGGATAGATCCCCTTCTTGCCCAAGAGTTCGATGCTTACCTTCTCGACCTCGCGCGCGATATTGTAGAGCGGGTCTTGGCCGCTCACACTAGCGAGTTGCTCAATGAGGCCTTGCAAGATATACGCCCGAGGATCTTTCGTCTTGTAGACCCGGTGACCCATGCCCCAGACCTTCTCCTTGCGCGCGATCATTCCTTCGATGTGGGAGCGAACGTTCTTAACCGAATCAATGGCTTGCAGCATCTCCAGAACTTGCGCGTTCGCCCCGCCGTGGAGCAGCCCTTTGAGAGTGCCAATGGCTGCCGTGACGGAAGAATAGAGATCCGAAAGCGTAGAAGCCGTCACCCGCGCGGCGAACGTGGAGGCATTGAAGCCGTGCTCGGCATGGAGGATCAAACAGACATCGAAGACACGAGCGCTGGTCTCATTAGGCTCTTCCCCCGAGAGCATATACAAAAAATTGACTGCATGGCCGAGAGAGCGATGCGGGGCAACAGGCTTTACATTTCGCCGGACTCGGTCGTATGCTGCCAGAATTGTAGGAATTTTGGCAATCAGCTTGAATACCTTGTTCTGATTAGCTCTTTCAGCGGGGTCGTCCGCTTCAGGGTCGAAGAGGGCGCTTACTGAGACGAGCGAACGTAGGACATCCATGGGTGGTGCTTCCTTGGGGAGAGCGTGGAGAATCTCCAGCTCCGTACCCGAGAGGGTCCGATGTTCCTTCAGTGCTTGAGAGAACTGCCTGAGCTCGCCGTGGGTAGGGAGCTTCCCGTATGTCAGAAGATAAGCGGTCTCCTCGTACGTGGAGTATTTTGCTAAGTCTTCGATGTCATAGCCACGATAGCGGAGGAGACCACGCTCTCCATCGATGAAGCAGATCGTGGATTGCCCAATGACTACACCCTTAAGACCCGCATGCAGTTCCGTCATGACAGCCGTGGCATGCGAATGTCTTTCCCTTTCACAACGCGAATCGCTTCCTCATAGCCAGCGTCTGCATGGCGCACGACTCCCAAACCGGGATCGACGGTCAGCACTCTCTCCAGACGCTGATCTGCCTCTTTGGTGCCGTCGGCCACGATGACCATGCCAGCATGAATAGACTTTCCAATACCCACACCGCCGCCGTGGTGGACAGAGACCCACGTAGCCCCGCAGACGGCATTGAGCAAGGCGTTTAAGATAGGCCAGTCTGCAATGGCATCCGATCCATCTTTCATTCCTTCTGTCTCGCGGTAAGGGGAAGCCACCGAACCCGCATCCAGGTGATCGCGCCCGATCACGATGGGTGCTTTCAGCTCCCCCTTACGTACCAGCTCGTTGAAGTAGAGTCCGGCCTTGGCACGCTCGCCATAGCCCAACCAGCAGATGCGTGCAGGCAGTCCTTGAAATGTGACCTTCTTCTGAGCCTGAGTAATCCATCGCTGGAGGGCCTGGTCTTTCGGGAAAAGCTCCAGAATGGCCTGATCGGTGCGATAGAGGTCTTCGGGGTCGCCCGAGAGGGCCACCCAGCGGAAGGGTCCTTTCCCCTCGCAGAACATGGGGCGGATGTATGCAGGGACAAAGCCCGGAAACTGAAACGCGTTCGCTAGGCCCCCCTTCTCCGCTTGCCCACGTATGTTATTCCCGTAATCGAAGGTGACGGAGCC
>MFGX01000003.1:8131-11136 GCA_001778455.1 Candidatus Fraserbacteria bacterium RBG_16_55_9 | reverse complement strand
CCAACACCAAACGAGTTGATGAGCTTGAACGCTTGTCGTTGATCATCGTAGCCGACCAGTACGGCGGCGTGGGCTCCTATTTTTTGTCCGATGTCCGCGTTCCAGATGAAACCAGGTTTGGCATTGAGGAAGCCCTCATCCACCATGAAGCCGATGATGATGGGGTACCCTGCATTGAGCTGGGCTTTTAGTTCTTGCAGCTCATGAGGGTTGTTGATTCGGCGCCAGTCTGCAATGCGATAGCGTTGGGCTCTGGCTTTGGCTGGATCACTGGGAGGCTGTGTGTAGTCGGCTTCGTTATAGGGCATGTCCGCCCAGTGAGCCGCGCCCTGATTCAGCAAGAGGTTCAGAGCGTCGATGATATACGATCCACCATCGCGGCCGTTGTTGATCTGATTGTAAACGAAGGCAGGGCTGTAGACGTGGTTTGGGTCGGCCTGACCGGAGGCATCGATCAGTGGATAGCGTTCTTCCAGTTTCTCTTGATAACTCTTCAGGGCGTACGCTACCGCCCATCCAACACAGGAGTTTTGCTTGCCCTGCTGACCCGGCGGCGGCATTTCTTGTGAAAGATCGACAGAGGGGGGAAGCGCTTGGCCCGAGAAGGGAACCGAAGCCAGAGGCATCTTCTGGAGCTGATCGGCCGTGGCCAGCTTGAGACCGAGAGAAACCTTTGATTCGGTGCTCGCTGTACGACCGCACGCCGTCAGCGATATCAAAACCATCAGCAGTGCGAATACGGCAAACGGAACCCGACGAGGCACGGTTAACCTCCTCACATCAACTCGTTGAAAATCCCTCTCATCCGTTCGAAATGCTCATCGCTCATTTCCAATAGGGCCTTGGCCGTCTTGCGAGAGATCTCCGCTTCTTTGGCCACTTGAGCAACGACCTCACCCTCCTGCTCTACATACTGCAACGTGAAGTACGCCGTCCGCGCCCTCTCCAGCTTGCCGAACTCTTTCTGAACTCCGGTCAGTGCAATGCGCACTCGCTCGGGAGCGCCGCTGGCTGCTTTCCGTCCGTAGTCCACTAGATCCTGTACGTTCTTGATTACGATGCGCTCTTCTTGCTCTTCCATGCCGCGATTGAGCATGGCCTCCGCGGTCTCTAGGATGGCTTTGCGCATCTCCGCCGAGAGTTCCTTGAAGAGTTCTCCGCCTTGGTGGGTAGCCCAATCCAGAAGATCCATGATGGAACGTCCGGATACGGCTCCTTCCGAAGTCGTTGCTGTCGAGTGGCTCTCCGAGGAGATCGATGACTCTGGTTCAGCCTGTGTTTCCGGTGAAGCACGCTCATCTTGCACACTGGTCGGAGCCGGAGTCGCCCGTTGCGGAATTCTCATCCCATCTGGCCGAAACAGCGAGGCGATCGATTGAGCAAGATGGTTCCCGAAAACCGCTGTCACGACTGCAATGATTCCGCCCGTAAGGGCAAGAACGGCATTGTATCCTGCTGTCTGCAAGCAGTCGAAGGCGGTGGAGCAGCTATCAGCCAGGGCAGCGTCTGCGAACAGGAAGAGGATGATCACAGCTCCAGCCAGTGCTAACACTAGATTACGCATAGCGTCCTCCTCTCTTAAGACCTAAGCCTACGAGGATGCCCCACAGACCATGGCCTACGAGCCCCATGGTCAAGAAACCAGGATCTTCCACACGAATCTGGAGCAGACTGGGATAGCTGGCCATCATCAGTCCCTGGAGGACCATGGCCCAGATCAGGCCTGCGATCGGGCCACCTTGGGGCCTCAGGAGCGCGAACATCATAGCGAAGCTGATCCCATTCCAGAAGTGATAGAGCCATCCGATGGCGATGGCGAGTGAGTCTGTGGGTGGCAACCCCGTCATGAATTGGCCGAAGATGGGTATCGCCCGATAGGGATCGAACGTGAACCCGAAGATCATTCGGAGAAGAGGCCGAATCGCATCGTACACCAGCGTAGCCAGCAGGCCCCATCCAGCTCCCCTCATGAGATGACTGGAGAAGAGATGAAGTCGTTGATAGAGCTTGCGGCGCAGGAGCATGAGACTGGCAAGCAGCGATGCCGCAGGCAGCACCACGAAAGGTGCCGTGAAGGACAGGGGCAAGGGTCCAAGGGTGTGAGCGAGAATCGCGGCACCCGAAGTGCTGGCTAAGAGCACGCCGAAGGCAATCTCCCGCGGCAACAAGCGGGGCATCGTAGGTATCCATGCTTTTTCGCTCATACACGGCTTTGCTCTCCAGATACAAATCGCTCCGCTCCGGACCAGAAGTCTCCGCTGCGCGGGGCAAGCGCCAGATAGCCGGTGCAAAGCGCAATCAAGACAATCCCTTGCTCTTTCAGCGTCTCTTGCGTCACACGTTCCTGCAAAGTGAGCAGCAAAGAAAGCACCAAGGGAATTGCGATGGCGGCCAGGATGCGTGCCCACTTGGGGAACCTATCTCGATAATCGAGGAGGGGAGTCAGTGCTCGTTGCACATCGCTGCCGTAGCGTGCTACCGCATATGTGAAGAGGCCTATGACCGCGGGGAAGATGATTTGCGGAAGGATTCCGGTCAGGGTAGCGGTGGCGTAGTGAACACCCGCCCACGCGATGGTGTACAAGGCCGTAGCCAGGAGTGGCGCCAAGAAGAAGTGCATCTCCTTCGGTAGTCTTAGGGCTATATACCCGAGTCCCTTGGCCAGAGGCGCCCGCAAGACGAACAAGAGAAAGATGACGAGAACGGGGCCTGCGACCGCCATCAAGGCAACTCCGGCGGCGCACATATAATTCGTCAGTGTGCCCGGTCGATACGCAGCGCAAGTAAATTGGGGCAAGGCAGCGCTGATGAAGCGTGACGGCAGGCTGAGGGGAACCCAGCTGATCAGTGAGATCAACGCGGAGGCAACAAATACCACGGCAGCCGCTGCCACTCCACTTCGATCCTGATGAACCCCACGGAGGAATTCAATGATTCCGGCGCCGACCGGCTGTTCGGATGTCGCCGGAGCCGCTGGGGAGATGGGAGTTCCGCAGGAGCCGCAA
>MFGX01000003.1:7822-8123 GCA_001778455.1 Candidatus Fraserbacteria bacterium RBG_16_55_9 | reverse complement strand
CATGACAGTGGGCGCACTTCATGGCGAGCGATCGGTGTGAGCTTAGTTCTTCTCATGGGTGGCTGGACTCCCGCAGTACGTGCAGAATCGTGAGTTTGCCTGCAAGAGATTGCCACACTTCGGGCAGGGACGTTCGGTCGCTTGTGCAGAGGGTTTACGGCGCCGAGTGCTCACCGGTTTTCCTCCTTCTGTTGCAGTTCCTGGCACGCTGCTGCCAACCTGAGTGCTCTCTCTTGACGTCTGAGTAAACGCTCGGGCGATGGCGCCCCCCAAAAGGATGCCAACGATGCCCGTGAGAATT
>MFGX01000003.1:0-7791 GCA_001778455.1 Candidatus Fraserbacteria bacterium RBG_16_55_9 | reverse complement strand
CTTCGATCACATACTTCGGTATATTCACGAGATTGGCCGGGCTGCCCAACAGTTCAAAGCAGTTGCCGGCGCTGGCGGGCACTGCGACGCTCACCACAACCCACGTAGCCAGCCATAGACCGAGAAGGAATGAGCCTTGTCTCTGGATCTTCTTCATCTAGGCCCTCCCATTGCAGGACGCCGCATGGAGGCCGGCGGCGTGAATATCAGCAAGAATGCGACGATGGTCCCAATCGTCAACGAGAGAAAGGTGCTGGTCCACTCGAACCCCAAGGCGCTCTGACCAAAGAGGTAACCGATGAGAAACGGGATGACAAATGCCAACACGCGCCGCGTTGTGGGCGGGATCTGTTGCTGCAATTGCCACCAAGGTTCCAGGAGTGCAAGCAGTGGATCGCGTTGCAGGACGGCGACGGCCAATGCGGCTCCCACGACGAAGATGACGAAGGGATTGCCTCCCAAAAAGAAGAAGACCATAAGCGCTTGCAGCAAAGGCAAGTAGGATCGAATGGCGGGAGGCACTCCTGGGATCGTCCGAACATACCACAGGCCCACGCCGATGGCGGCAACAACTAATGTATTGCCAATATCCCGCGCGAGGTACAGAAAGAGGATCGTTGGGACCAGTAGCCACCAGAAAGCGGCGTCGCGCATTAGGGAGGCTAGATCAGGGAGATGCATCGATGTCGCAGGCGCTGGCGATGTAGTGCCGGAAGGCGGAGCGGGAGCCACTGGCGTTCCGCATTGACTGCAGAAACTTGTCCCAGGTGGAACGACGGTTCCACATTTACTGCAATGCAAGATCCTTCCTCCTAACGAACTTTTCCGACGTAACGCGCATACTATCATCTATCTGGCTCGCATGTCAACCGCCGCGAGTGTATTATAGAACATGGGTCCGCGACTCCAGGGTATTAGCCGCAGAGAGTTCCTCAAGTTTCTAGCGGCTGGATCTGGCCTGCTTCTTGCGGTTCGCTGGAACGAGAGTCCTGCATCTCAAGCGTCAACTCGGATGCCCAGGGCTGCTGAAGGCGATACCCAGATCGATATCGATTTGAGCGGACAGTTGGGGCGCTTCGATACCGAAACCGTGATGGCTGCCGTTGCCTGTCCCCCCTGCGACACGAGCTCTGGAAGATCCATCATCATCATCATTTCAGGACAGGTCAAGCAGACTGTCCGCCAGGAGCTACAAGGATATTTCCGTGTGCTTCGGAGACCGGAATTGGCTCTCTATGTCGCTGGTCTTTGCATACTTATCCAGCGGACCACAAAATCGATTCCATTAGATCGGGGAGCCCAATTTCTTATTGACAACGAATTCTCAGGTAAGGAGCGGGAGATTCGGGGACGGCTCTTGAATTATATTCGCACGATTGACCCAGGGTTTGCGAAGGAGCGGATTGTTTTTGGGAGGATGGGTCGTAACTCGCCCGCTTACAAAATTGCCCGCGCCGGACGCCGTGCCCGAGCGGAGGGCAGCATCATCGGTGATGCGGAGCTTATCTCAGCAGAACAGCTATTAACAGTCTTAGGCTTCAGCTAGAATTGGGATTAAAAGTGGATCATCGCATGAGATGACCGAAGTCTAGTTCTAGTCACCATAAAATGGTGGGTTTGCTAGACCACCCAATCCAAAGTCAAGTATAGCCAGCGCACGTCTTGTGTCAAATTGTGAAAGGGAACTTACACCGCAAGGACTTTCTCGATAAAGCTGCGGGTTCTCTCGTCTTTGGGATGACTGAAAAACTCTTGAGGCGGTGCGATCTCCACAATCTGGCCGTCGGCCATGAACGCAATTCTGTCGGCCACTTCGCGCGCGAAGCCCATCTCGTGGCTCACGACGATCATGGTCATCTTCTCTTTCGCCAGCTCGCGCATCAAGTCGAGCACTTCGCTGATCATCTCCGGGTCGAGAGCGCTCGTGGGTTCATCAAAGAGCATCACCTTGGGTTCCATGGCGAGCGCGCGCAAGATGGCCACTCGCTGGCGCTGGCCCCCAGAGAGCTGATCCGGGTAGGCCTGCGCTTTCTCGGCAATGCCGATGCGCTTGAGTAGATTCATGGCGCGCTCGTTGGCCCGCGTGGACATCATGCCCTTCACTTTCATCGGTCCGATGGTGATGTTGCGCAGCACCGTCATATGAGGGAAGAGGTTGTAGCTTTGAAAGACGATGCCGATCCGTTGGCGAACTTTGTTGAGGTTGGTTTTGGATGCATGGATGGAGATGTTGTCCACGGTGATCTGCCCACTTTGAATCTTTTCGAGGCCGTTGATGCACCGCAAAAGAGTCGATTTCCCAGAACCGCTGGCCCCGGCGATCACGACGACCTCGCCCTCTTGTATGCTCAGACTGACGCCCCGAAGCACGTGCAGCCGAGCGAACCACTTGTGCAGGTCTTTCACTTCGATCATGTTATGCTGGCTCATGACACTTCTTCTCTTCCGCCGATCTTGAACTTGCGCTCCAAGAGATACGAGAGCCCTGCCAAGGGCAGGGTGATCGCCAAGTAGTATGCGGCGAGGATGGTGTAAAACTCAAATTGGAAGGGCAGTTGACTGCCTTGCTGCCTGGCGGTCAGTGTCAATTCGGGCAAGGAGATCACCATGAGCAGAGCGGACTCTTTGACCAGAGCAATCAACTCTCCCGTGAGCGGGGGGATGACCACACGGAAGGCTTGGGGCAAGACAACATAGCGCATGGCTCGAAAGTAATTCATGCCCAACGAGCGTGCTGCTTCCATCTGAGTGGGATGGATGGATTGAATGCCCGCGCGGAAGATCTCGGAGATGAAGCTGGCCTCAAAGAGCGAAAGAGCCAGAATGCCCCAGAATAGACGGCCATCTATGTGCCATCCAAACAGATCGACCGCGGCACCAGACTGGAACGCCGGTGCCACTCCGAAATACATGAAGAGAATGAAGACCAAAAAGGGAATATTGCGCAGTGAATGCACATAGAGAGTTCCCATATCGCGAAGGAAAAACAGCGGGGAGAGCCTGGCTAAGGCCACCAGGAGCCCTAGCGCTGCTCCCAGGATCATAGCGACTGCAGATACTTGCAGCGTGAGCACAAGACCCTTATTGAAGGCATCCAGGTGTTGAAGCGCCGGTCGCCAGCGAAAGGGGTAGTTCTGCGAGAGCACCCAATAGATGATAGCTAACGTAATCGCCATGAGCGCACTGACCAGAAGCACCCTCAATGCAAGCTTGAGGGCACGGTACTCGCGCGGCTGCCCGGTCACCTCCAGCTTAAGATCCGGTGTCACGGGTGCGCGGCCTCCTTCAACGCGCGGCTGGCTCCCAAGCGTCCCTCCAGCCAATGAGAGAGGATGCTTAGGGGCACGACGATGGCCAGGTAAAAACATGCCAGGATGGTATAAAACTCGAAGTAGTAAGGCCGCCGGGTTGGGATGGCCAACTGTCGGGCGGCATTGGTGAGTTCTTGCACACCGATCAAGAAAAGCAGAGAGGATTCCTTCACCAAGGCGATCAGCGTGCTGGTCATGGGCGGCAGGATCACGCGAAACGCCTGGGGTAGTACAACGTAACGCATCACTTGAACATAGTTCATCCCCAGCGAGCGAGCTGCTTCCACTTGCTCTTTGTGGACGGATTGAATGCCCGCTCGGAACGTCTCACCCAAGTAACTTGACTCATAGACGCCCAAGGCAAGTACACCCCAGATGAACTCCGGCCTGAATGTTTGACCCGCGAACTGAAAGGAGTGAAGGCTAATCGCTTTGCCTAATCCGTAATAGAAGAGCAAGGCGACCACGAGAAACGGCAGATTACGGAAGGTGTGGACATACACGCCCGCAAAGTCGCGCATCGATCCCCAGGGACTCAAGCGGGCTAGAGCCACGAAGATTCCCAGAAGGATCGCGAGTATGGCTCCCAGCACGGAGAGTTGGAGAGTGACCTTAAGACCAATGAAGAAGGTCATCAGGTAATCAAATTGGAGCGCTTCAGCCCAGTGGAAGGTGTAATGGCTTCCTAGGCCCCAGAAGATGAGGAAGACGGCTCCGAGGAGTAGGATGCCGGAGATGCCGAGACGAAGTACAAACCAGAACGCGGAGCGAGCTTGACGCGACCAGTCGGTTGAGGTGCGATCCATGGGAATCAAAGAAAACGGGGGAGGGACTTTACATCTCCCTCCCCCTGTATAATCAACTCACTGGGTATTGAGGCTCTCTTACACGCCCCACTTGGTCCGCAGGGCCTGTAGGAACGACTGTCCGATTGTCTCTGCGGGGAGACCGAACTCCGCAGCCAAGTCCGCCGTGACCTTGATCGTCTCCTTCGCCTGCCGCATGAAGAGGTTCAGGTAGGAGAGGAAGTCCGGGTCACCCTTGCGGATGGCCAGCGAGATGAACTCTTGAGTCAGTAGATCCGGGTTACCGCGCGGACAGCAGAGCTCTGCCTTGCTCCCGACGTTGGCCACCTGAGGGCGGAGGAAGACTTCGTCATAGACGATGGCGTCTGCGCGACCGTCCACGACCTCCTGCAGAGTCAATTGCGCGTTATCAAAGGTGCGGATGTCGGCCTTGGGGAAGAAGCTTCTCGCGGCTTCCTCACCGGTCGTGCCCAGCTGCACCGTGATGATCACATCCGAGCTGTTCAACCGGCTGTAGTCCGTGACGTTCTTACCGGGGGATTTGCCGGTGCTTACCATCGCGATCTGGCCTGTCTGTAGATAGGGATCCGTAAAGTTGGCGGAAAGAGCCCGCTTCAGTGTGGCCGTGATGTCGGAGGCGATGAGGTCGCAGTTGCGAGCGTTCAAAGCGGGGATGATGGTGTCAAACGGGGTGGCAAGGAACTCGAAGGAGACACCCGCCTGTTTGGCCAGCATCTTGATGAGATCGACATCGAATCCGACGAGGTTGCCTTTGTCATCCTGGAACTCGAACGGCTCGTAGGGGGGGTCCGAGCAGACGGTGATCTTGCCGCTGGCCAAAATCGCTTCCAAAGTCGACTTCTGGGCGAGCGATGGGTCGTCCGCAAACAACACTCCTGAAAGCACAAGCCCCATGAGGGCGAGCAACCCGAAAGTGAGTAACTTCCTGCTGATGTACATCGCTAAGACCTCCTCTATTTTCTAAGAAGGGTGAGTTCGTTCCTCTCCCTCCTTGGGATCGATCCAATTCCCTTTTTACAATTATTTGAAGCTGCAATCAAGACGCGCGATCTTCAAAGCGATAATTGGGAGCTTCTTTCGTGATGTGGACATCGTGTGGATGCGACTCGATGACGGACGCGTGCGTGATTTGGATGAATTCGGCGGTCTCTCGGAGTGTCGCGAGGTCCGGAGCGCCCACGTATCCCATGCCGACCTTGAGACCTCCAATCAGTTGATAGAGCACATCCGCGAGTTTCCCACGGTACTTCACCCGACCCTCGACTCCTTCGGCGATGGGCTCTTTGGTCTGATCCCAGAAGTAGCGACGCTCCTGATCCTGCGCGGACTTCATCGCGGAGACGGAGCCCATTCCACGATAGGTTTTGTAGGTCTCGCCGCGCAGCGTGAAGAGCTCTCCAGGGGCCTCCTCAGCACCAGCGAGCAAGCCTCCCAGCATCACGGAGCTTGCACCCGCGGCCAGAGCCTTCACGATCTCCCCGGACGAGCGAATGCCCCCATCGGCAGTGATCGGGATGCCTGCGTCTTCGGCCGCTTGAGCGCAATCGAGGATGGCCGTCAGCTGCGGGACGCCGATGCCCGCTATGACACGAGTTGTGCAGATCGCCCCAGGGCCAATTCCCACTTTGATGGCATCGGCACCCGCGTCGATCAGATCGAGAGTCGCCTGAGAGGTGGCGACGTTGCCTGCCATGACGTCGATCTCAGGGAAGGCCCGCTTGAGCAGACGAACTTTCTCAAGAACCCTCTTGGAATGGCCATGAGCGGTGTCCACGACGAAAAAGTCCACTTCGGCTTCCAGCAAGAGTTCCTCGCGCTTGAGGTCGAGCAAGGTCCCTACGGCGGCTCCGACGATCAGCTGCCCTCGCTCGTCTTTGCACGCATGAGGATGTTCCGAGGCTTTGGAGATGTCTTTGATGGTGATTAAGCCCTGGAGCTTGAAGTTCACGTCTACTAAAGGCAGCTTTTCGATGCGGTGCTCGTGCAGAATCTCTTTGGCTTTCTCCAAGTCGATATCCACCGGGGCTGTGATGAGCTTTTCACGAGGGGTCATGACTTGGGAGATGGGTTCGTCGAGATCGGCCTGGAATTGCAGATCGCGTCGAGTGATCAACCCTTCCAGTCGGCCTTGGGCATCTACAATCGGCACACCCGAGATGTGCTTTTCCCGCATGAGCTGAAGGGCTTTCCAGACTGGCTCGTCCAGTGTCAGCGTGAAGGGGTCTTTAATGACCCCGGACTCGTACCGTTTTACTCTGCGCACTTCCTCGGCCTGCTCCTCCGGCGGCAGGTAGCGGTGAATGACTCCGACCCCGCCTTCCACAGCCATGGCAATGGCCATTCGGGCTTCCGTGACGGTATCCATGGCGGCACTCACCATGGGCACGTTCAAGCGGATGTGAGGAGTGAGTTGGGTGTGTACATCCACCTCATCGGGGAGCACGTCCGAGCGGCGGGGAACTAATAACACATCATCGAAGGTGATGCCCGTTCTCATTGCATCCCAGCCCCCGGTCTTGACGTTATGCAATTATAGGGGAAGAACACTCTAGCTGCAAGATCCACCAGGAGATAGAGCTAGCGGCGCGTGTCGATGTGAACCACATCCCCGCAGACGATCACCTCATTGCCCGCCGAGACCTCGAACTCCTGGATGCTTCCATTGGGCAGCGTGACTCGCACGGCGCTCTCTTGATCGCTCACGTTCTTGTAAACCACGCAGCCCTCCGTAAGAGTACGATCCCAGTCGCCGGGTTTGACGAACTCTAAGACTTCAAACGTAAGGGCGAGAAGTTCTCCGGTGGCAGGGGGCAAAGCTTTCACAGTGAGCGTGACGGGGACGCTTAAAGGCTCAAAGCCGGAGACAGAGAATGTGATCTGGCCTGCATAATCTCCCGCAACCAAGCCGGAGATGTTTACAGCGACGTTCACCGTGGCGCTGGCCCCCGCAGCGAGCATCGTGGCTTCATCAGCGAAGGTCAAGCTCAACCAGGGAACGTCTGTAGAGGCGCTCCAGGTAATCGCATCGGTTCCCGTATTGGTGAGCTGCAGGGCTTGTGGTTCGGGGTTGGCTCCTCCCGTGACGGCTTCGAATGTCAAGTTAGGTGGTTCGGCCGTAAGAGGCGAAGGCGGCGGCGGCTGAGTTCCGCGAGTGAGAGTAGCGATGAGAGCGAAGTTCTGCCGGGTTCGTTCGCGGTTGAGCACGGTCATGAAATACGTTCCTTCTTTGAGCACTGGGCTCGACGAAGCATCGAGGGTCACCACCTCGATGCCTTCGGCCGAATTCGCTAGAACGTCCGCCACCACGCGGTTTTGCTGGACTGTCACCGGTTCTCCGAAGCGCACGGCAAGATCCACATTGCCGCTGGCCTTGTTTTCCAGTTCAATTCGTAGAGCTGTCGCGTCTGCAGGTACTTCGATCTTGTAATCCACAAAGCCCAGCGTGCCTGAAAATCCTTGGGCTACGCCCTCGATCGTGCCCGTCCTGGAAACACCCGATTCCAAGCTCACGGGTGTGAGTTGCCCCGCAATCGTGTACGTCTGGGGATCGCTGGAAAAATTGATCAAACCAATGAACCACGGTCCCGCTTGAAAGACGGTACAAGCGGGCTTCACACATGCAAGGAACTCTTGGGAGCTGATCTCCTCTTTCT
>MFGX01000002.1:14570-16843 GCA_001778455.1 Candidatus Fraserbacteria bacterium RBG_16_55_9 | reverse complement strand
TTTTTATGAATTCAAAGCAGTTATAGAAAATCGTGAGTTCAGCATCTATCAAATCAGTCGCCCGGCGCGCGGCTGCTTGAGCTATATGATTGCCAGCCAGGGACAAGCTGTGGCTATAGATCCCCTGCGCCATGCTGAAAACTATCTCGAGTTCGCACGCGCGAAGAAGTTGCAGATTGCGCTCGTATTAGACACACATGCCCACGCAGATCACATCAGTAGCGGACCTGCTCTGGCCCAGTGGCTCCATGTGCCTTACTATCTGCATCCTTATGACGCCATTCACCCCCTGGACGTCTTGCCGGCTCAGATTGCCTTCGAGCCCATACGCGACGGTCAAGAATTTTCCATTGGGAAAGCTTCCATCAAAACGATTCACATTCCGGGGCACACGCTGGGCAATGTAGCCTATTTGTTGAACGAAAAGCACCTGTTCGCAGGTGACAGCATCTTCCTCGAATCAATCGCTCGCCCTGACCTGGGCGGCCGCGGTGAGACGTGGGCTCCGCTGCATTATCGCTCCCTTCGAAAACTGCTAGAACTGCCTGAAACAACGGCGGTCCTGCCGGGACACTTCAGTCATCCGCGAGAAGCGAATGAGCAGGGTCTATACACAGCCAGCCTGGGTGAACTCAAGAAAGAGAACGAAGGTTTGCGTATGGCTCAGAAGAGTGAGAGCGAATTTGTGAGGTACATCTTGAGCAGTTTGCCACAGTTCCCTCCGCAGTATGTGGACATCAAGAGAGTCAATGCCGGCTTGATACTGGCAGACAATGAAAAGGCCGCTGAACTGGAGTTGGGTCGAAACGTCTGTGCGCTCGCGCGTTGATCATGCTCAAATTGAACAGCACCGAAGACAAGAAGGAACTCTTGACGCGTCTGGCACGCATCGAAGGCCAGATCCGCGGCATCCGTGAGATGATCGAACAGGAGGAGAGCTGCGAGCTTGTAGCACAACAACTGGCAGCAACCCGCGCGGCGATCGGCAAAGTATTCTCCGAATTGGTTGCGCGCGCGATCGAACGCCACTGTCTCTCGGGCAACTTAACAGACCAGACCTCCCGGAAGAAACTGGCCGCTATGGCTGAGATCTTGGCAAAATATGCCTAACTTGACAGAGCTGTCCATCCGCTACCCCAAGACCGTCATCCTGCTCACTCTGGGAATCACGGTCTTCTTCCTGTTGCAGCTTCCACATATTAAGACAGACACGGACCCGAAAAACATGCTTCCCGCTACTTCCAAGGTGCGGGTCTACAACGACCAAGTCGATCAATGGTTTGCCCTTCACAAGGACACAATCGTCCTGGGCATCGTGAACGATCAGGGCATCTTTAACACTTCTACTCTCTCGCGGATCAGCCGCCTCACCGACGAGATCTCAAAACTCAAGGGCGTTGTAGCGCGGGATGTAAGCAGTTTCACCACAGCAGACAACGTCACAGCGGAAGGCGATCTCTTGACGGTGAAACCCCTGATGAGCACGATTCCCCAGAAGCCAGAAGAGCTTAAGAAGACGCTCTATGAGAACCCGCTCTTCCTAGAGCGGCTCATCTCGAAAGATGGCAAGACAACGGCCATCTACATTCCACTCGCAGCCGGGGCCAACGGCAAGGAGATCGCCGATCAGATCCGCGCGCTCTTGACCAAAGAAGACGGACCGGAGACGTATTATCTCGCCGGGGACCCCATTGCCCGCGACACCTTTGGGGCACAGATGTTCCTGCAGATGGCCTTCTTCTCGCCGCTGGCCGGCCTCATCATGTTCCTTGTGCTCTACCTCATGTTCCGCAATCTCAGCCTAGTGCTCTCCATCATGGCCGTCGCGATGATCAGCATCATCTGGACTATGGGGATGCATGTCGCGCTGGGATTTACGGTACACATCATGAGCTCGATGATCCCGGTCTTCTTGATGGCCATTGCCACCGACAGCGTGCACATCTTCAACGAGTTCTACTTCCGCTTCCGAGAGCTAAAGGACAAGCGTCAAGCCATTCTCGACACGATGCGGGTGGTCGGCCCACCCGTGCGCTACACCGCGCTGGCCACGGCCGTTGGCTTCGCCACGCTTGCTCTCGTGGGAGCCCTCGCTATGGCCTTTGGGCAGTTTGTTCCCATACGAGGGGCGATCGTGCCCGTGATGGTCTTCGGGGTGTTTGTGGCGTTCGGCACGCTGGTATTGCGCCTGATGAGCTTCAGCTTCATCCCCGCTGTCATGATGTTGACATCGGAGAAGAAGCTGCTCAAAGCCTCCGGGCGCGAAGACATGG
>MFGX01000002.1:13710-14541 GCA_001778455.1 Candidatus Fraserbacteria bacterium RBG_16_55_9 | reverse complement strand
CGTCTCGGGGAGTTTAGTCTCTCTCGAAGACGATTCGTACTCGCCGTGGGCCTTCTGCTCTTGGTCGTCTCCATCGTCGGGATAAGCCAAATTCGGGTGAACAACAACATGGTGAGCTGGTTCAAGAGTGATAGCGATATCCGCCAGGCGGATATGATCTTGAATGACCGGCTGGGCGGTACGGCTTTGGCTTACGTGGTGGCCCAGGCAGAGAAACCAGACTTCATGAAGCGACCCGAAACGCTCCACTATCTTGATGCTCTCCAGCAAGAGATCGAAGAACTCCCCATCGTAGGCAAAACGACTGCCGTCGTGGACTATGTGAAGTGGATCAACCGGGTGATACACCGGGACGATCCGGCGTATTATCGCATTCCCGATGATGAGCCGACGGTAGCCCAGTATCTGCTGCTCTTCAGCATGTCGGCCAAGCCCAGCACCCTCGACAACGTCGTCGATTACTCGTATGGAAAAGCAAACATCTGGGTGCAGCTCAAGACGTGGGATGCGGGAGCCATGCGCCAAGTCATGGAGCGTGTGGATCAGTATACGGAAACTCACCCGCTGGCGGGAGTGACATTCCATCCCGCCGGGACGGCGTACTTCAATCTCGCCTGGAATGACGAAGTCCTCTATGGGATGTTGGAAGGATTTGTGCTGGCCCTGTTTTTTGTGTTGGTCATATTGGCCTTCAATTTCCGCTCGTGGAGATGGGCCGTGGTAAGCTTTATCCCCCTGCTCTTCGCCATCTCTCTGATCTACGGGTTCATCGGTTTCCTGGGGAAAGATTTTGATATGCCCATAGCGGTTCTATCAACGCTTTCATTGGGT
>MFGX01000002.1:13008-13607 GCA_001778455.1 Candidatus Fraserbacteria bacterium RBG_16_55_9 | reverse complement strand
AAGGGCATCCTGAGAAATGCCGTGCTTTTCGCTGCAGGGTTTTCGGTCATGGTCTTTGCGAGCCTAACGCCCTACATCACCGTGGGAGTCTTCATCATGGCCATCATGTTGCTGAGTGCATTCGCTACGTTGCTATTTCTACCGACGTTGATCTATCTATGGCAGGGCTGGCTGATCAAAGAGGCATCGTCGGAACAATGAACAAGGGAGGTAGGTCTATGAATCACGCGAGACTGCATAGAGTTGTGGCGGTGTTGATGCTGGGGATCTTGAGCTTAGGAACAGTCGCATCCTCTCAGATTCCTTCAGCCGACGAAATCATGAAACGCGTTGAAGATCGCTACCAAGGGGACGACTTCAAATCACAAGTGGCTCTGGAGACGAGTCGTGAGGGCCAGATCAAGTCGCTGACCTTGGACATGATGACGCTCCTCTATGACAAAGAGAACACGAATTACAAAGTGCTCGTGATCGTGTTAGCCCCAGAGGACTCGAAGGATTTGGCTTTCCTGGCCTGGGAGAACGAGTATCCCGCACCCGATGACTTCTGGCTCTATATTCCGGCGGTCAAGCAGGCGAAGAAAGTCGATCCCGAAAAC
>MFGX01000002.1:12661-12961 GCA_001778455.1 Candidatus Fraserbacteria bacterium RBG_16_55_9 | reverse complement strand
GCGCAGGCCTGCGGGCGCGGACACTCATAAACTCTTGGGCACCGAAACGATAAACGGGCGCACAGCGTGGATGATCGAGAGCACACCCAATGATCCGGCAACCGTGGAATTCAGCCGCCGCGTGGTCTGGATCGATCAAGAGAGCCTCATCATTCTGAAAGAAGAGCTGTACGACAAGCAGAAGGGGGAACTGCTGCGGGTATATACGCTGACCCAGCAAGAGCAGATCAACGGGGTCTGGACCGTCGTGAGCGCCCGTGTCGAGAACGTGCAAACTCAGACCGTCAGCACATACACGTT
>MFGX01000002.1:8989-12628 GCA_001778455.1 Candidatus Fraserbacteria bacterium RBG_16_55_9 | reverse complement strand
GAGCGTCTTTGATCCCAACAACTTGGGGAAGTAAGACAGAGAGATGGATGGATAGAGGCGAGCTCAAGAGGGAAGCCAATAAGTTGCATGCGCGGGTTTGCAGCATTATGTCCAACCCCAAGCGCCTGGAGATCATTGATCTCCTAAGCGAGGGCGAGAAGTCTGTGGAAGAACTGACGCAGGCCATGAATATTCTCAAAGCCAACGTCTCGCAGCATTTGGCCTTGTTGCGTCACTACAACATCGTCGTCACGCGTAAGGAGGTAGGTGCCATGGAGTGGGTCCCTTTCTTGAAGTTCGTGCATGTCCTCAGCTTCGCGTTTATGTCCGTTCCACTCTTCAATCTGATTGCAGTGAATGAGCGGGCCCGGCTGGGTGCCACAATGTTGTACGGCGTTGATCGGTATCTGGAAAACGTGATTGGAGGGCTGCTTCTGCGTTGCTACTCCTTCCAGCTGACGGTCCTAGCAAGCGGACTGGCCTTGGTCTTCTTGCAGAAGCTAGATCTGATCGGCAGCTGGGTGCTACTGGCCAAATTCGTCCTTTTGCTGGTGATCATCGGACTACACAACTACGCTTATTTCAGCCTGCAGCGTCCGATCAACCGGCTGCTGGCTCAAGTCAATGCCGATCCCGTGCCGGAGGAGATTGCGGCTCAGATCCGCCCTCTGCGAGCCCGCCGCAAGAAACTAGCCAGCGTCTGTTTGTTTCTAGTGCTGGTGATCATCCTCTTGGGGTTGCAGGTCTACGTGCGCTTCAACCCCATCTTGACGGCTGTACTCATCATGGCAATGGCGCTATTTGCCTGGCGAGCATATAAGAGCCGTGTGCCGTATGGCTGGGCGTGAATCAGAGGGAAATCAAGCGACGCCCGCAAAGCTAGTCTCCCTCGGTCTGCGTGCTAACTGGCAACAATTCACACTGCTGGTAGTCATTAACGCCTTCGTTGGGGCGATGGTCGGCTTGGAACGCACCGTCGTCCCACTGATCGCAGAAGCAGAGTTTGGGTTGGCCTCCAAGTCAGCGGTGCTCTCCTTCTTGATCAGTTTTGGACTGGTCAAAGCGCTTGCCAACCTCTTTGCAGGGCGTTTTTCTGATCACTGGGGCCGCAAGCGCATTCTCATTGTCGGTTGGCTAGTGGGGTTACCCGTGCCTCTGATGCTCATCTTCGCCCCCAGCTGGCTCTGGATCGTCTTCGCCAATGTGCTTTTGGGAATCAACCAGGGACTCTGTTGGTCGACGACGGTGATTATGAAGATCGATCTCGTTGGGCCCAAGCAACGAGGGCTGGCGATGGGGCTCAACGAGTTCGCTGGCTATGTCTCGGTCTCACTGGCGGCGCTGGCCAGTGGCTACCTGGCAGCGGTCTATGGCTTGCGACCGGTGCCCTTCTATCCCGGACTCGCGTTTGCCCTAATGGGATTTCTACTCTCACTCTTCTTTGTTGACGAAACGAGGCCGCATGCGAGACATGAGGCACGCACACTGCACCCCAGCTCACAAGAGATCTCGTTTGCCCAGATTCTGCTTTTGACCAGCTGGAAGGACCGAGCGCTCTTTTCTGCCAGCCAAGCCGGGATGGTCAACAACCTCAACGATGGAATGGTATGGGGCTTGCTGCCGCTCTTTCTCACCAACGCCGGATTACCTCTCGAACAAGTGGGTCTCATCACCGCTGCGTATCCGGGGACATGGGGACTTACTCAGCTTGCAACTGGAGTCCTCAGTGATCGCTGGGGGCGCAAGTGGATGATCGCTAGTGGCATGGGAGTGCAAGCGATCGGCATCTGGCTCTTTGTCATCAGCCATGGCTTCTGGCCGTGGCTGGGCGGTGCCGTGCTCTTGGGATTAGGCACTGCGCTTGTCTATCCCACGCTTCTGGCAGCAATCTCTGACGTAGCTCACCCCGACTGGCGTGCTTCGGCTGTGGGCGTCTATCGCCTGTGGCGGGATGGAGGATATGCCGTAGGCGCGCTCACCGCAGGGCTTCTCGCGGATGCGTTCAGTCTGAACATCGCCATCGCGGCCATCGGAGGCTTGACGCTTCTCTCTGGCGTGATCGTCTCGGGGGTCATGTACGAGACGCTCCCTTCGCGACGAAACGTTTAGGACAGCAGCGAGTATTTTGCAGGCGCGAAGAAGACCAACACCATCGCGCAGTAAGACTCCATGAGATCAACAGAATCGTCACTCACCTATTGATATTGATACTGTATTACGTTATTAGTAGCTATTCTCAGAAAGGACTTGACAAGTAAGGGTGTATTGGATATTCTTCTATTTGAAAAGAGTAAATAGCACACCCCGCGCTAACGGGCAGAGAGGGCTGACGATAAGTAGGTGTGGCTGGAGGTGTGGTGCGTTCTCTTGATGGGCACGGTGGCGACAGCTTCCGTGCTTTTTTCTTTCGCAAGGCGTGAAGCAACCTGAGTTGAACATGAAGGAGAAGGGGTGCGAGCAAGCCATGACGCCGAGATCTTTAGCGCGGGTAGCTTTACCAGGTGACATGCTCTTCGCACCCTTTCTCTGCATCGGGAGGTAATGCAGGGGATCGGATTTGTCAGGGAGCCAGCCATCTAAAGGTTACTACGCAAGACCATGAAGAAGGAGGTCTCTTAGGGACTCAAGCTCGGTAGCACAGGGAGAATAACCAAAACCCTTGTTAAGGAGGGAACATCGATGAATGGAAAGAGGATCAGCGGAGTCCTGATAGTCTCAATGTTGCTGGCTTTCCTGTTGACCGGATGTGGTGGGCCTCTTCTTTCTCTCACAGTGGGACCTGGCGACTCGATCCAGGATGCTCTCAATCAGCTTTCCGCCGGGGCGACTATCATCATCATGGGCAGACACACGGAGAACATCACCATCAGCAAGGACAACATCACGATCCAGGGGACGGTCGGTTCAAAGATTGACGGGAATGTGACGATCACTTCGGATACCGTGACCATCGAGAACCTCACCATCACGGGAGATCTAGAGACCATACCGGGAAGTTTTCACAACCTTGACCTCATCAATGTCACGATCTGGGGAACGACGGTGAACGCCACGCTCACCTGTGATGCTGTGGTCAACCCCACAGAGACCATTCAATCCCATATCGATGCCGCAAGTTCTGGCGACATCATCTGTGTGGGAGCTGGGACGTATACCCGGGCCTGGTCCGCTGACAGACAGGATCTCGTCCTGATCAACAAATCCTTAACTCTAACAGGGGTAAGTCGCGACGATGTCCTTCTTGACGGTACAGGCAGCAGTTCCTTCAACTGGCCAGCAGGCATCCACGTACAGGCGAATGACGTAACCATCAGCAACCTCACGGTCCAGAGCTTCGGTACGACAGATACCGGAGGATACGGAATCGTGTACCGCGACTGGGCTCACGACAACAATTGGGATCAAGGGGAGACCCTGATTTACTACAGTGGCGGTCTGGTGGAGAACGTCAAGCTGCAGAACAACTACTCTGCCTTGTACGCGTTGCTCCAGCAGAACCTAACAATCCGCAACAACCTGATCCAAAACAACACATCTGACGGTATGTTCGTTGCGCGATGGTCTGACAACCCGACGATTACGGGCAACATCGTGCTCAACTCCGGTGATAACGGCGTTTGGGTCGGCTACGACTGGACG
>MFGX01000002.1:3713-8967 GCA_001778455.1 Candidatus Fraserbacteria bacterium RBG_16_55_9 | reverse complement strand
ACAATACCGTCAACGGTGCAAGGGAGGGTGGAATCAGCTTCGTCGCCAGCAGTGGCGCTACGATCTCAGGAAACACCATCACCAACGTGGCAGCTGAGGGTCCGCCCGATTGGGAAGGTTGGTCGGTGGGTGCTCTGAGCCTCAAAGACAGCTCGTCCAATGTGGAGGCACACCACAATAAGATCTACAACAACAGTGGCTCGTGGGGTGGACACAATGGAACCGGCAATGGTGTGGGAATCGATGGAACTCCCTCCAACATCAATCTGCATGATAACAATATCTACAACAATACTGGATACGGGGTCTACAACTATTCAACAGTTGTCGTAACGGCCGAGAACAACTGGTGGGGCTGCACGGCAGGGCCAGGTAATCCCGGTTGTGACGCTGCCTCGGGTAGCGTGGACTTCACTCCGTGGCTGACAGCACCAGTTCCCTAAGCAGGTGGAAACAAGCGAGATCTGACATAGAGCTTTACGAGACATACGAGAAGAGGACCGGGGGTGCAATCCCGGTCCTCTCTCTTTATAAGTTGGTTGCGGGGGCCGGATTCGAACCGGCAACCTCCGGGTTATGAGCCCGACGAGCTTCCTGTTGCTCCACCCCGCACGTTTAGAAAACCATTATAGCATCGGCTTAACGCGTCCGCAACCGAAGAGACCTCATCCTTCTGAAATTTCCCTCGCTTAGGTGATCGCCGTTCCACCGAGCGGTGTTGGGCGCTATTCCCCTTTGGTGAGTTCTTCCGTACAACGAAAATCAATCTATGGAGCTCACCAACAGGAGTTATTCGAATATGAAATTCAGGAATACGCGGGTGCGCCCACTGACGGCACTCTTGTCTCTTTTCGCGCTTGTCTTCTGCTCTTTCGTAGGTTACGGACAAGTACAGATGATGGAAGTCCCCTCCGTGAGCCAGAACTTGGAGCCTGGAGCCGGTACCGTTATGGCCCTGCCCAATGACTTGGGCGATGGAACTGTGGTCTTCCCCTTTGAAATCGAAGACGTAGATCCCCTTGCGAACGACGGTGATGACCCTGAGGTCACCTGTTTTCTGGTCCAGAACCTAGGAACAGCTACAAGCTCCGACATCATCGAGATCGCCGTGCTAGACCAAGATGGGAACATCGTCGCCGGACCCAAAGACGATGATGGGATCGGCAGCGTTCCTCCTGCAGGCTGCCCGCTGGGAGCTCCCGCCGGGAGCAACATCCTCTGGGAGGCCTTCTTCCCCGTAAGTGAGACAATTCCGGATTTCGATCCCGATAATCCCGAAAGTAAGATCTTTGCGGTCGCCGTGCGCATTGCTGACACCAGCACCTTGGTTGATCACTCTCAGAACCACACGATCTTGCTCCGTGTGACCATTCAGTTCGATGAGGAGATTGGCAGCCCTCAAGTCCCAACCACCTTCACGAATTCACTCACGGAGAGCGTCAAAGATTACGCCTGGAACGGTGGAGTCAACGGCTTCCAAGCGCTGAGTTTCTCGCCGGAGCCCATCCGAATCGGTGGCGATCCGGGCGTAGTAGCGCGCTTCCAGATCTGTGACGCGGACGCCAACACGAATGAGCTGCGCCTTACGGAACTGAGGCTGGTTCAGGGTCCGCTGGGGAGCGCTGTCATCGACGATTTCGAAGCCTTCACGCTCTACAAGATCAACGGGACTCCCGAACAGTGGGGTGAGGTCAATTCTTCCGATCTGGGCTGGGGTTCTTCGTTCAATCGCGGAGGTTCAGGAATTCCTCTGGATGTAGATCCAGGTTTTGCCATTCAAGATGAAGAATGCGCAAGCTTCGAAATCCGAGCGAGCACCGCCGCCACAGCCATGAAGGGTCGGAATGTGCACTTACGGATCACATTTAAAGTGGAGGAGCCCACATTCACTGCCATCGATGTCAGCGTCGCGCCTTCTCTGCAGATGAGCCATATCATCATGCTCGGTAGCGGAGTCTTGAGGATTCCGGACATGCAGATTACCGGTATGAATAACCTCGTGCCCATCGAGGTCGTAGGCTTCCCACAGCCGGGACTGGGACGGATCGCAGTTCAGACGAATTCCGTCCAATTTGACCCCAATGTCATTCATGTGGAAGCGATTGAGCCAGTGGAACCTTATCAAGTGGATGATTTCCTGGCGGACAACCGTGCCGGGCGCTTTACCTTCACGTTGTTCATCGATCCGGCCCAATCGGACTCCGCAGAAGTGGGTATTCCCGAGCCTTCGCCCGTAGCCTTCATCAAGCTCTCCGGCCAAGGTCATCCGGGCCAGCGTAGTATTCTCCTCTTCCAAACGGACCTCGTGGAAGACTCCACCGGCGACGACGTCACGAACGATGTGCTCGTGGTCTCCGGAAGCGTTACGCTCCTAACCCCAGGGGATGTAGACATGCTCGATGGCATACCTACCGTGAGTGATATGTTGCTATTGGCCAACGCAATCGTATCCTGTCCTGAAGAAATCACTGGGCTGAGCGATGAGCAGAAGCGCATTGCGGACGTGGCCCCACCGCAAGCGGAAGCAGGTACGATACCCACCTGCAATGAATTGACTTCGGCTGACGTGGCAGAGATTGCCGAGTTGGCCATCACGTTTGGAACCCCCGCCTCCACCGCTTCCCTAGCACGCCCGCCCAGCGTCCCACTCCCCGAGAGTCCGCTGACGGTCCAATCCATTCGCGTATACCCCCTGGCCGATGGGACCATGTGGAGACTTCGCCTAGACGGACAGGGCATCGCGTCTGTGCAGGTGATTGGTTTTGATCTTATGGGGAAGAAGCGTTTTGAGGCCGTAGCCGCCGGATCGAAGCTTGCGTGGGCAACTCTGGATCAAAGCGGTCGAAGGCTTGCCAATGGAGTCTATCTCTATGTGGTGATCGTCCGAGGGGTCGCCGGAGAGATCTGGCACAGCACCATACGCAAGATGGCTGTGCTTCGCTGATTCGGGAGCCTCTCTAGCGAAGAAGCTGATCGACTTTCTGCTGCAAATCTGCTTGAAAGCGATCCGCGAGGGCCTGCCACTCTTGATCCGAATAGCTCTCATGCTCTATGTAAGGCAACTCCACCGGGTCGAAGACGTAATACTCTAGTTTCGTAGGCAAGGCCCAGATGAGCATGGACGGAAACGGGATCAAGAAGGGAACGAACGGCGAGAGGGCAAAGAAGGGAAAGCGCAAGAGCTTTGCGAGCAGGGGGAAAGGAACGGCATACGGGTGCATTCTTTCGCTGCCAATGCAGACGGCTGGGACGAGCTTCGCTTTATATTTCGCCGCGAGCTTCACGAAACTGGTGTGAAAACGCTGGAGTTGATACCGTCGGCTCCAACCCTTGGCCATGCCCTTGACTCCTTCGGGAGCATATAAAATGATCTGTTCGTGTCTAAAAATCTTCTCAAAGTCTTTGTATGTAGCTTGGACTCCCCCGAGAGTTTCCAGCCATCTCTCAGGCAAGATGTAATTGAGAATCTGATTCTGCACAAAGGCTTTCTCACCCGGACCGCGCAACCAAAACCCTTCCCCACGCTCTCGGATCAGAAAGCTGCCAAAGACAAGAAAATCCCAAGGGAACGCCATCCCCGCGTGATTCATCAGAATCACCACGGGGCCGTCTTCCGGAATCTTCTCCAGACCGTGTACGCTCGCACGAAAGTATCTTTCGCTCATGACCGCAAGCAGCTCTTCGGAAAACCAGTAGGGATAATTTTTGTGCAGCACAAGATCGTCAATACAGGGCTGTCCGCAGTGGGGACAGTCTGTCGTCTGGTTGCTGACTTCTGATGGGTGATAGAACCGCTCGCGCAGCCAGCGCAGGATCATAGCTACGTAGAATCCGAAGGGCACAAAGAACAGGATAGACTCGATGCCCTTCCAAGCAGGCCGCCTTAGACCCTGGTGATAGAGATTCCAGTGGCGATTGAGGAGAGCCAGGAAGCCAAAGGGCAGATAGAGAGAGAGAGAGTCAAACCAACGCCAACGAAAGAGATTGCGCGTTCTCTCTGAGCCACGTGATGGATGATTCGCCATTTCGAGTGAGCATCTTACTCGAATGGCTCCCTGGAGGGGAAACAGGACACAAGGTGTGTCGGTCGGGTGCCGGGGGCGGGACTCGAACCCGCAAGGGCCATGAAGCCCAGCAGATTTTAAGTCTGCCGCGTGTACCGGTTTCGCCACCCCGGCCTGACGATCACTCTAACAAGCCCCCCGATACGTTTCAAGGCCAAAGACTGTTGCCCTTGGGCCTGTTCCCAGGCATAATGATCGTGAATAGGAGGCACCGATGGGATCTACGGATTTCGTTTACATAGCCGAAACAACGAAGAGCTTTCAGGAAGCTGTCATCGCCGTGAGAAGAGCTGCGGAGTCTGCCAAGTGGGGGATCTTGGGTGACTACGATTTCTCAGAAATCCTTGCTGCCAAGGGCTTCCCGCAGTCGGAGCAAGTGAAGTCGCTCGACATCTGTGCCCCTGCCCACGCGAATCGCTTCATGAGCGCGGAACGGTTGACTGCCCTGTGTATGCCTTGTAGCGTCCTCATCTTCACAGACAAGGGCAAGACGAAAATCGCGGCTATGCGTCCAGGCGCTGTCCTGCCGCAGATCTTTCTCGAGGCAGCTTCCAAAATCGGTGAGCAGGCGAAGCAGATCGATGAGGAAGTGGAGTCGATCATCGACCAAGCGGCTCGAGGCTAGGGTTCACTTCTTGAGGGCCGAGAGCACCAAGGAGTGACGTGTGTAATAGAGTTTTCCATCTACAAGGCGCACGTTTTGACCTGTGGGGTCGTGCGGAATGCCCGCAATCATCATGCCCCGGATCTTCTCAATTACATCCGCGGGAGGAGTGATCGTCTTCATCCACGTCTCGAAATCTCTTTCGTCGTCGAACTGCGAAATGTCTTCTACGGAAAAACCTGATCGCTCTGCGAACGCTCTAAGCTGGGAGACCGAATGCATCTGCACATGGGATGGATCTCTTAAGCGCTCAAGGCGGTTATGGTATTCGTTTTTTGCAGGATCCTCGGAAGAGATCGTATCGCCCAACGTAAGTCGCCCACCCTGGCGTAGCACGCGATGGAGTTCTGAAAGAACTCGCTCAGAGCGCTGGAAATGATGAAATGCTTTGTGGCATGTGACGAGGTCAAACGTGCCCTCCGCGAACGGAAGGTACTCCACATCTCCCTCAAGAAAACTCACATTCCTCAGTCCTCGCTCAAGCTGGAACCCTTTTGCTTTCTTAAGTAGGGCACGAGTGAGGTCT
>MFGX01000002.1:0-3610 GCA_001778455.1 Candidatus Fraserbacteria bacterium RBG_16_55_9 | reverse complement strand
TCAGCATCCACTCGTAGGAGATCCGGTCCATAGCCGGTTTGTTCGCGGCGTACGAATCGGCCTTCTCGGTAAAGACCTTTCGAACTTGCTCCTTCTGCGTTGACCTCGACTTGTCGGAGTTCGATCTACTCATGGTGATCACTCACAGGATGCTCCCTCGTATACCCTATTTGGCTTTCTCCAAAATGTCTTTCAGTTCATGATCCACTTGTTCAGCGAGATCACCCACGGCTTGGGTTGCTTTTTCGAATAGCTTGGGCATCACCACGCTCGGGCGCATGGCTGCCAGCTTCGTCACTCCATTGTCCGAGTAGATTAAGACACTGCATGGCATGCAAAGAGCCGTGAGCATCTCGGCACCCACAAAGGGGCGTGCCAACTCAGGCCGACAGATGTCGATGCTCTTGATCTCTTTTGGACTGCCGCTCGCGACGAGCAAGCTCGTAAGATCATAATCACCTACGACGGTCCATCCGGCTGCCATAGCTGTCTTCCAAACAGAGACCAGTGCTTCGCGAACCCCCCGCTTCGATTCCACAACATAGATAAAATCTGTCGGGTGCATGTTAATCTTCTGCAGATGCGACGGCGATGGATGGCTCCACTGCCTCACGGTGCTCACACTTCTTGTTGCTGCAAGCTAAGAATTCTCCCGTTTCGTTTTCGCGTTGCACAAGCACGCCTTCCCCACACTCGGGACAGAGTTTTGCGGGTCTCTCGTTGACTGCGAACTTGCATTCCGGATAGCCTTGGCAACCATAAAACGGCTTGCGGGTCTTTCTGGCGTAACGCTCCACAATATCGCAACCACACAGTGGACACGGGACCCCGGTGGAAACGGGTTCGGTTGTCTTGCATTCCGGATAGCGTGAGCAGCCGTAGAAACGTCCAAATTTTCCGTCTCGCAATTGCATGGGCGATCCACAATTGGGGCAACTTCTAGCTGGCGCTTCGCTCTCGATCTCTTTCTTCTCTTGCTGATAGGACTTGAGATGCTCTTGGAGCTCTACTCGCTTTCCGCGATAGACGTACTCGATCTGCTCGGGGAAATTGATGGTCTGCTTGCATTCGGGGTAGCGAGAGCAACCCAAGAACGCCCGGCCCTTCCAGAAGCGCACTTCCATGGGAGACCCGCAGTTTGGGCATTGAACATCCGTCGCGATGTGGAACGTTGGGTTCTCTTGACTGAGCTCATCCTGAGCCTGGCTCAGCTTCTTGGAAAGGGGCTCGTAGAACTCCTTGAGCACCTGGGTGCGTGTAAGCTCTCCATTGCTGATCTTATCGAGCTCCTCTTCCATGTGAGCTGTGAAGTCTTCCGCTACGGTGAGCGGGAAGAAGTCTTTCAGAAAGTCCGTAGCGATAAACCCGAGAAGCGTGGGCTGGAGAGTGCCACCCTTCTCTTTGGAGACGTAGCGACGCTCTTGGATCGTCGAGACGATGGCTGCGTACGTGCTCGGGCGCCCAATGCCTTTCTCTTCCAAAGCCTTTACCAAGCTGGCCTCGCTGTAGCGATTGGGCGGCTCCGTGAAGTGCTGCTCCGATAGAATCTCTAAGAGCTTGAGGCGCTCTCCTTCTTTGAGGGTCGGAAGCTCCACGCCTTCGTCCTTAAGAGGCGGCAACTTCCAGACTCTTAAGAAGCCGTCGAAGATGAGCTGGCTCCCTTTGGCGGCTAGGAGATAGTCACCTGCGGTGATGTCCACCTCTTTCTTGTGGTAGAGGGCTTCTGCCATTTGGGTGGCGACGAACCGCTCCCAAATCAGCTTGTAGACCTTATATTGATCCGCACCGAGAAACTGCTTGATCGACTCGGGCGTGCGTCCTACATCGGTGGGTCGGATGGCCTCGTGAGCATCTTGCGCCGCCTTCTTGTTCTTGAACACTCGCTCCTTCTCGGAGAGATATCTCTCACCATATTGGCTCTGAATGAAAGCTCGTACGTCTTTACGAGCAACGTCAGAGACGCGGAGCGAGTCCGTACGCATGTACGTGATGAGACCTTCGTGTCCTGCTTCCAGCTTAATACCCTCATAGAGCTGCTGGGCGATCTGCATCGTCTTCCGTGGAGCGAACCGAATCATGGAAGAAGCCGACTGCTGGAGCGTGCTGGTGATGAAGGGCGGCGGAGGAGTTCGAGTGCTCTCCTCTTCCTGGATTTCTTTGACGAGAAAACCTGTAGAAGAGTTGAGCGCTTGGAGTTCTCCACGGATGCGCTCGGCCTCGGCCTGATTCGGGATCTTCGGCTTCTTCCTCCGGTAGCGCTCAAGACGAGCTAAGAACTCGGAACCATCGGCGAGCTTGGCATCAATCGTCCAATACTCTTCTGGCACAAAGGCTTGGATCTCCAGCTCGCGCTCGCAGATGAACTTGAGCGCTACGCTCTGGAACGCCCAGCGGAGAGACCCTCGTACGGGCTACCGGAGAGCGTTTTTGAGAGTAGAGGGCTGATCAAATACCCCATTAACCGATCGAGAATCCGGCGGGCTCTTTGAGCCTCGACTTTCTTAAGATCGATCTCCGTTGGATTCTCAATGGATTCAAGAATGACGCGCTTAGTTATCTCGTTAAAAACCACGCGCAGATACTTCTTCTTGCGCTTGTGGTCCAGCACCTCGTAGAGATCAAATGCAATGGCCTCACCCTCGCGGTCGTTGTCCGTGGCTAGATAAACTGCATCGGCTGCTTCAACGGCTTTCTTCAGTTGGGTGACAGCCTTCTTGTTCGTGACGATCAGTTTTGGCTCAAAATCGCTCTCGATGTCCACGGCGAGTTCTCGTTCGGGGAGATCCCGCACGTGGCCCATGGAGCTCAAGACCTTAAATCCCTTGCCCAAGTAGCGCTCGATGGTACGCGCCTTGGTGGGGGATTCGACGATGACGAGCTTACTCACGTTTTGACATCTCCTTCGGCTATTACAAAATAAGTGTTCGGCATTATAGAAGGGCTCTCATGCGCTGTCAAGGAAGGCTCAGGAGCCTTGCGCGAAAAAGCTCACTACTCATCGGGTTCATGTGCGACGCAAGAAGGCTCCCGGCGCCTCTTTTTGCTGGTGACCCACTTCTTTGGAGAAAGTTCTGATGGGTAGCGCGTTCCCGAAAAGCAGAGAACCCTACTCTGCCTTCCGGAACGAGGTAGCGAGAGCCAAAACGACTGAACCAATCAATTGCCAGATTCCCTCATTTGCAGATTTCATATGGGCTCTGTTATGGTAACTGGGGGGGAGGAGCCTCTCATGGCGTATGCAACTGGCCCCAGTTTTGTAGCGCTGCTCGTATTCGTATTGATGCTCACCGGCTGCGCTGCAATCATCGCAATCATCCCTATTTGCCAAGAATCAGAGATTCGGGATGTCACTGTCACGGACTATTCTTGGCAAGCTGCAATGGCTCAGGCGCTAGCGGAAAGTACATACGGGGCGAGGCAGATATTTCTGTACGAAGATGAGTGGGTCGGAGCTGTTCTTATTCCTGATTGGCGGGTAGGGTGGGGGAACAGTGCCTATTATGAAACTCTGTCGGTTGTGCTAGAGAATAAGCGGGACCAAGCGATTCAGGTCGTCTGGGATGAGACTGCCCTGGTTCTTCCTGATGGCATAACCAGTCGTGTCACGCAT
>MFGX01000001.1:7304-7401 GCA_001778455.1 Candidatus Fraserbacteria bacterium RBG_16_55_9 | reverse complement strand
CCAGATCACGCTCGCCCTGGGCCAGAGCGCCAGCTGCACGATTACCAACAATGACGATGCGCCGAGCCTGACGCTGAATAAGTCGGTGACCAACGAC
>MFGX01000001.1:5674-7163 GCA_001778455.1 Candidatus Fraserbacteria bacterium RBG_16_55_9 | reverse complement strand
CCAGCGCCTGGAGTTGCACGGGCGGCACGCAGAACGGCAGCCAGATCACGCTCGCCCTGGGCCAGAGCGCCAGCTGCACGATTACCAACGATGACCAGGCAGCAACACTGACCGTCATCAAGCATGCAGTCAATGACAACGGCGGTAACAATGTGGCTGGTAACTGGACAATGAGCGTGATTGGCACTGACGTCTCACTCAGTTCCTTTGCAGGCAGCGAGAGCGGCACGGCGGTGACGCTGGACGCAGGCAGCTACAGCGTTGGTGAAACAGGGCCTAGTGGCTATGCTCGCTCTGACTCCACCGACTGCTCTGGCACGATCGGCAACGGTGAGACCAAGACCTGCACCATCACGAACGACGACATAGCGCCGACGCTTACGGTCATCAAGCATGCAGTCAACGACAACGGCGGTACACAAGTAGCTGGTGACTGGACGATGAGCGTAGCAGGCGCGGGAGCAAGCCCAAGCTCCTTTGCGGGCAGCGAGGGCGGTGCGCTGGTAACGCTCAACGCCAACCAGGCATTTAGTGTCAGCGAGAGTGGGCCTGCAGGTTACACAGCCAGCACATTGGGTGCCTGCTCGAGTAGCGGACTTGACGAAGGCGCTGTAGTGATCTGCATCGTCACCAATGACGACCAGATTGCTACAATCATCATTGTCAAGAACACGGTGGGTGGAGATGACACCTTTGGCTTCACCATCAGCGGACCAAGTTCATCGACGGAATCCATCACCACAGTGGGCGGCATAGGGAGCACAGGCCCCATTACCGTTGCTGCTGGGACTTACACCGTGACGGAATCGCTCATCCCGGCGAACTGGTTGCAGGTCGGGGCTAGCTGTGATGGTGGAGACACGACCTTCACACTGCTGCCAGGTGGCAGCGTCATTTGTACCTTCGATAACGCACTCGCTCCGAACCAGATGATCATCCAGGTCAAGGTCAAGGACGAGGAGATACCACCGCCAGGTGAAGATGTGACCGTACAGCTCGTCTTCTTGTCACTCCCGGATGGGCTATCCAATTACGAACTCGTCTTCAACGTTGGAGACGCTTCCGCCCAAAGCAGGATCGCACGTATCGAGAGCATCGAGAGCAAGACCATCGAGCCTGAATTCTTCCAGGTTGTAGAAAAACAGGACTTCTCCGTGCGATTCAAAGCTATAGATGCCAAAGACAAGATCCGGATCGGCGATACCAACGTGGTCTTCGCTGAGCTGAAGCTTCGAATCTTACTACCGGGTCGTTCGGTCTTGTCGCTCTTCGATCCGGGTACAACGATCTTGGATGACAAGGGTCGGGTAATAGAAAGAGATAACCTCTTGCTAATACCGACTAAGTTCGAAGTCAAGTAATCGGGAGGAACAGTGGCCAGGGGTTGGGGGTCAGGCTTCCCCACCCCTGGCTCTTCATTCCTCTGCTTGACTTTGGCTGCACGTTTGTGGTTAATTGGTGGCAGGAGGGGAATCATGGGTGTCACCAA
>MFGX01000001.1:4188-5612 GCA_001778455.1 Candidatus Fraserbacteria bacterium RBG_16_55_9 | reverse complement strand
CAGGCGGCATTCAACCGGCTTCTGGCATTCCAGAGATCATATTCATTGATTTCCCGAAGCTCATACCCTCGGACGGGTCTCAGGTGATTGGCACTCTGGGTTTCCGAGACCCAGATGCCAATATCGTCTCGGTGGATTTCACGGTGGTCAAGGCCGTGACCTTCCCGCCGTTTAGCTTCAATCCCAACGTCAAGGGGAAAGTGGATGGCATCTTCCAGTTCCTGATCTTCTCTCAGTTGGGTCAGCAGGTGACACTACAAGTCACGCTCCTAGATGAGCAGGGGAATAAGAGCCCTCCCCAGCAATTCTCGTTTATCGCTGGTAAACGGATCACCTCTCGCACCGCCTTTCTAGGGCAGTGGGGTAGGTTCGGCCTGGACGGTGGCCAGTTTGACCTCCCACGAGCCGTCGCTGTGGACCTAGCAGGCAACGTGTATGTGGTCGACACCGGCAATCACCGCATCCAAAAGTTCAGCCCAAATCAGCAGTTGCTTGCCGAGTGGGGAAGCCATTGCGATCTGTTGCAGAACTCGGGTTGCACCGATCCCGATGGAGAGGGTCCGCTCGAAGTGGGCGATGGTCAGTTTGCCTTGCCCCAGGGCATCGCCGTCGATAAAGCTGGAAACGTGTATGTGAGTGACTTCGGCAATGCGCGCATCGAAAAATTCGATGCCAGCGGAGCATTCCTGATGAAATGGGGTCGCCGGGGGAACGGTGAGGGTCAATTCAATCAACCTATCGGCGTGGCTATAGACGAAGAGGGTAACGTGTACGTCAGCGATTCTGGCAATGATCGGGTCCAGAAATTCGATGCGGCGGGAAGCTTTCTCATGAAATGGGGAAGCTTCGGAGCTGGGGATGGCCAGTTTCACGATCCCAGAGGCTTAGCGCTGGATAGCAACGGGTACGTTTACGTGGTGGATTCTGGCAATCATCGTGTGCAGAAGTTCTCGCTGTCGGGTGCCTTTCTTAAGAAGTGGGGCATCCCCGGCAGGGGGGATGGGGAACTCTTCTTGCCCTTTGGCGTTGCCGTCGATTCCGTGGGCAATGTATACGTAACCGATACTTTGAACCATCGCATTCAGAAATTTGACGCAGGGGGTAACTTCATCACCACGTGGGGAGGTTTGGGTCAGGATGAGGGTCTCTTCAACAACCCCACCGGGATCGCTGTCGATGTCGATGGCAATATCTATGTGACCGATTCCGTGAATAGCCGCCTACAGAAATTCGTTGGGCTTGAGTAGAGCTGTTCGAGGTGCGAAGAGAGGCAAGGGACGAATCTCCTTGAATTCAAGAAAAATCTTGTGTTTGTGGACGCTGAGTATGGCAAGTAGCCTCCTGACGACGGGTGCGTCCGATGTTCCGAATATGGTATTTCAAGTCCACTGTGAGGAGGAAATACCCCCACCTGGCGAAAGTTT
>MFGX01000001.1:3672-4007 GCA_001778455.1 Candidatus Fraserbacteria bacterium RBG_16_55_9 | reverse complement strand
GAAGACACGATTCAAGCAGGTGCCACAGATGTTGTCATCGCGGCCATCACAGTCCGGGCTCTTGTGACGACCCGAGCCCTCCCGTTGGAGTTGACAGTACCCGAAGACCTGATCGATGACCGTGGTCAGGAGGTGGACCCCGAAGAAGTCTTGGTCTTGCCTACAGATTGTGTCTCTCCGTGACCATTCATTCGGAGAGGGTATCGAAGAAGAAGATCTCGAAGTTGCCTGGGGTTTCGTCCGCATAGACCAGAAGCATCTGTTTGCCTGATACAGCAAGAGCTGGGTTTACCGTCGCACCTTCGCTGGCGGAGACGTTTTGCGGCATTGCAAAC
>MFGX01000001.1:2348-3660 GCA_001778455.1 Candidatus Fraserbacteria bacterium RBG_16_55_9 | reverse complement strand
CTAGAGCTATGGGCATAGAGTGCTTCATAGTCCACGTAGGGCTTGCCATGCCTTTGTTGCAATAACCCTTCGATCCAGATCAAGTACACATCCTCGCCAGAAGCTGCCACGACGGAGGCTCCGGAGTACGTTGAGCTTTGAGAGATATTTTGCGGTGAGGTGAAGCGGTTTCCACCCTCCGAGCTCTGGGAGAAGAGGATTTCGTAGTTCTCCTGTGTAAACTCTTCCGTCCATGTCACGTATACATGGTCTTCCCACACCGCGAGAGCGGGAGCAGCCGAAAAAGAGGATGTGTTGGACAGGTTCCGGGTGGCTATAAAGCTCTGTCCGCCATCCAGGCTTTGAGTAAAGAAAACCTCATGGTTTCCGGGTGTATTGTCATCCCAGACCACATAGACGTTGGTGCCTGTAGCGGCAATGGCCGGGCTCAAAGAGCGTCCCTGGTCCTGTGAGAGGTTCCTGGGTGCTGAAAAGGTGCGACCGCCGTCGGGGCTCTGGGTGTAGAGAATCTCACGATTTCCTGGCGTGTCGTCTTGCCAGACTACATCTACACGCCCTTCGGTGGCAATGAGTGCTGGAAGGATGGATCGACCTTGGTTTTGAGAGAGGTTTTGGGGTAACGAAAACGTCTGGCCCCCATCCTGGCTCATGACATAGAAGATCTCCGCATTGCCTAGTGAATCGTCGTCCCAGACGATGTACACATTGTCTCCCGAGGCCGCGATGGCAGGATTGCGAGATTCACCTGAGTTATTCGAGAGGTTCTTGGGTGTTGAAAAAGAGCGACCGCCGTCGATGCTCTGCGCATAGAAAATCTCCGTATTCCCTATGGTGTCATCGTCCCAAACCACGACGATACCGTCGTTTGAGATGGCCATGGCGGGGAATAACGAAGCTCCGGGGTTACTAGAAAGATTACGAGGCAAGCTACTCGCTCCCATAGCCTGGAACGCTATGAATACGGCGAGTAGTAAGCACGCCCATACAACATACTTCCCGTTGGCGCTTTTCATCTTCGGTAGCCCGGCTGCCCTTTCTGGGCCCGTGGCTTTGCGCCCCCTCCTCCCGAAGGGGTTGCCCTTTCGGATGAACCTATCTCATATAATAACACGGGCCTTCGGATTCGTCAAGTTATCCAGATCACTTCACGTTCGGGTCGCATGCAGGCCATCTTCAAGCCTGACAATTCCTAAAAAAGAGATTGACGCTCACCGTGTATAACCCTATGATCTGAAGCTGGGAAGAGTACGATGAGGGTTCTTGCGGTATTTGGCACACGACCTGAGGCCATCAAGCTTGCTCCCGTTCTTAA
>MFGX01000001.1:2040-2319 GCA_001778455.1 Candidatus Fraserbacteria bacterium RBG_16_55_9 | reverse complement strand
TCGTCTGCCTCACGGCGCAACACCGTGATATGCTAGATCCCTTCGTACAGTTCTTCGACATCCACGCTGATCATGACTTGGCCATCATGAGGCCGGACCAAGACCTCTATCACGTCACCACGAGCGTATTGCTCAGGGTAAAGGAGGTCTTGCGAAAAGAGCACCCGGATGTGCTCATCGTTCAGGGAGATACGACGACGGCGTTCGCAGCAACCCTCGCAGCCTTCTACGAGAAGACCCCCGTCGCCCATGTGGAGGCCGGGCTACGCACCGGAGACA
>MFGX01000001.1:1720-1900 GCA_001778455.1 Candidatus Fraserbacteria bacterium RBG_16_55_9 | reverse complement strand
TACAGTCGTCGATGCCCTCCAGATGATCGTACAGGACGAGCGTTTCCGACAACTCAAGCCCCCCATCAATCTTCCGGATGGACATCGCCTGATCTTGGTAACGGCGCATCGGCGCGAGAGCTTTGGGGGACCGTTCGAGCATATCTGCCGTGCTCTCAAACGAATCGTCCAGCAGATTCC
>MFGX01000001.1:1380-1558 GCA_001778455.1 Candidatus Fraserbacteria bacterium RBG_16_55_9 | reverse complement strand
CGGAGTTCAGGAAGAGGCTCCCTCGCTGGCCAAGCCTGTGCTGGTGCTGCGCGAAACGACCGAGCGGCCGGAGGCCGTGGAGGCCGGAGTGGCCCGGCTCGTCGGCACGGATGAGAATCGCATTGTGGAGGAGACCCGGCGCTTGCTGAATGATCCCCTTGAATATAAGAAGATGCTC
>MFGX01000001.1:0-1336 GCA_001778455.1 Candidatus Fraserbacteria bacterium RBG_16_55_9 | reverse complement strand
TGTCCAAACGTTGAGGGAAGAACTATAAACGTAAGGAGGTGAGATCTATGGGCCTAAACACAGAAGAGATCATGCAACTTGCGTTGGAGATGTCTGGATTTCGCAGTGTTCCGGCAGACAGCGCTATCTATACCTCCGGGAAGAACCTGAAAAACGCTCTGATCGGCATTGACTTAGACGCGCCGGAGTTGCTCATCGCCAAGCAACTGGGGTTTGATCTCGTCATCTCGCACCATCCCAAGGGCGGCTCTTCGACACTTCATTTTCCGGAAGTCTTGCACCGGCACACCGAGATGATGATCGAGCATGGCGTGCCCAAAGACGTAGCCGAGCAGGCGATGGCCGAGCGGATCTACGATGCGCGCTGCCAAGCGCACATTGCCAACTATGACCATGCTCCCTCGTTTGCTCGAATGTTGAATGTTTCTTATATGAACATTCACTTGCCCTTAGATGAGATTGGCCGGCAGCAGATGCTCGCTTCGGTGAAGAAGCTGAAGCCCGAGAGCACGGTCCGCGAGTTGATCGAGAGATTTAAGAGTGACATGAGCGAATTTCGAAACGCTCAGACTCAGATGGAGGTTCGGGTGGGACGACCGGAGAACAAGATCGGCCGTGTGGCTGTTTCTCACGCTTGCGGGACCAACGGGGGCTATCCTGTGGCCAAAGCCTACTTTGATCATGGGATCGACACCGTCATTTATATTCACTGTGCCGGGCCGGACTCGCGGAAGCTCCAGCAGGAGTTTCAAGCACAGGGCAAGAATCTGATCATAACGGGCCATGTGGTCAGCGATTCGCTGGGAATCAACTCCTTCATTCATGAACTAGAGAACCGAGGGCTAAAGCTGACGCGCGCGAGCGGTGTCGTGTCGCCTTGACATCATGGTGTATAATAACATCCGGAGATGTCTACACGATGAAGCGGACCAACATTTACCTGGAAGAGGATCAGCTACGCCTCCTCAAACACATCGCAATCGAAGAGGGGCAGAGCTTTACAGAGCTGGTTCGCCAAGCGCTTCAGGAGTTTCTTGATCGATATAAGAAAAACCCGAAACGAGCGCCTTCCCAAGAGGAATGGAATCGACGCTTAGAGCAGCTACTTGCGCGAATACAGCAGCGGACACGTGATTTCAAGCCTGAGGAGATAGAAGCGGATATCACGGCGGCCTCAAAGGAAACACGGCGCCGCAAATCCCATGCCGCGCGCCCTCGTTGACACAAACGTTTGGGTATCAGCGCTCCTGAACCCTCGAGGGTTCCCAGCGCAAGTGCTTGAGGCCTTCAAAGCAAGTCAGTTTGAATTGATCTTGAGTGAGCCGTTGCTAGAGGA